>CAMBQV010000077.1 GCA_945870145.1 Akkermansia muciniphila
TGGCAAAGGGCTTTCGTCCTCGGATGGTAAGGAGAGATAGTGCTGAATCTGGTCATGCTCGAACCAGATCAGCGCAGCATGGCGAGGAAGAAGCGAGAGTAGTTGGACTGTGGGAAGGCGTTCAGTTGAGCAGGGAGGTATCCAGAGGGATTTGCCCTCTTCGATAGAGCATTGGGTCGCGGGATCAAAGAGGCGCAGGGACTCAAGTTCAGAGCCGAAAAATTCCGCGCGCCAGGGTTGCGGCGTCGCAGGGGGCCAGAGATCTAGAATACCACCACGCACAGCAATCTGGCCCGGGGAGTCAACCTCAACCACACGCACATAGCCGGTCAGGACAAGGTGCGTGACCAGTTGGTCAAACTGGACAGAGTCGCCCACACGCAATGTGACTGAAAGTTGCTGCACCGCGTCCGGATCTGGAATAGGCTGAAGGAGAGCCTGTATGGAGGCGCTAATGACAAGAGGAGACTTCCTTTCTTTGCTTGCAGGAAGCTCTGCGCGAGCGCGTAAAGACCGCAGCACGTTTAAGCGCAGCCCCATTGCCTCTGTGTCTGTCTCGTTGTAAAAGGGGAAGAGGAGGGGTGTGAGACCGCTTTCGCGTCCGAGCGAGCAGAGATCGCCATAAATGCGTTCCTGTGCAGTTGTGCTGGGCGTGATGATGAGCGTCAGTCCAGAGGGAGTTAACTGGGATAATGCGACAGAGGCCAATGCCGTAGAGGCGCCCGGCAAGGTGGGCGTGGCAAGACGTATTCCAGAAGTGACGTGCCGTGGCAGTTCTGAGTGGAAACGCTCAGAGAATAGACTGGTTAGGGAGTGGGACATTCCGCTTTGCTCAGCATCTCAATCGCTTGCACCATCAGCTTGATGTCCAAGGTATGGACTTCACGTTTTGAGCCGAGGGGGCAGGGGAGTGTGATGCAAAGCTTTCCACCGAGGTGTTCTCGGAATTGTTCGATTCCGTCCAGAATGTCAAGCTGTCCATGGGTCGAACGTTGCAGGAGTGGCGAGTAGAGCGGAAGTCCGCACGTAGAGAGTCCACGCAAGATCGCCTGATGCTCTGCAGGTGTGATCATCTTCTTGAGCATGGCGTAGGTGCTGTCGAGGGCTATGCCAATGCCCACGGCAAGACCATGCGAGAGGGAGAAGTTTGAGACCAGTTCAAGCCGATGCGCAGCCCAGTGACCGAAATCAAGGGGGCGGGCACTGCCGAATTCAAAGGGGTCGCCATGTGTCGCGATATGTTTCAGATGCAATGCCGCAGTCTGCTTGACCAGCCGCTCCATAGCTGGTTGATTGCGTTTATTCAGCAGGACCGCATCTTTACATAGTTTCTTGAAAAATGAAGCATCTGCAATAATGGCGACTTTGAAAGCCTCTGAAATGCCGCCAATCCAATCATCGTGGGACAAGGTCTTGAGGAACTCGAAGTCATTGATGACCGCATAAGGGGGTGAAAATGTGCCGATGAAATTCTTTGCGCCGCCATCGTTCATCCCGTTTTTGACGCCAATGCCTGCATCATTTTGTGCGAGGACAGTGGTGGGAATACGAAGTAATCTCACGCCGCGATGGATCAACGAGGCTGCAAAACCAGCCATGTCGAGGACGCATCCTCCGCCGAGTGCGACAATGTAACTGTGGCGGTCAAGATGTCCGATCGAAGCACGGGTCATGATCTCACGGACATTCCCCCAGCCGTTCTTGGCATGCTCGCCCCCAGTGACAAGTAATGGTTTCTCGATTAGGGAGATGCGTGACGCGTTAGAGGTGAAATAACTCTCGATCTGCTTGAGGAGCGTCGGGTTGGCGTCTGTGACGCCTTCGTCGATCACCAGAAGGACGCGCGCGGGCGATGCTTCCTTTCGAGGGGAGAGGGTTTTGACGAGGAGCGGATTCTCTTTTGCAAAGACTCGGTGTGTGAAATGAACCGGGTAGCGAAAGGGAACTGAAAATCGTTGATGAATCACTTGGGTAGACATAATAGGCTGACTAGTATATGTTTTCAGTGTGCCCTTTGTCAAAAGATAAAAGCGACTAAGGCTTCATCATGACATAAAATTGGATGCAGAGGTAGTGGCTGAACGTACCAGCCAGGACGAAGAGATGCCAGACTGCATGGTGGAAGGGCATGATTCGCCAGAGATAGAAGACCGTGCCCAGTGTGTAGAAGAGTCCGCCGGCTACGATCAGGATAATTCCACCAAGCTCCATCGTGGCGAGGAGTGGCTTTATGGCGAAGATGACGATCCACCCCATCAAGATATAGGCCAAGGTGGAGAGTTTTCGCCATTTTCCGGTCGTGAAGATTTTCACTGGAACACCGATAAGGGCTACTCCCCAGACAATCCCAAAGATTGTCCATGCGGTGATAGGGTAGGCTTCGCGCAAGGTCACCAATGTGAAGGGCGTATAGGAGCCTGCGATGAGGAGGTAGATGGCCATGTGATCGAAAATCTCCATGACCTCTTTGGCACGGTCATGCGTTAAGGCATGGTAGATGGAGGAAACGGAGTAAAGCAGGATGATTGATGCTCCAAAGACTGTGGCACTGGCCACCTTCCAAATGACATGCGTGCCGCTTTGTATGCCAAAGACGATCATCAACGCGAGCATGGCAGCTCCGAGATGGCTGCCAATGGCATGGATGGCGCTATGCGAGATTTCTTCTGTCAGGGTGTAGTCGCGTGGTTGAAACTTGCTCATAAATCGATATTCCTAATCAGATAAGCCCAATTCAACAGGGTGAGTGAAAGGATAGTGATGAAGAGAATTATTTTTTCTGTCGAGGTCAATGATAGGCAGGGAAGGCGACGGTGAACCCATGCGGTAGAGAGGCAACCAATGGCAATCGGTGTCAGTATCAGCACGAGAGATACGATCAGGGGTTGTAATAAGAAAGCGCTTTTCAGCTCCCCGTGGGCAAGTGCAAACAGTGCTCGTGTGCTACCACAGGTAAAGCAAGGGATTCCAGTCAAGCGCTTCAAGGGGCAAAGCATAATCCCGCAAAGCTGGAGTAGCATGATGGTGCCACCCATCGCCGCGAGAGATCCCACAACTAAGACTACGGTTCGAGGCCGTGGAAGCTGAACCCAGTAAAGTTTCATTTAGTATGACGTTTCCAGCACCTGAATCCGTTACTTTAAAAAGATACTGGGATCAAGTGTGTCAGTAGCGGGTTTTGCGTCTTTGCCGAAAGTCGACTCATAACAACAGACCATCATGCAGTAGCTGAGTGGAACCGTAAAGAGGATACCCACGCAACAGGCGAGGATGCCAGCGCCGGCGATCAGGTTGGCGACAAAGGCGAAGAGGAGGTGCAAAAAGAAATCCCCGCCTTTTGTCTCTTCGATCAGCTTATTGATCGCCGCCCCCATCGAAAGATTTTCAAAAGCGATAAACATCATGCCCCACCAGTAAAAGGCGCAGAGTAGGAAGCTGATTAATTGACCGATAATGGGAATCATTCCCAAAATTACGGAAAGAACGACAAAGATTAGGGTAAACAGAAAGGAGTCTAGAAAAGAGGAAAATCCCTTGAAGAGATCACCAATCTGGGGCTTGTTTTGCTTGTTTTTCAGGCATTGGCGCACGACGAGAAATATGCCGACCGTCATCGGACCAGAGATGATGAGCAGTGTAAAAACGGAGAGCAGTGAAGCCACAAGGGAGGCTCCGATTAGCAATCCCATGTTATCCTTGAAGAGGTTCAGTCCATCCTTCATCGGTTTATCAAACTCAAAACTTTTAGCCATAACCATATTCCTTTCGTCTGTGTTTTAGTATTTAACGCCTATGGGCAAGAGAAGTCAAGGGCCAATGCAAAAAAATCTAGCGTTTACGAATCAAGATCGAGGTCATCCTCCATTGAGATGTCGCTTAAAAGATCATCCATTTGATTTCTGAAACGCTCGGGGAGCTTGAGTTCTTTAAGCGCATTGCAACCCGCAAAAACAAAGGACCCAAGGACAGAGATTGTTTCAGGAACGATGAGGTTAGTGAGTGATTTGCAGTTAGAAAAGGCTTTATTTCCAATGTAAATGAGATTGGGAGGAAGGGTAATCTCTGAAAGTAGCCTGCAGGATGAAAAGGCATTTGCTCCGATAGAGATGACAGAGTCAGGGACCTTAACGGAGCGAAGCGAATAACATTTTGCAAAGGCCGACTCTTCAATGGCTGTGACACCTTCAGGGATAACAACTTCTTGCAAGGCTTTGCAATTCATAAAAGCATATTCACTAATCGTTAAAATTCGAGGGGGCAATGTGATAGACTCGAGCGAGATACAGCCAGAAAAGGTAAAGTCATCTAGCTTTCTCAACTCTTTCGGGAGCGTGATGCTCTTTAAGTTAATACACTTCGCGAAAGCGCCACCTTCGATGGTGTTTACGGAGTTGGGGATCGTCACGCTGACCAGAGATTCCATGCCAGCAAAGAGTTCATCCGTCAGGCTGGTCACAGGTAAGCCACCCAAGGTCTCGGGCACTGAAAAATGGATCAAGGGTTCTTGGGTGAGCACTTGACAGAGCGTGACACCATCTTTGTCGCAGACATAGTCGTAGATGAATGGGACACGGTTTTTCTTTTTTTCTTCGGCGAACACACCTCCAAGAGGGTATTGTTCAATGGTAATCGTTTTTCTCACACGACTCCTTCAGTTGTTTTTTAGGTGACTCTTCATCAGTCCGCCATCACTCAAAAAAATACTATTTTAACGGTATCAAAAAGGGAGATTGGCTGGAAGTGAATTTTTTGACTCCAGATGAAGTCGCGCTTCCGCGGGGAGGGGGGACGCTGCTATAGCAAGGTAGGCACTTGAGTTTGTTCAAGGGGTCTGTTACACTTACGACCATCTATGAATGAAAAACGTCCAGCCGTGACAACGTATGTCGTCTCTAAACTTGATGCAGGCAAGCGCTTGCAGGATTTTCTCTCGCAAAAGCTCTCTATTTCCAAACGGGTTGCTAAAAACCTGATGGATGATCGGCGGATATGGGTAAATCGACGCTGCATCTGGATGGCGCACCATGAACTGCATCAAGGGGATACGGTGGAGGTTCCAAATCAGAGTGTCGCAGCGACAACGCAAACGAAGAAAGAACCCATTAAGCTCCGTGTGTTGATAGAAGATGATTTTTATCTGGTGATTGATAAGCCAGCAGGGTTGCTTTCCGTGGGCGATGGCAGTGCTGAGGAGTTGCTTCGGACTCAGACGGGGAATAGTGTTCTGCAGGCCGTTCATCGTTTGGATCGAGACACCACTGGTTGTATGCTTTTCGCCAAGACGCGTGTGGCGTGTGAGGAGGCGATCGCACTCTGGAAGACTCGCCGCGTGACTAAGCTCTATCAGGCGATTGTCTGGGGCTCCATGGACAAGGGGCAAAGCACCATTGACCAAGAACTGGATGGCGACCGTGCGGTCAGCCATCTGACACGCCAGGCGATTTCGAAGGATGCGACCTTCCTGAAGATTCGCATCGAAACGGGACGTACCCATCAGATTCGCCGCCATCTGGCGTCGATACGTCATCCCGTCCTCGGCGACCGCGACCATGGTGTCAAGTATGCTCGCGATCCACGTCTCCTGACGATCCCCCGCCAAATGCTTCATGCGTGCGAGATCGAGATGCCGCATCCCATGATGCTCGGTAAGACGCTGAAAGCACATAGCCCTCTGCCAGCAGACTTCAGGCGCTGCCTAAAGCTGTTCGATATGGGCAAATAGGGGGGGGGGAAGTGCGTTAGTGCATTACTGTGTTAGCGCATTAGTTGGGGATTCAGACAGACCACTGATTAAATTCATGTGTATGGATAACGAAATCAGGCATTGTATTATTTTAGTAAGCGCGCTCCTTGTGGTGCCCGTCTGTTTCGGCGCGGTAGATGCGCCACTCGTTACGCTTGGTGGTGAGATTGGTGAGGCAAATAAAGCTTCTCTTGCGCGTTTCCCTTTAGTTCCTTATGATTCGGTCCAATGGATTCGGGCGGATCTCACTGGCGAAAAGGCCTCCGAATGTGACGATGCTGGCTGGGGTAACATTCGGTTTCGTCCGTTCAAGAATTTTTCTGGCGACATCTCGGGGCGCTTCATTGAAATCATGGCGTTGAACGCCCGTGGCGATTACCATGTGCATCCAGCCTTCAGACAACTACTGGCTGAAGCGCAGGTACAGCAGCGTCCGGGGGGCTATTTTGCAGCGTCAGGACGAATTGACTGGCAGAAGCCCATTGATAATAAAGATATTTACACAAGTGTCATGATGCCCGCCCTGTGGGGTAATGCGCGTCTGTTATGTGGACTGGTAGAGGCGAGCCGTGCGTTTCCGAATGACGCAACCCTACTGGCGGTTACGCGCAAACTCGGCGATTTCTATGTTGGCCTTATCCCGCGCTTTGCTGACCCTGCACGCCTAAAGGAGTATGCCGGCAGTGATACATATGCCGCAGGATATGTGACGTGTTATTTCCCTGCAATGGAGGGGCTGGTGAAGCTCTATAAGCTCACGGGTGAGCGGAAATATCTTGAGACCGCTGTGACCATGGCAGCCTTTTACAAACAGTTCGACCGACTGCCGATTGACCATGCCCACGGCATGTTATGTAACCAAGTATCGCTCGTGTTGCTCTACGAGGCGACCCAAGATGTGTCGTGCCTGGAACGAGTTGAGAAACGCTGGGATGACCTCGTGACGGGTGGCTATGTGAATCCGGCAGGCGGCATCATGGAGAAATGCCATGTGAAGTTTGGGCGTGACGAAGGGTGTGCAATCACTGATTGGCTTCGCCTGAACATGGCTCTTGGTCGGGTCACCGGCAAGGCGCGTTATTGGGCCATGGCGGAACGGACCTTATACAATCACTTTCTCCAAAATCAGACGCGTAAAGGCGGATTCGGTCATCGTGGTATGATCTGTGACGGGGAAGGCGTTCTGGGGTTTAAAGGGTCTATTGAGGAGGCGGTGTGGTGCTGTACATTCCATGGACAGCTCGGGTTTATCAACCTCAGGGAGAATCTGGTGCGTCACTCGAACACGCTTTTGAGCGTCCCTTTTGTACTTGATTTCGTTGTAACAAATAGAACAGGAACAATTATTTCAGAAATACAGCCTGCTGCCAACGTGGGGGAGATACTGCGCCAGCGTATTTGTCTGTCTGGAATGCCTCTCAGCATTTTGCAGGTACGCAAACCGCATTGGGCCGAAAGCGTCAAGGCTGTGGATGCGGAAGGAAAAGATTTGCCACTGACAGGCAAGGATGAATTCCTTGCAACGACGCAGGCTGTCGCAGAAGCTATCTTTGTCTACAGTGGAGGAGTTTATGTTGAAAACCGACATTGTGTGCGTCTGACATCCGGACCTTCAAATGCGGAGGCCTGTGTGTTCGGGTATGGACCCAAGCTATTGGTGTCGGTGGGCAAGAAGGCAAGACTACCAATCTGGCCAGCATCCCTTGAGGATTTACGGAAGCAGGGAGTCGTGCCTTTTTCGTTCGCCACGCGGTCAAACGAATGCTATTTCGTTTTTGCAGCAGGCAAAGAGCCGTTGCCCAAGGAGCTGTAAGCGCTTTTAAAGAAAGCGCATTTCTAGGAAATAGGATACAGAGTAAACCTTAAAAAGTTATTACTTTGTTTGTTCTCGGGGTATTAACTGCCAACTGCAACTGCCGACTGCTACTGTGTCGCCCCCGGACGGTGGGCTTACTTCTCAGTTGTGAATGGGGAAGCAGGTAGGCCCTCTTTGTTATAAAGGTTGGCCTTGGGGTTGCTCTGGAAGGCATAACGGACGTTCGTCGGTTCCTTGCCTTCTGGATGCGTAACCACGACGGTCGAGCCTTCGATGACCGCATTCGCCCAGCTCCACTTTCCATCCTTGTCCTGAACGGCAAAACCTTCCAGCTTTCCGTCCGTGACTTCGATCGTAGGGGCTTTGCCCTCCTTCTTGCCGACCATCAGGGCCTGGCGTTTATCACTCGCAGAGACATAATCAAATGAGATGACGGCTTGCTTGCCCGAGAGCGTCATGGCTTTGTAAATAGGTCCAGAAACCACCGTCTCTTTTGCGCCATAGATGTCGCGCATCGCCCAGCGTGCAAGGCGGTCGCCTACATCGAACTTGTTTTGAGGATGGATGTTCTTTGCTTCGCCGATGTCAATGATCACGGCCATACCACAGGAAGGGATTGCGTGGAAGGCATTGAGTTGCAGATTGCGTACCTTGCCCCAGCCGACGTTGGCAGGATCAGTGCTGGCGTCTTGGAAGTTGGCAAGCTGCACGAAGTAGAAGGGAAACTCATAACCCCATTTCGTACGCCAGCCGGAAACGAGAGCCTCCATGTGTTTGTCATACAAAGGGTCACCGGCATTCGAGCACCCTTGGTACCAGATTGCACCTTTGATAGACATGGGCGTCATGCCATCGACCATCGAATTATAAATAGCTGTTGGCGAGCCACTGCCCCATGCCATACCGGGTTTACGCATTTTCTTACGTTCCTCAGGGGTTGCGGCAGCAAGTTTTGCTTGATAGTCCTTTTCAGCTTCGGCATTCTTCTTGACGAGTTCGAGACGGCCCTGAATGGTCTTCACATCATTGGCGAGAGCAGGGAAGTTGTTGAAAGCCTCTGCAGGCGTCCATGGTTCGATCTTGGTTCCGCCCCAGTTGCAATCGAGAATACCGATCGGGATCTTGCTGTTGGCATGAATGTTTTTAGCAAAGTAAAAACCAACGGCGGTCCAATTGCCGACTGTGGCGGCAGTAGCTGTTGTCCAGGGGCCCGAGACCTTCATGTTCATAAAGGGAACAGGGTCAACCGCAGTTTCGTGGGGAAACTTGATGCGGCGGATCAACGGATAGTTCGCACTCTTCACATCATCTTGTCCGAGCGCACCGCAACCGTTCATGGTCCACTCCATATTTGACTGACCCGAGCAGAACCAGACATCGCCGACGAGTACGTCCTTCAGTTCGATCTTGTTGTCACCAGAGGTGATCGTGGCTGTGGACCCTTGGTTTGAGGCCTCCTTGGCAGGGAGTGCCAGCTTGAACAAGCCATTTGCGTCAGCTTGTGTCTTCGCGGTTCCGCCCATGAAGGTGCCTTCAATGGTGGCGTTGGCATCCGCGAGACCAAGAATAACAATTGGTTTTTCGCGTTGAAAGACCATGCTATCGCTATAGAATGGAGCAAGTTTAAGTGTGGCTGCCTGAATAGAGGCCGCGACGCAGGTTATGGCTATGAAAAGAGCCATGATGGTTTTTGATTTTTGCATGTGAATATTCTCCCTGTTTTTGGTTATTTGAATTTTGGGTCCATCATTACATGACGCGCTCGACAACGATTTCGGGGTCGATGCTTTCACGCAGTGCACGTTCGATTCCCTGTTTGAGCGTCATGGTTGCATGCGGGCAACAGCCACAGGCTCCGCGCAGACGCAGTTTGACCGTCTTCCCTGCGATCTCGATGAGCTCCGCATCTCCACCGTCTGCCTGTAACATCTTACGTAATTCTTCGAGCTTTGCCTTGATTTGTTCGTCCATGTTGTTCTTCCTTTTGGGTTGTTGTTAGTTTAAATCAATAATTTGTCCTGGCACAGGAGCCACGACATTCGCGACGCCGTGCTGCTTGACCAGTTCACACATCGCATTCACCTTTTCAGGTTCGCCATGTATAGCGAAGACGTTTTTGAGATTACCTTTGATGTTGTCAAACCAATCCATCAAGGCGGTACGGTCTGCATGTGCGGAGAGGGCGTTAATGGTGTGCACGCGAGCACGCAATTCAAACTCATCCCCGAGGATTCTTAAGGGCGACACACGGTCTACGATTCGGCGTCCTAAGGTGTTCTCCGCTTGGAAGCCCACAATCAGAATGATATTCCGGGGGTCGCCTACGGTACGTTGGAGATGGTGCAGGACACGTCCACCTTCGCACATGCCCGAGGCTGCGATAATGACATGGGGTTCATGGATGTCGTTGAGCGCTTTTGATTCGTCAGGCGTTTCAATGAAACGCAGACCTGGAAAGCGCATTGGGTCAATACCTTGACGCAGAATATCTGAGGCCTCGTCATTGTAACATTCACGGTGCTTGGTATAAATTTTTGTTGCCGCAAAGGAGAGTGGGCTATCGACATAAACAGTTGTGAGGGGGATGCGTTTTTCTTCCCACAAGCGATTCAGGTAGTAGAGGATCTGTTGTGTACGGCCGACGCTGAAGGCCGGAATCAACAAGCGTGAGCGTTGCTGATGGATGTCGTCAATGAAGCCTTTGAGCCGCCCCTTCACATCTTCGGCCGAGGGATGATCACGGTCTGCGTAGGTACTCTCAATCAAGAGCGTGTCTGCCCCTTGAGGAAAATCGAATTTCTGAAGAATGGGTTGGTTTGGCTGTCCAAGATCTCCGGAAAAGAGCAGGCGGTGGATTTTTCCACTCTTGGGTTTAATGTCAAGCTGAACAAGCGCAGAACCCAGGATGTGTCCTGCAATATGGAAAACGCCATGGACATTGTTTCCGAGGTTGAACTCACGTTTAAAGGGCTCGGTCTGCATGTGGCGGATGACTTGGTCGACATCTTGGGGTTCGTAGAGAGGCTCGAAAAGGACCTTTCCTTGGGCGGCTCGGCGCTCATTGATATGCTTAAGATCCCGCTGTTGGAGAAACGCAGAATCACGAAGTAGAATTTCGCAGAGCTCTTGGGTGGGTTCGGTACAGTATATTTTGCCTCGGAAGCCACGCCTGAAAAGCGTGGGCAAATTACCGCAATGATCAATATGGGCATGCGATAAAACCACGGCATCAATGGCTGCCGGGTTGATCGGGAGATTACGATTTTTCTCAAAGGCCTCCTTGCGAGAGCCCTGGAAAAGACCGCAGTCGAGCATGATTTTCAACCCGTTGGCTTCGACTACGTGCATGGAACCGGTGGTTGTCTGAGCTGCGCCGTGAAATTCAAGTTTCATCGCTTACTCCTGTTGTGGTGAACTCTAAAAATCGAAATCAAAAATATCTTACTATTGTATAGGGAAGAGGCGTGTTAAAAAAGGAGAAAATCACCCTGCCTAAAAAAATTCCCTTTACGCATGATACGTGCTTGAACTTTGGAGGCTCCCAGAATATAGTAAAAGACTTCATTTATGTACCTAAATATACGAACACGGCTGTCATTGAAGATTGCCACCGCTGAGACAGCCGGAAATGCGGTATTTGCTGCGATTGCGCTGGGGCCGTTCATGACCGGGTTCCTGCTGGCATGGGGCGCAACCGATCTTCAGCTTGGCCTTTGTGCAGCCCTGCCGTATGGGGTTGCGTTTGTGCAATTAATCGCCGCCTATTGTGTTGATCGCTTTGCTGGGCAGCGCAAATGGATTGTGGTCTGTACAGGACTTTTTGCCCGCGGAACCTTTTTTCTCATCGCAGGATTGGCCTGGTGGGCAGGTTATTCAGCCACGTGGTTCCTGCCGCTCTTCTTTGTCCTGTACGCCCTTTTCCATGCGCTTTATCATGCCAGCGGGCCTGGCTGGACCGCTTGGATGGCAGTCTTGGTCCCGGCGCAGATTCGCGGACGCTACTTGGGTGTCCGTAATCGGATTGTCGATGCAACAGGCTTGATTGCGATGGTGCTCGCCGGATCGGCGCTGGATGCGTTCCGAAACGCAGGCCTGGAACGCCAGGGATTTTCAATGCTCCATGGCGTTGCCGGGTTAACCGGAGTGGCCTGCTTTCTTCTTTTGAAACGCCAATATGATCCAGGACATTCAAGCCGGCTGCCGCAATTCACTTGGGGTTACCTGCTGGCGTCATTGAAGGATGTGCGCTTCCGGTGTCTGGCGGGCATCAACTTGATTTGGCTGGCGGGTTTGACAGTCTATACGCCCTTTGCCGAAGCGCATGTGATCAAGAATATGCACTGGAGCTTCAAGGGGGTCTCCGCGCTCGTGATCGTCAGTACGCTCGCTTCGGTTCTTGCGAGCCGCTATTGGGGAAAGCTTTCTGACCGCATCAGCGCGAAGCGAGTCATGGGGCTCTGCATGGCCGGCCTGCTCTGTGTGCCGCTGCTGTTGGCTGTGTGCCCGATGGATCACGTGTGGCTGGTCTATGGATGCTGGGGAGTGATGGGCCTGTTCACAAGCGGCTATGGTCTGACGATGTTTGGACTGACGCTCGAGTGTCTGCCGGCTGACGGCCGGGCCATGGGGTCTGCGTTGCTGGCCACGCTGGCCGGGCCCGTGGTCGCAGTCGCAGGCCTGCTGGCGGGCTGGGGCGCAGAGCTGGCCGGCGGTTATGGCGTGCTATTCATTGCCTCAATTGTGATACGGATACCCGCATTTTTATTTTTGAAAAAACTATGAAAAAAAAGAAATCAGTAAGCCTCGGCGATATTGCGAAACA
>CAMBQV010000078.1 GCA_945870145.1 Akkermansia muciniphila
TCCTTCAATATGGATATTCCCTGAGGCAAGATACATTCAACGAACAGACTGTCACGGATAACATCGCCAATGTGCTCGAGCGCATCAAGACAGATCTTTCCGCCAAAAGTGATCCCTTTTCTGCCATCATCAAGGGAGTCGACTCGCCTTGGGATGTCTGCCTTATTCGTCTTTTCTGGTTGGTGATGCAGGCTTCGGTTCCCCTCAACATACGTGAACTCGAAGAGCGACACATGTTTGAGTTAAAAGATGGCATACCCCTTGGCGTACGTGAGGAGATCGAGCGGGGCTTCCAAGCCGCAACACGCGATGGAAGGCTCATCAAACCCCTTGGAAAGCTCTTGCAGGAACACGGTCTCTTTGAACAATATCAGGATCGCTTTTTCAATCTTGTCAAACAGTGAAAGTAAGAACGCCTTAACGGGTGTCTATTTGGAGTAAAGATAATGACTATTACTGAAAAAATTCTCGCGCGGGAGTCTGGAGCTTCGATCGTCCAGCCCGGCGACAACATTTGGGTCAACGCAGGAATCCTCCTGACGCATGACGTCTGCGGGCCGGGGACCATCGGTATTTTCCAACAGGAATTTGGTAAAGATGCAAAAGTTTTCGATCGCGAAAAGATCGTCATTCTTCCTGACCATTATATCTACACGGCAGATGTTAAAGCGCATCGTAACATCGACACCCTTCGAGCCTTTGTCAAGGAGCAGAACCTCCCTTACTTCTATGATCCGGGGACCCCCAGCTATTGCGGCGTGTGCCATGTCGCCTTGCCCGAGCTCGGCCATGTCCGTCCCGGTGAGACCATCTTCGGAACCGACTCGCACACCTGTACGCATGGTGCACTTGGAGCCTTCTCCAGTGGCATCGGCAACACGGATGCGGGTTTCATCATGGGAACGGGCAAACTGCTCGTCAAGGTCCCCCCGACGCTCCGCTTTGTCCTCGATGGAAAGATGCCTTCGTATCTCTCCGCAAAAGATCTGATCCTCCATATCATTGGAGACATCACTGTGGACGGCGCCACGTATTGCGCAATGGAATTCACAGGCTCTGCGATCGAAGCACTCAGCATCGAAGAACGCTGTACGATCTGTAACATGGCTGTGGAGGCAGGTGCCAAGAACGGCATCATCGCACCAGACCAGAAGACCTTCGATTATGTCAACGCGCGGACGAAGAAATCGTATGAACCGCTCTACAGTGATCGGGACGCAAAGATCCAGGCGGAATACCGTTATGACGTCTCCAAGCTGGAACCCGTCGTCGCCAAGCCACACCTGCCAGACAACAAGGCGCTCGCACGCGACTGCCGCGATGTCAAGGTCACCCAGGTCTATATCGGCTCCTGCACTGGCGGAAAGCTAGAGGACTTCATCATGGCTGCACAGCTCTTGAAGGGCCGCAAGGTCGCCATCAAGACGTTGATCGTACCAGCCACACGCCATGTGGAGCAAGGGTTGCTTGACACCAAAATCGATGGTCAAAGCTTACGCGCGATCTTCGAGGCCGCTGGCGTCGAACCGATTGCTCCTCCCTCCTGCGCCGCCTGTCTGGGCGGTCCGATCGATACCTTTGGACGTACCCATGGAAACGAAGTCGTGGTCAGCACGACCAATCGTAACTTCATCGGGCGCATGGGTTCTAAGGACTCTCAGGTCTATTTGGCTTCGCCGTATACCGCAGCCGCGACAGCGATTAAAGGAACGATTACGGATCCGCGTGACCTGTAAACCATTCCTGACACCTTCAAGGAGAACATCTTTATGTCAAAAGCTAAACTGATTCGTGGTCCCGTCTATGTGCTCGAAGACAATATCGACACCGACCTGCTCATCCCCGCCTGTTACCTCAACTTGGTTCCGACCATTCCTGAGGAGTACAAAAAGTTGGGCTCGTATGCGCTGGCAGGTTTGCCGGATTCCTTCCCCAAGTTTGCCTCCAACCCTGATGGTAGCACCCCCTATCCCATCGTGATCGGAGGTCGTAATTTCGGTTGTGGCTCCTCGCGCGAACATGCACCCATCGCACTCGGCGCGGCCGGCGCCAGTGTTGTTGTGGCACAGAGTTATGCCCGCATCTTCTTCCGTAATTGCGTGGCGACAGGAGAGGTCTTCCCTATCGAGTCTGAGACGCGCCTGTGCAAGGAGTTCAAGACAGGCGACGAAGCGGAAGTAAACATTGAAGCCAACACAGTTACACGGCTTTCAGATGGCAAGATCTTTCCCCTGAAACCGATTGGTGCTGTTGCGCCTGTTATTGATGCTGGTGGTATGTTTGCCTACGCCCGTGCCATTGGAATGATAAAGAAGTAAACCCACCGACCGAGGGCGGCAGAGTGGCAGTTGGCAGTAGCAGTTGGCAGTGAATTTTTACGAACAGCAGGAAAAGTTTTTTTGACAGGATTTACAGGATTGGCAGGATTGTTATTTTAGAATTCTAATCCAAAAAATCCTTTTAATCCTGTCAGAAAACAACCAAGTTAGAGACATGAATATGAGAACAACAAAAGTCATTGCTATCGCGAATCAAAAGGGCGGCGTCGGGAAGACAACGACAGTCGTCAATCTGGCTGCCGCGCTTTCAGAGATGAAAAAGACGGTGCTGGTCATTGACCTTGACCCTCAAGCGAACGCGACCAGCGGACTGGGCTTGCAACGTCAATCTGATAGCAGTTTATATGCTGTTCTTTCAGGCACCAAGGATATTGCGGATATTATTCAGCCGACCCCTTTTGAGAACATCAACATCATTCCTTCGGAACTTGAACTCGCAGGCGCAGAGCTTGAGATTGCACGTCAGGAAAATCATTTGTCTGTTGTGCGCAATCTGTTAGATCGCGTCTTGGAGGCTGGTGTCTTCGACTATATTCTGATGGATTGTCCCCCCTCTCTCGGTATTCTAATGACCTCCTCCCTCGCTGCTGCTGACAGCATTATCGTCACTATGCAGTGTGAGTATTATGCGATGGAGGGACTCAGTGTCATTACCTCCATCATCAATCAGTTGCGCGACAATGGCGTCAACCCTAACCTTCAACTCGAAGGCATCTTAATGACCATGTTCGATGGTCGTACCCGTCTGGCTTCCGATGTTGTTCAAGAGGTGCGTACCCATTTCGGCGATGCCGTCTACACGACCATCATCCCTCGGAATGTCCGCATCAGCGAAGCGCCCAGTTTTGGCAAGCCTGTGATTTTCTTTGATCCGACCAGTAAAGGCGCAGAGGCATACCGCACGTTTGCAAAGGAATTCGTTCAACGTCACAGCCAAGCGTAAAGCTATGAATACGATCTGGAAAACACGTCTCGTGACGTTCCGGCCAGCGCTGATCCTGTTCTTATTGCTACTGTTCTCCTGCTTGGGCGGCAGTCAGCTCCTCAATCACCTGATGAGCCCCCTCACGCAACGGAACAGTGCTTATCTTGATACCACACTCCGGGATACGACCCAGCTCATGATACCGGTCGGGCTGGCCAAGGCAGGCGCTGATATGCTGGAGGGCTCAACTGTTCAACTGGAGGCCGGTATTATCGTCGCCAAGGGAAATATGACCGTGGAAGCTGGCGATTTAATGCAGCCGGTACTGGACTGCATTGACATCGCCTGGAAGATCCTCCTGTCCAGCGCCGTTTTTTTGATCTCGGTCAAATGTGTGGCGAGTTGTTTCCCTGATTTGGCAGCCCCCTTCTGTGCGGTCTTTCTGACCTGTTTTCTCCTGGACAGCCTATTGGTCGTCTGGCTTAAGAAGGAACACGGCGTGCGGTCAACCGCACGCCGGATCGGCGGCATCTTCTTCCTCAGCTGGCTTCTGATGATCGCGCTCCTGCCGGTGACGCTGGCAGGCAGTGCCTATCTGACGGAACGGACTACCGCCCACATGCAAAAAAATATTGATACAACTTTTCAGCGTGTCCACTCTGTTTTTAACATGGAGGGATTTTCCACCGCCAGTGAAATCTCCGAAAAGGCAACATTCTTAAAGACGAAGCTGACTGAGATTTCCCACTTTACACGCGAAGAGCTCGGAACGGTCATCCTGGCCATCTGCCAGCTTGTCGCGGTCAAAGTCCTCAGCGGCGTCTTCTACCCGCTCCTGATGCTCGCCTTCCTCATCTGGCTCATTCGCGGCTGCCTCTATCCTAGCGTCAAGGGACATGAGGCAATGGGTCAGTGATCAGGGTAGGAACATCATAACACCGACCACCAGCGGCCACAGCAGATTCAGGCAGAGGCCGATGATGCAAAACTTGCGCGGGGTCTCCTTCTTCACGAGGCCCACGATCGCGATAATCAGGCCAGTCGGTATTAAAAAGAACATCGCGAGTGCACACGGCATCGCAAAGGGATTCCCTCAACCACCCAACGTACCTGTCACCTACAAGATGATCAGAGCGGCAACCGCCCCGCCAAACATCTTTATACTTGTTTTTCCGTGTTCCATATTATTACTTTTTTGATGCCACTTCAAACAGCTTGTGCTCAACACTGTCCAGCAGTGCCTCCCAGGAGGCTTCGATGATGTTCTCAGAGACGCCGACCGTACCCCATTGCGATTTACCATCGCCAGACTCGATCAAGACGCGGGTCAAGGCGCGTGTTGCCAGTTTGGGATCCAAAATACGCACGCGATAGTCAGTGAGCGCGATATCATCAATCTCAGGATAGAAACGCGTCAGAGCCGCACGCAAGGCCGCATTGAGCGCATCCACAGGTCCGTGGCCCTCGCCAGCAGTCAGTTCGGTCTCATTACCAACCTTAACTTTGATGGTGGCCTCGGAGATGCAGGGAGCTTCACGTCCGCGCTTCTCCACAATGACCCGGAATCCTTCCAGTTCAAAGAAGGGTTTGTGCTTGTTCAGCACCTTCTGCAACAAGATTTTAAAGGAGCCGTCCGCTGCTTCGTAGGAGTAGCCCTTATTCTCGCGGACCTTGAGTTCTTCCAGAACAGCGCGAGAAGCTTCTTTCGAGATGCCAGAGACATCAATGCCAAGCTCCTGAGCTTTCATCAATACGTTTGAAGCCCCTGACAACTCAGAGATCAGCACATGACGTTGATTACCAACCTGCTCAGGTGCGATATGCTCAAAGGTCTTTGTGTTCTTCTGTACCGCATTCACATGCATACCCGCTTTATGGCTGAAGGCTGTATTGCCGACATACGGCTGACGTGCATCCACTCGCTGATTGGCGAGATCGTCGGTCACCAGGGAGACCTCCCTCAAGTGTCTCAGATTCTTCGCACCCACACAGACACGTCCCATCTTCAATTCCAAGGAGGGTATGATGCTGACCAGATTCGCGTTGCCTGTACGTTCACCATAGCCATTGATCGTCCCTTGGACCTGAGATGCGCCAGCACGGACAGCTTCGATCGAGTTTGCGACCGCCAAGCCACCGTCGTTGTGAACATGGATGCCAACTTCCACTTTGGGAAACGCCTTGCACACCGCTTTCGTGATCGTAAAGACTTCGTGCGGAAGGCATCCCCCGTTAGTGTCACACAAGACGACACCCGAGGCTCCTTCACGCAAGGCCGCGGCAAGGGCTTTCAAAGCGTATTCGGAATCCGCCTTATACCCATCAAAAAAATGCTCGGCATCAAAGAATACTTTACGTCCTGAACTCTTCAAAAAGCCCACGCTGTCCGCGATCATTTGCAGGTTATTCTTGCCAGTAGTCTTCAGAACATCCGTCACATGCAAAAGCCATGACTTACCATAGATCGTGACCCACTCGGTATCTGCCATGAGCAAACCTTTGAGTTGCGGATCATTCTTCGCATCCAAATCTGCACGACGTGTACTGCCAAAAGCAGCGATACGCGCAAACGAAAGTTTTTCTTTTTTGATGTCTTTAAAAAATTGCTGATCGCGCGGATTAGACCCTGCGAAACCACCCTCAATATAGTCAATACCAAATTCGTCCATCATCTTGGCAAAGCGAACCTTGCCAGAATCCGAGAAGGAGACCCCCTCCCCCTGCGCGCCATCGCGCAAGGTCGTATCGTAGATAGTGACTTTATTTTTCATAGTCTTATGCCTTGTAGAATGCTTGATAGAGTGCTTTCACTGCTTTGGCGCGATCAGCGGACTTCACACCGAACATCATGCTGATTTCCGAGGAACCTTGATTCATCATCTCGATGTTGACCTGTGCTTCCGCCAATGCATGTGTCGCCATGGCAGCCATACCGACTGTGTAGTAGAGTCCTTCGCCCACGACCATGACCAACGCATAACCATGCTCGATCTGGACATTGTCAGGCGAGAGATCCTTGAAGATACGCGCACGAACACGCGCCTCGCACTCCGGCGTGAACCCGCGGTCACGGAAGACGACCGAGACGTTATCAATACCGGAGGGCATATGTTCATAGGAGACCCCCTCCTCTTCGAGAATCTGGAGGAGCTTGCGTCCAAACCCGACTTCGCGGTTCATCATGTACTTATCGATGAAAATATTGCAGAATCCATCGTCGCTGGCGATACCGACAACGCCACCGGACTTGGCTTCGCGTGACTTCACGATCATCGTGCCAGGTTCGGACGGACGGTTTGTGTTGCGCACATTGATCGGGATTCCAGCCTTCACAGCGGGAATGACCGCCTCATCGTGAAAGACACCAAAGCCCGCGTAGGCCAACTCCCGCATTTCGCGGTAGGTCATCTCCTTGATCCCCTCCTTGACCTCAGGAACCAAACGGGGATCAACAGGGTAGACAGAGTCCACATCCGTGAAGTTCTCGTAGACATCCGCCCCTACCGCAGCTGCAAGGATGGAGCCCGTGATATCAGAACCCCCGCGAGGGAATGTCGCGACCTGGCCTGCCTTGGTAAAACCAAAGAAGCCAGGGAAGATCACCAGCTCCAAGCGATTCGAGAGGGTCCGTTTCAACAACGGATAAGACTCGTCGAGGAGTTGAGCATTACCGAAGTCATTGGTCAGGTACATTCCGGCATCATGCGGATTGATATAGACCGCATTTACCCCGCGCGCCTGGAAAGCTTGGGCGACAATCTTCGCGGCATTGTCCTCGCCGGCGGCCTTCATGCAATCCATGAACATGCCATGATGGGCCGTATCGCCTTTGACACGCGTCCAGAGATCCTTCTCGATCTCGGCAACGACCCCGACGGGGAGTTTCAGTTCACGCTGGATCTCGGCATACCGTTCAACGATCGCCTTGACACTCTTCTCAGGACACTTACCCGCCAGGACCTCTGACGCGCACTGAATCAACATATCCGTGACCTTCGTGTCAGCCTTGTCCCGTTTGCCGGGTGCTGAGACAACAATGATCTTGCGATCACTATCCGCGAGGACAATATCAATGATCTTGCTGATCTGTTTCGAATCTGCAACGGAGGATCCACCGAACTTACATACTTTCATCTTCTTCTTTTCCCCTTGGGTACCCATGTGGGGTGACCCGAAATTTTTGTTAAATCATACGCAGACGAACCGGCAGCTCGCTGACGACATCCGCATCAAAGATCTCCTTGAGCGCGCAATCAATCTCTGAGGCCTTCGCGTCATGCGTCAACATGACCACGGGAACATGCCCCATTTTGCTACTCTCTGGATGTTCCTGTTGCGTGGCGGCAAGAATGCTGACACCATGGCGTCCTAAGATCGTCGTCATCAAACCTAACGATCCAGCCTTATCCAGCACCATCAGACGAATATAGTACTTGCTCGTGATCTCCGAAGCAACGCGCATGGAGAACTTGCCTTCATTGGCAATACTGACACCCCGTCCGTAGCGCGGTTGCCCCGACAAGAGGTTACGTGCCACATCCCCGATATCGCCAATGACCGTGCTCGCCGTGGGTTCACGTCCAGCCCCGCGACCATAATAGAGCGTATCGCCACTCAAATCACCCCGCACCATCGCGGCATTGAAAACATGACTGACAGAGGCCAGCATGTGGGTCATCGGCACCAATGTCGGGCTGACGCGTACTTCGACCTGGTTCCCCTCTCGCTTAATCACCGCCAACAGTTTGATCCGATATCCAAAACCAGCGGCAAACTGAACATCCATGCTATTGAGGTTTCTGATACCCTCCACCAAAACTGCATCCATGGGCACATGGAATCCATAGGCGAGCGAGGCAAGGATGATTGCCTTGTGAGCCGTATCAAAGCCATCAATATCCAAGCCTGGGTTCGCCTCGGCATAACCCGCACGCTGCGCATCCGCTAAGACCGCATCAAAGGGCAAGCCTTCATTTTCCATACGTGTCAGGATATAGTTACAGGTTCCGTTCAGGATGCCGTGAATGCTTTGAATCTCGTTTCCAGCCAACCCTTCACGCAAAACACGGACGATCGGTATACCCCCACCCACGCTGGCGCCAAAATAGATGTCCACGCCATTCTTCGCTGCAACACTAAAAATCTCTGCACCGTATTCTGCCAAGAGCTTCTTGTTGGCCGTCACAACCGACTTGCCTGCGTTCAATGCTGCCAAAACCAAAGTCTTTGCAATACCGGTACCACCGATCAGCTCCACAACAACCTGAATGTCCTTGTCCTGAATGATGGACTGGGCATCCGTTGTCAAAAGCTTCTGATCAATTGAGATGCCACGATCCGTTGTAACATCCAGATCCGCAATGCGTTTAAGGACGACTTCTACGCCCAAACGCTCTGCCATGGTCTTCTGGTTCCTGAGTAAGCCATCAGCGACGCCTGCGCCCACGGTCCCAAAGCCCAACAATCCAACGCCGATTTGTTTCATCTCGTTTATGCCTTCCTTTTCACAAAATAAGGTATTTAAAATACCGAATTTAAAGGGTTTATACAAGTCTTCAAACAAGAGATCATTAAACCCTATTTAAAAAGCAAGCAACCCTACCCTTGAAAAACGAAAAAACCTCAATGAAATTGAGGTTTTAACGATGGTGCCAGGAGAGGGAGTCGAACCCTCACACCGTTTCCGGCGGCAGATTTTGAGTCTGCTGTAAATCAAATTTATATAGCATTTTCATATATTTGATACTTTTTGATTATTTGTTATTCCTTTAATGGAGGGTATTATGCTATTCTATGACCATAACTGACAGCTAAAGGAAGGTGGCATAGGATGGCAAAGAACGAGGCAAAGCGAGCCAAAGGGACAGGATGCCTCATAAAGCGTGGGAGTCTCTACACGGCGCGATGGGTCAGGGATGGAAAAGTCTACGTCAGAAGCACAGAAACATCCGACAAGAAGGAAGCAGCCAAAAAGCTGGCCGAATTCCTAGAGCCGTTCACTTTCCAGAAAGATGCCGAGAAGCTGAGCGCAATCGGAAAGAAGATCGAGGGTGCCGAGGCCCATGCAGATGCCTTGCTTCCATCGCTGACAATCTCCAACACTTTTAAGGCGTATTTGGACAGTACGAACAGACCAGACGCGGGTACGCGTACGATGAAGAACTACGAATCGCAATTTAACCGATTTATTGAATGGATGGATAAACATCATCAAGACGTAAAGGAAATGCGAGCCGTCACAAAGGAAATGTCTTGCGCCTTCGCAGTGGAACTCGGAAAGACTCTCACGGCTAACAGTTTCAATAAATACCTTGTTTTATTTCGCCGCATTTGGAAAGTACTCAACAAACATCCCGAGGCGCGGCTAAAGTTCAATCCATGGGACAAAGATGATATACACCCAAAAATTGAAAAAGACCACTCCCGCCGGGAGTTGACAATAGATGAACTCTCCGGGGTGATTGCGTCGGTAGACGGGGAGATGCGTCTACTCTTTGC
Source organism: Akkermansia muciniphila (assembly GCA_945870145.1). Lineage (GTDB taxonomy): Bacteria > Verrucomicrobiota > Kiritimatiellia > RFP12 > UBA1067 > CAIZQW01. Next base: position 9,763 of record CAMBQV010000078.1, read on the forward strand.
AATTGGTATTTATTGCGGATTACGTCTTGGGGATGCCTCATGTTTAAAGTGGGGCAGTGTTGACCTCGTGCGCCGCGAGATCGTATTGATACCTGGCAAGATAGCGAGAATGAAGAACCCCAAACACGTGCAAATTCCAATACACCCAACACTTTTTAAACTGCTTTTTGAGATACCCCACGCTCAGCGAAAAGGATATGTTCTTCCAGAATTGTCAGGTGTATATCTGAAGGGTAAATCCAAAGGTGCGACCCTCTCAAAGCGAATTCAAAAGGTGTTCCATGATTGCAAAATTGAAACAGGGTGCAAAGTTGATGGATATTCTCGTAGTGGTGTGGAGGTCGGGTTTCATTCACTGAGGCACAGCTTTGTTTCTTTATCAGCAAACGCAGGTGTTCCCATGGCGGTAGTGCAGAGCTTAGTCGGTCACTCAAACCCGGCAATGACGCGCCATTATCACCACGATGACTTAAAGGCAGTAAAGGCAGGCGTCTATGCGCTTCCAGATGTAACAAGTTCAAACAGTGCAGCACTAAACGTGAACTCACCCGAGAGCAAGCTGGACGGCATTCTGGCGATGCTGGAAGGTTTGAGCAGTGCCGAGCTTGCCCAAGTGATTAAATATTCAACGCGACTAAGAAAGGAATCGGCGGTATGAAGCAAGTGAAGTTCGGATCACTTAAAGAATACGAAAAAACATTAAGTATCGACGACCTAAAGAAAAAGGTTGAAGAATGTAAGGATGTATTACACAAGGCGGAAGCAAAATTATGCTTTGAAATGAGTCAGCAAGGTGTACGCGGCTATTCTCGAGATGGATTAAATCAAGCACAATATATTCTTGATGGAGCAAGAGTTTCCTTGAGAAAAGCTCAAGAGAATTATGCGTTTGCAGTTGAACAACAAAATGAACTTTTGAGGCGAGAAAATATTGAAGTTTCGCCCCAGTATGTCATGATAAAAGAGCTTGAAGACGGCAAAACACTTATCACCATAGGGGGCACATTTAACTACACATTCACGCGACAACGGTGTATTGCTATCGTGAAAGAGTTACAGGACGGCAAATGGCGTAAGATGAAAAAGCCTACTCCATTATTTCAAAACGATGCGAAAACCGTCAAACGCCAAAAGAAGAATCAGCGTGGAAGTGTGACAACAGAACAGTCTACCACGCAAGGGGAACACGCAAGGTTCTGCGAAAAGCATCTTGAAAGCGACAAAGCAGGAAACTGGCGCATTGCCTTGCACAAACAGAAAACCTCCTAAAATTTAATTTCTACCTTCTTCTACCGCCTCTGTAAAAACTCAATGTTTACAGGGGTTTTTTGTTGTCTAAGTTTCTACCTTGTTCTACTGCTGTACTAGGTGGCATTGGCTGCGTTTTACTGCCCGCATAAACAAGCAACAAAGCGCACAAAGCGCGGAAAGGCAGAGAAACGTATGACACTAGAAACATTGTTAGCAACATGGACGAAGGCGACTCCGGCTCAACGCCGGGAAATCGGGAATGCAGTAGAAAACGCATTCAGTGGAAAAACAAAGACAACCATTAACAGAATCATCCGACGTAAAGAAGCGGCTATGCTTTTAGGTGTATCGGTCAAACGTGTTGACCAGCTTTCCCAAGCAGGCATCCTAAAGCGAATCAAGGCTACAGGAACCTCACGTGCGATTGGAATCAGTGAGGCCAGCATCAGAGCATTGACAGAACAAATCGAGGTATCGGCATGAGAATATCACAAATTACAACGTTCACCTTATGTAAATACCGTGATCGTCCCGATGCTATGTGTCGGCCATGCGTCGGGAAATGTTCTCGCTGCGGACGATATGCCGAGCTGAACGGCGGCTGCAAGAACGGACGCAAGCCCCAGTTCTGCGATGCATGCATATGCAGACTGGCCGAAAAGAAGGGAGTGCGCCATGGCTAAGAGCAAACAAATTGTACATGTACAAAAGTTGGTGACGGAGCTCCTCACTCCCCCTGTAAATGATGCACTGTACGGAGTCATCCGGGAGGAGGATCCTGATGTCCAGACGCTGGCGCAGGACATCAAGCAGAACGGCATCCTTGAGCCGCTAGTGATTTCCAGGGACGGCTATGTGATTTCAGGCAACAGACGGTTTACCGCGGCAAAAATGCTGGGGCTTGAGCGCTTGCCTGTCCGGATCGAGGATGTGACCATTGACGACAGCGAACGCTTCAAC
>CAMBQV010000079.1 GCA_945870145.1 Akkermansia muciniphila
GAACTTCCCCCGTGAAACGAGCAAGGGAAATTGGAATGATTTGATCTTGCCGTTTACATAAAGCCTAGGAATCTGGAAGGGGTCGCCGAGTGGACAGATAGTACCTTCACATGTAAAAGCCGAGGTAAAACCAAGTTTTTTTAATATCAAAATATCACGTTCTGAATATTTTCCAAAGGGGTAGGCAAAAGCACAACAGGGCCTACCGGTCAACGCCTCAAGCCATTGCTTATTCGACTGAATCTCGGCCTCCGCCACATCAAGTGTTGTGGCATTTAAATCAATATGGGTTTCTGTATGTCCACCCAATTCGACCAGTCCGCTTGCCGACATCTCCTTGATCTGAGAGTCGCTCAGCATAGGCTTGCCGGGGAAGACACTTTGTTTGGCAGCAAAGAGGGTTACTTTAATCTGATGCTTTTTTAACAGCGGGAAGAGATAAAGGTAATTATCCTCAAAACCATCATCAAAGGTTATACAGACGACCATTCCGTCTGCATCTCGCGGACGCACAATCAACTCTGACGCGGTCAAGAATGAATACCCTTGTCTCTTGAGCCAGAGCACCTGTTGCTCGAACTGGAAGGGTTTCATGTTCAACCGCTTGGGCATCCCTTGAAATACGACCTGATCACAGGCATGATAGAGCAAGACCCGTGGATACGCGTTCGAGATCGTACGACGGAAAGGAAAATAGAACTTGCAGATGAGAACCAGCACAAGTCCCAACGCAACGATCAGCATCGTGTAGATAAAAAGTCCCATATCAACCAAGAATCCTCTTGTAAATCAGTGTTGTCTGCTCTGCCATAGCTTCAACCGTCAGACGCGTTCGAGCAAAATCGTACAGAGCCTCGAACGTGCGCGAAAACGTCGGCAGATCCGAAAGGACTTCATTTATTTTTCGCGCTAAAGCGACAGAATCACCAGAGGCGGTCAGCGCGCACTCTGGAAGAAAGCCGACCATACCTCCAACCGCAGTCGAAACTACGGGACATCGCGCGTGAAGCGCCTCGGCAAGTACCAAGGGCATCCCCTCGCGAAGCGACGAGATCACCATCAGATCACTCGCGAGGAGCAGATCACGGACATCGTCTCGATGCCCCAGAAGTTCGACTCTGTCCCCAAGGCCTTTCTCCTCAATCAAAGATAGAAGGTGGGGGCGCTCAGGACCATCACCAGCGATCCGGAGTTTGGCCTCCCGAACCAAGGGCCATGCACGAATCAACAGGTCAAAACCTTTGACAGGCGCGAGTCTTCCTATTGCAAGCACGGAAAAGGGATGCGCTGTCCCACGACCTCCCTGCGAGCAGACAGGGGATGAGAAGGGAACCACCCCATTCAGTACGACCGAAATCGCGGAGACAAAGCCTTGTCGCTCTATTTGCAATTTAACAGCCTCACTGACCGCAATCACATGATCGAAGCCAAGCAAAAACCGACTCTTCTTTTTGATCCCATGAACTGTTGAGACCCTTTTGAAACACTGATAACGCTTTGATGCAACAAGTTGAGCAGCCTTGCTACCATGGACATGAAGAAGATCTGGATTAAGCGCCTTAAGTAATTTCCAAAGGCGGAAATGCAATAGCGGATTCCAGCGTGACCCCGAAAGCGTTTTCAAGATAATAACCTGTACATCGGGCGCGAACCCTGACATTTCAGCAGGGATGATCACCGTCACGCAGAACTGAGATGCCAGTGCATTACAGAGCGTCTGGACATGGGACTCCATGCCTCCTGTCCCTGAACTTGCAAGAATATGTACGATGTGCTTCAAGAAAATGGTCCTCAGATATGCTATCGAACAATTATTGTTTATCTCTGGGCCAATACGTGGATAACCACCGAACCGGCTTACAAAATTGATGAACTCTTTCTCCAGTATACCCTACAAGGGCTTCATCAGGATCTGGCTTTCCATGAAACGCCAAGATGCGACACTTTACAGGTAATTCCGGCTCGAAGAGATAATTGAACGGGAATGCCCACATCGCATGGCGCTTGAAGCTACGAACCCACTCGTTTGGCCACCAATAGACCTCCTTCATCGCATACGTTAAAAAAGCCTGTTCAGTTCTAAAGCAATTGTGGTCAACAGCTCGATCCATTTCCGCCAAGAATGTTTCGTAAATAGAGTTGGATTGCCCGGCTTCAAATCTAAAAACAGAGGAATTGCCAACGGCTGGCGCTTTTCTAAAAATCGTCTTACGGGATTCAACCCAGTTATGAATAATGCAATTTTTTCTGGGTCTATACTCAAAGAAACAATCAAGATCCCCCGTGATGGCCACATCAATGTCCAAAAACAAGGTGGGGCCCTTAAGATTTGCAAACCCATCTGCAGTTACCATTAATTTAATGAAGACATTTGGCCACCGAGTAGACATGCCTGGGTCAGCAGGAATGGGAAAGGTTTCAATTCCCTCAGCCAGATCTGCTATTGTTTCTGTGACACAGATAAACCTGAAAGGCCTATGCAGATATTTTTTTACTCCAGTATACAAATTATTAACATAGTATGCAGGATACCTACCTCCCCACTTCAAGCATATTACATTGACGGGTTCTTGTTTCGTATTCATCGCTTCTCCACTCTTCTCAAAACTTCTTTATACACGTCAATCGTCTTCTCAACCATTTGTTTAAGGGAGAAGTTCGCGATGGCGTACTCCCGAAGGCCGGTTAACTTAGTGCGTGACGACTCGACGATCGCTGCGCCGAGTGCCTCGGCATCCTCAATCGGCACCAGCCACCCCGTGATTCCAGGCTTCACAATATCCAGGGCACCCCCATGCGCTGTTGCAATCACGGGGCAATTCATCGCGAACGCCTCTACCAGCGTACGCCCAAAAGTTTCTGGCTTTCGCGTTGTGGCTGAGATGACGACATTCGAACAAGCGTACACTTCCCGTATCTGACTCTGACTGCCTGTGAATAGGACCTGTTCGTCGAGATGAAGTCTTTTGACAAGGGTCTTAAGTTCGTCAGCATAATTTTCTTGGCCCGACTGGGGACTTCCCACGATCAGTAGCTTCCAGGCAGGAAGCTGGTCTGACACCTTTGCCAAGGCCTTGATAGCCCAGTCAATGCCTTTCAAAGACGAAATACGTCCGACAATCGTGATCACGAAACGATCCTGCAAATCATATTGACGTTTGAAAGCCTCTATCCAGTCCCTATCAACCTTCTCCGGATTAAAACCCTCCGCATCTATGCCCCGAGGGATTAGTCTAAATTGTTCATCGCTAATACCATAGTGTTGCTTCAGGTAAGCACGCATGGCTTCGCTGGCGCCAATCACACGCTCCGCACGTACCATAATCTTGCTGTACCCGCTCACGGTGTTGAACCCGTGGACCGTAGAGACAATTGGAATGCCAAGGGGGTGATTCGCAAAGCGGACTAGCCAGCCAGGCACACGACTACGAACATGCAACACATCTGGCTTGATTTCACGCAAGAGGGCACGTAACTTCAATACGCGTAAAGGAAAGGTCAGAGGATTTTTGGATTTCACATCGCAAATGATGTGTGTACCGCCCTCAGATACAATCAGGGGAACCAACTTTCCGCCTGACGAGATGACTGTATTACGAATACCACGGCGGACAAATTCGCGATTGAGATCAACCACGCCTCGTTCTGTGCCGCCTTCATTTAATGAGGGTATAAGCTGTACTACGTGCATGCCAAGCATTGCCTTATTGCGTGATTGCCTTATTGCCTTATTTTGGAAAACAGGACCTGATGCTCAGGCACGTTAATGAGTATTTCCGCGACGCGATCAACTTCGACAAGCGCACCTTTTGACTTCATAACACCGTTTTGTTTCCAAAGGTCAAAGGAAGTCACCCAGCCCTCTTGCTCCAACATCTCAATTCCCCTAGCCACTCGACTCTTTTTCGCGCCCTCTAGGAAAAGTGAAGGCATATTCAACAGCCCGACAGGTGCTCCGCTTCCCAGTGCTTCATAGATCATGGAGACACTATCACGTGTCACCCAGACTGCTTCCGAAGAGGCTAGATTTTCAGCGACCCATCCGCGGGGCGTCTCTTCGACAGGCACCACTTTAATTTGAGGACACGTCCTCCTCAACACATCAACAAAGCCTGCTGGTGTGCGCCGGGACGTCGTCAGCAGAAAATTCTCCTTCGCACCGACTTCTGACTTCTGACTTCTGACTTCTACTCCTCGAATAACCGCCCTCAGTTGTTCTAGGAGTTGCTCCGCTTTCCACCCAAACTCCTTGCTTGGCCCTCCTAGCAAAATAAGCGTATGCTTCTTGGGACGTTCTGGTTGGGGATGAACACCGTGCAGAGCCCCAAGGGTGGGGATCAGGTATGCTGGCGGATGCGACAACAGGGCTGGCGTCAAATCATGACGAGGAACAACACAGAAATCAAACCAGCTCATCGGCAAAGAGGGCTTCATACAAAGAACCGTCTTCGCCCTCCTAAAAAGCAATCCAGCGAGCAGTAAAGGAACATGTAGCCCATGCCCCGCCGCAATAATAAAAGCTGGTTTGCCTCCGACCTCCGCCTGCCCGCCGTAGCCCAGAGGGCGAAGGAGGGATCTCCGATCTCCCTGGCACGGCGTAGCTTTTAAGCGAAGCCGGCTGATCGCTGCCCTCTGTCCCCACACAGCCCTCAGCTTGCCGAAAAAACCCCGGCCTGAGAGATCAAGCTCTTGGATCGTTCCCCCAATACGCAATTGAAGAGCTGAAGCCAACCCGCGGGTCTGACTCAGATGACCTGCTTTGCCATCACTCAAGATCAAAATGTTTTGATTCAAAGATCGACTCCGTCCCAAAGATAAATCGCTCAGGCCTTATGCTTAACTATTAACCCTATGCTGCACATCCATTTATAAGAACTTATGGATTGCGTTGAGGCCGAGCATAAGATGGCCAACCTACACCGTCACAACCCTTGGGCAGGTCACGCCATAAAGAGTAAGCAAACAGCCATTGCGTCGGATAACGTCGAATGAGTTTCGCAGACGCATCAGCAATCTGCTGGGTCAAGCCCTCTATCGATGCTTCTGTCCCAGGTTCAATCACAGTAGGCGGGGAGCACCAATACGATCCATCTGGACGCGCACGTAAAAAAGCGACACCAATGAGTAGACCTGGCACGCGACGGGCAAAGTACGCAGGTGTCGGCGCCAGCTGGGCAGGATGCCCGAGAAACTGAGTCCAGACACCACCCTTCTTGTGCCAAAGATGTTGGTCGGCAAGAAGGGCAACATTCTTCCCCTTACGAAGGGCTCGAAACAAGTGAGCGACAGCACCGTCGGATGATACAATCTCTTGGCCGAGGCCTGCGCGAAAAGCATTGAGTTTTCGCGTGGTTTCAGGGGTCCCTAAAGGGCTTCCTACACTCATCAAGGGAAAACCATTGGCAACCACCATCTGCCCACCGATCTCCCAGTTCCCATGGTGTGCAGTTACAATCACCTTGGGGCCCGGCAACTCGAGAAATGTTCTCCAAGAAGAAGTCAGCGGGGCCCACTGCCTGATCCGTTCAGCATCCTGCCGCCCACCAAACCAGAACATATCAAACAGCACACGAGTGAAGTTTCTATAACACCCCACCAAGATCGCGTATCTTCGTCGTTCGGAAAGCTTTGGAAAGACAAACCGGATATTCTCAACTGCGAACCGTCGTCCCTTGATATCCAAACACATACCAACAACAGCCATCACCCGCACGAGCCGCAACAGCATCGGACGACTCAATCGAGGTAATAGTAAAAGCCCAAGCTTAATGGGAAACCACTCTAACCGAGCGATAAGTCGTTGCTTTAGGGTTTTGGGAGATTTCTCCATTTTATATTCAACATGAAACGTTTCTATTTTATTCGTGTAACACCTCAGAATCGAACCTTCTTGACACAAAAGCAGACTCCGTCCCTGTCAATCATGCCCGGACAAACACACTCAAGCATCATTAACTCACTTTTGATCAACATGTTACAACTCTTCTCATGAGGGAGAATAAGAAATAGAGAAGATCTAAAAACCATTTAAAATATACCATCTCCCCCACCCCAAGTCGAGCCACTTTTTTTTGGGTTTTTATTTTGGTATTGCTATCTGAGCGTAAAACAATTTTAATACTCCCCATTCTGCAATCGACAAGGAGTTATTATGGCACTGAATATTGTAAGTAAAATTGACAATCGGGTAACTATCAAACATGTCCTGCTCAGCGTCTCAGACAAGACCGGCCTTGACGCCTTTGTCCCCTCACTGATTGCCGCTTGCACTGAGGTCAAACTTCTCTCAACAGGGGGAACCTATACCGCCCTCCAACATATGCTAACCCAAGAGCAAGCTGCCAAACATCTCGTCTCGGTCTCCGACTATACGGGACAACCGGAGATGCAAGGCGGACTTGTGAAGACGCTCGATTTCAAAATTTACCTGGGGATCCTGAGTGAAACCTACAATGAGGCGCACCAGAAAGACTTGGCGCGAACCCATGCCGTTGCCATCGACATGGTGGTCGTAAACCTCTACCCCTTTAAGCAGACGGTCGCCAAGCCCGATGTCACGCCTGAGTCCGCTCGGACGAATATCGACATCGGTGGCCCCTGTATGGTCCGTGCCTCTGCAAAAAATTACCTGCGTGTCGCCTCCGTCACCGATCCAGTCGACTACGCCGGACTGATTAACGAGCTGAAGGCCAACCAAGGCACGCTCAGCCTCACCACGCGCTTTTCGCTCATGAAGAAGGCCTTCGCCCATACCGCTGCTTATGACACCGCAATTGCCGATTTCTTCGCACACGTCACACCCGAACGTGTCGCCCAGACGTACCAGTTACCCTCATGAAAAACTATCTGATTGAACTGCTTCGACGTACGACCAGCGACTTGCCAGCTGATGTTGAGTCCGCCTTACAACAAGCCTCTGCCTCGGAATCACAAGAAACGCAGGCAGTACCCTTCTTAAAGGCAATCCTCGACAACGTGGCGATCGCCCGAACACAATCCGCTCCCCTCTGCCAGGACACGGGCACCCTCACCTTCTTCTTTACGGTTCCGAGAGGGACTGATACGTGGCAACTTGAAGAGACGGTGAAGGAGGCCGTTAAAGAAGCAACCCTAAAGGGCTGGCTACGTCAGAACACCATTGACACCCTGACGGGGACCTCTATCGCCACCAATGTGGCAGAGGGAGCTCCCGTCTGCCATTTTGAACAGGCAGACACTCAAGCCATCGAGGTCTGGCTACTCCAAAAGGGGGGTGGCTCTGAAAATATGAGCTGCCAATTCAGCCTGCCCGACGAGACACTCCACGCTGGACGTGATCTTGAGGGGGTGCGGAAATGTATCCTCCATGCGGTCTTTCAGACACAAGGCTTTGGCTGCTCGCCTGGCATACTCGGTGTCTCGCTCGGCGCTGACCGAGGCGAAGGCTTTCTGCTCGCCAAAAAACAGCTGTTGCGCCCCCTAGCCGATGTCTCCCCGATCCCTGAACTCGCAGCGCTTGAAGAACAACTCATCCAAGAGGCGAACACCCTGGGAATCGGCCCCATGGGCATGGGAGGCAAGACCACACTGCTCGGTGTGAAGATAACCTCCGCACCACGTCTTCCAGCCTCTTATTTTGTAACAATCGCTTATATGTGCTGGGCCTGTCGCCGGAGGGGTTTCCGCCTTCAGGGCGACCAGCTCACCTGCCTAGGTTAAGGCCGCGTTTTAACCACTCCATTGCGACCACTGTGTGGTCGCAATAATAGCTACCCTTCGTGATGGAAATCCATACGGTCCCAAGGCTCAATCGAAGGTGGAGGCAGCCCGCCTTGCTTAAGCGACTTGATCATCCACGCCATGTTCTTACCGACAGTTCTCATCTGTTGCATGCCTTCGCAATCCTTTCGAACCTCCTCAGGCGTCATTCCATGAACAGCATTCCAATAACGGCCTGCAACAATCGGCATGCGCGAAATCGTGAAATATTTGTTAAGTCGGTCAAAGGCTGATCCCGCGCCCCCGCGACGGCAGCTTACAACAGCCGCGGCAGGCTTGAATGCATACTGCTCGCTCTTGAGGAAGAACGCGCGATCCAACAACGCGCACAAGGCGCCATTCGCGCCTGCATAATAGACCGGGGAACCAATGATAATTCCATCGGCCTTAGCCATTCCCTCAATCAACTCATTCACCCCGTCACTAGCAAAAATACAGCGCTTTGTCTCAGCACATTTTCCACATGCGATACAGCCATACACGGGCTTGACTCCCAACTGAAAGAAGGAGGTCTCAATCCCCTCTTCATTCAACGTCTTGGCAACTTCACTCAGCGCTGTAAAGGTGCATCCCTCTTGCTTCGGACTTCCATTGACTAATAATACATTCATAACATCAACTCCTTGTCTTTAACTTCGTTTAGAATTGCCTTATTGCCTTATTTTTAACATTCGTGTGGTTCGTGGCATTCGGATGCTAACGAAGTTGCTTCTTAACCTGATCCTCAAATGCTTTGCCCTTTTCCATCGCGGCATTCGAATCTTTCCTGAAACTAACATAAAACGAGTCACGCAACACACGCTCCTGCTCAGGTGTGATAAACGCGACTGAAGCACACTGGCCATCGCCTTCAAGTTCCCGAAAACGCTGGGGAACCCCCTTCTCTGCCAGTGCCTTATTGCAGGCGATTAGCACCCTTTCAAGGTCATACCAGTCCCCAAAGTTTCTGGCGACAAACCGATAAAGGCGGGCACCCTCAATAAATTCAACGTGATACGGCTGAGTAAAAGGTTCTTTTTTCATAGTGTCTTTAATGAAGCTTTCGCAGCAGTAAGCCGGAGCGAACACACCCCCGCTGGTCAGAGCCAATTCGAGGATGAGCTTATCGTGACGTACCGGCAACTCATCCGTCTCGACATCAAAATTGGCAACCATCTTAGCCGCGATCATGAACTCCTGCGCATCCATTTTTGGCGGAGATTCATCGCCATAGTACTCTTTTTGGTACTCCTTAACACTTGCCAAAACACCCTCCAGCCGATTGCTGGTCAAGAATTCCGCTTCACTAAACCGCTGTGAAAGTGGCAGAGGATCGTCCTTCGCGAGCGCAAGCAAAAGCGCCTGCTGGTATGTGTCCGGTAATTGGCGCGCCAAGGTTCTACACCGCACCTTGGCGTTTTCTCCCCCAACGGCGAGTAAGGTAAGTCCAAACGCGTAACGATCCTGCGGAAGTTTTATAACCTGGATGTGCTTCCTGAGCTCGTCGACGATCAGGGAATTTTCCGAATCTTTGTAGAGCGTTGCGATGGCCTCTCGAGCCCATTTATTTTGCTTCTGATCCCCCAAATCTTTCAACAGCCGAGTCATCCCCCGATCACTCTCTTCTTGCCGTTTCGCCGTATAGGCCAGTTGATATAAAGACTGATCACGCTCCTGAAACTCTGTCAATATCTGGTCTGCCAGTTTTTTCGCCTTGCCACCCCGCCCTTTTCTCAGGACAGTTCCGCAAGCCCCTTGAGGAAAGTCGAGCATGCTCACTTTTTTCCGGGAGAGCGTGCGCAAAAGATCATCTGCCATCCTTTCCAGCACCTCTTGAGCCAAGATCTGATCTTCGCCTTCGACAAAGTGTTCCATCGCGGTCAGATAACGGTAATGCGCACCCTTGTCTTCACCTGAAAGCCCCTCTGAGCAAAGCTCGAAAGTGCGACGATCTAATTTAAGACGAGACAGCCAGAACGCCATCTCTGCCTTTAATTCCGCTGGGGCTTCAGGGACGCATCTCCATATTTCTTCCAACGTGCCAGGCACAGCAAAGCCAACACAAATGTTCATCACCAACTGCCCATAATCCGGTGACCGTATCAGTTTATGCAGTTCACGGATAAGTTCGGGATTCGTAACACGTAAGGAGGGCTGATCGTCCAAGAAACTCAAATTCAAGAGCATCTGTCGTTTGAGTTCAGAAGCTCCCTGCCGACAGATGGTTATTACGTGTTCCTGGCCTTTTTTGTCATTCACCAACAACAAAAGAGCAAGTGCATTTGCTTTTGCCGTGGCAGAGGCATCGGCTTTGATGAGGACATCCTCCAGCTTAGCCACGATAACCTCATTAGACATACCTTCTGGCAACATCTTTCGAGAGGGTACTCCGATCTCTTCCAGCCTCGCAACGGCAAAAGACTCGGATTCTTTAGTTACAATGCCAACAATCTGGCGCAACGCCTCAAGCTCAAAAGCCTCCTGTGTCACCGTCAATTGCATAGGCACATCTTTAACAACCTTCTCCTCGGGCTCATCCCGCTCCTGTGAAGAGTCCTTCTCAGAAACCACGGGGTTCTCCTCACACCCGAGCAGTAGACACAAAAGAGTTGCGAACAGGCCCCCCCTGTAAGAAAAAAAGGTAAGCTGATTATTTTCCCTTTCATCACGCATATGCATCGCTTACCCCCTCTGCTCACGTTCACACGCGGTCCGCTGTTTCAAAGCATGATGATAGGCGCGGCAGGCATCACAATCGCCATGGCGGTCACACCCCGGCCATGTGCAAGGACATTTTTTTGTCTCGTCTTCTTCGCTCATATGCTACCCCATTTAGAAACTTTTAATATGGTAGCATACACCAGATACGCTTGTCATCTGCTTATGCTATTTGATATTCTCGTTACATTCTTTTAAAACAAAGCCGTCTGACATGACAACACCGCTAACCTTTAAACCTGTCTACAAAGACTACATCTGGGGGGGCGCCCGCCTCGCAACCCATTTCCATCGCACCGGGACACCGCACCCTTGCGCGGAGTCCTGGGAGATCTCCGCCCATCCAGACGGTCCAAGTATCGTTGCAAACGGACAGTATGCAGGCCGTTCACTCCCCGAACTGGCCTCTGAATTCGGTGTCGCGCTCATGGGAACCAAAACGCCTGACCCCACACGTTTCCCGTTGCTCATCAAGCTCATTGATGCCCGCGAAAAACTTAGCGTACAGGTTCACCCGAATAATTCAAATGCAACTCTGACCCAGGGCGAACCCAAAACTGAAATGTGGTATGTGCTCGACCGGAATCCAGGATCAAGTCTTTACACTGGACTCCGCGAAGGGGTAACACCTGAAGTCCTGCAGTCCGCCCTTCTCGACGGAACCGCAGAAAAATGTCTCGCCGAAGTCTCGATTAACCCTGGAGATACGATCTTTATTCCGGGTGGACTCGTCCACGCGATCGGCGGTGGCGCTTTGATTTACGAGGTCCAGCAAAACTCGAACACCACCTATCGTCTCTTTGATTGGAATCGCGTGGGCGCGGATGGCAAGCCACGTCCTCTTCACATCGAAGAAAGCTTCAAGACCATCGAATGGGATAATGAGCGAGTGCGCGAGTGCGCGAATTCGAGAGTGTGCGAATGCGTAAACACGCGAACACCTGGATATCAATCCTTGGTTTCCTGCACTTTCTTTAATGTCGGGAAGCTTGCATTAGAGGGAAGCACCTCCATTAAACAGGACGGCACAACCTTTACCGCACTCTTTGTCGAAAACGGAAACGCCTCAGTCACAGCGAGCGGCGAAACCGTACAACTCACAAAGGGGATGAGTTGCCTCATCCCTGCTGCTGCACCCCTGTTCACGCTCGCAGGAAAGGCCTCAATACTCATCACAACTTTGTAAACCTCTCCCTGAACCCTGAACTCTGAACCCTGAACCCTAAACTTATGATTAAATCATCCTATCACCTCTTTACTATTTTCGGAATCCCGATCAAAGCTGACCTATCGCTCCTTATCCTTGTCTTTATTTTGGCTAGGAATGAAAGCCATCCTGTCTACAGCATCATTGCTGGCTTTGTACTCCTACTCTCCATTCTCT
>CAMBQV010000080.1 GCA_945870145.1 Akkermansia muciniphila
AATCCAATAAAACCTGCTGTGCCTGTAATAAGTATTTTCATGTTTGAAATCAGTTCTAAAGTGCTAAAATGCTAAAGTTCTAAAGTTGAATTGCCGTTCCTCTGTTTGAGTTACGTCTTAAACTAATCATTCGTGCCCTTTTTCAAACACTTTAGAACTTTAGAACTAAAAAAGACTCCGTCCCCGAGAATGTCGCGGGAGATCTCCCGAAATACATCCATAACCTGTTCTTTATAAATCTATTACACACCATGATCCACACCGTGCTCAGCGTTGTTGCTGGCAGATGGAATAGTTGTTATAATGTATCATAAATAGGGTAAGAAATACAGTGCTAAAAGTTCTAAAGTTCTAATTGGCGTGGTTCTGGCAGAAGATGGGGAGTGCAATGTCACGAACTAGGCGGATGGGAACCTCTTTCGCTGTCAGTGGAGGACGCCCCACTTTTTGTCGTACAGCCTGAATAAAGTCTGGCATGGCATAAGCCCGAGACCTCGCTTGATAAATGGCAAGCCGTTCCAGCGCACGTTGGGAACCATATCCACGCGAAGGCAGTGCTTGATGAAGAAGCAATGCATCATCAAGGGCTTCAAGAAAAACAGTGGATATCTCCCCAAGGCCTTTTCTGAGTTCTCCGCAAAATTGATTTAATCGCGGGGGAAAAAAGGCGATTTCGTAACTCAACTGTATTTTTTCCCGAGCGGTCATTTCGGTCCCCTCCATAATTCCAGATCGCTTTTTAGGTCATTCAGATTCTCCAATACGAGAGCATCGCTGTTAAACGGATGGGGTAACAGAGCAACGGAGTCGGAGACCGACTCCCACGTAAAGTTAAACTGAACAAATAAGAATTGGATGTCCGCTCGATCTGTTTCGTCGTAACGAATAAGTTTGCTGGCTACCAAATCAGGTACGGATGCAGTACGCACCATCAAACGCTTTCCTTGCCATAAAACCATCCCTGGCTTTTCACTATTCGGAGGCGGCAAACAAAGCCGCAAGGGTCCCACCCATTCTAAGTGATTTCCAGTATACGTAGGTTCTGGATTAATCGGTAGCCCTGCCAACAGGGATGCGCGAGCTAGCTCGCCTTGATCAGCGCTTGAGTAAGGACCCGCAACATCAATGTCCAAACTTGTACGGTCAGGTGCGTCCAGAAGAATCACCACCGCGCTTCCGTAGAGGTACAGTTCTGCAGATACTGTCATCGCATCATCTAGGCGCGTGAAGTACTCAGTAATTTCTCTTTTATTCATAAGACAATGGGGAGGGGGGACGACTTACAAGCTACCTCACGGACAGCATCACAGATGCGTTCTTTTGCTGTTTCCCATGTGAGCGGCTTAAGCATCACAGGCATATCGGTTTCTTCTGCATCCTCAAAATAAACAAGGCTACGTAATACATGGAGCTTTAATCCCTGTGGATATTTTCTGTGGTAAAATTCGATCATCTGCATTAATGTAAACTGTTCCAAAAGCACAGCCACATCGATGAAATCCTTCCTGCTCCCTCTATTGGTAATGGCTTCGAGTTTCATGGCGGCAATGTCTTCTAAGTGCGCTAGACTCGCCGGGTTTAACAAGGCCAATGTGCTGGGGTCGACTGTTTCCACGTGAAGCATCTGAACTCTTCCTTCTTAACATTTCCGATACAGGACACAAAAGCTAGCGCAGTAGGTTCGAGTGAACGCATCAACTTGGCTGTTTGTACAATTTCTAAAATTGTATAATAAGCCTTTAACAACTCCCAATCTTGATCGTGTCCACGTTCGAGGACGCGTTGAACAATCAATGCCTTGCTCTTCTTTAGGTCGAGAGCCTGGCTGTCAACATCCCAAAAGAGGGATGGGGTAAATTTGGCGATTTCTGGGGACATGGGGGAGAAGTTCTAAAGTTCTAAAATGCTAAAGTTCTAAAGTTTTTGAAAAAGATACGAGCGATAAGTTTAATAAGCACCTCCAAACTGGAGGCCAGTATTTTAACTTTAGCACTTTATCATTTTAGAACTTTAGAACTGAACCCTAAAACAGGGATTCGTAGAGGTTGCCAAGCCATTCGTAAAAGGCGCGTTCACTATGGTCGAATTTTTTGCTGCTGGGAAGCGGCCATTGATACCAACTCGCAAATTTATTTTCCGGCGGCTCCGCATCGGTATAATCGCAAGGCGTGGGAATCGGTTGAAAGCCAGCCTTCTCGAAGATCTTCATGGCGCGGGGAAGGTGCGAGGCGGAGGTTGTGAGGATGAGAATTGCCTTATTGCCTGATTGCGTTATTGCCTTATTAGTTATTACGTTGCGCTCTAAAGAAACTGAAAGTCCGACACATTGATTGGTGCTTCCGCTTTTATCAAGAACAAATTGGCCACCAATTGGAGTTGACGATCCAATAACGCAATAAGGCAATAAGGCAATAAGGCAATTCTTCGCACACGCGGCTTCCTCGGAGGTATCGCGGGCGGAGGTGAACATGGAGACGCGGTTGGTCGGGAAATTGACAAAGGCCATGTATTCGTCAAGAAAGAGCTGCTTGATGGTGTTCGTAGCTACCCCAGCCATGGAGATGATCAACTGGCTTTCGGGAATAAGCTTGGCCACGCGGACACCCTCGAAGAGCCGGCGCTCAAACACGGGGTTGTTCTGGTAGCGCAACGGGAGATCGGATTCCCCTGACATCCCCTGGCCGAGGACCACTACCGGCGTCCCTCTCAACGCTTCGCATTGCTCAGGCGTGGGATCAAAGGATGGATAGCGGCGTTCGAGGTTGTAGAGGTAGGTGCTGCCAAAGCCGTAACCGAAAAGGAGAAACAGGATTAAAGATAAAAGAGTAAAGAAGCGGCCGGTCTTCTTATATTGCGTGAAACGGACGAGAATCCAGCCCAGAATAAAGCATTCGCAGACCAAGGGCATGGGCATGAGAAACTGGGAGATGAATTTTTTTACACCGAAAAACATGGCAATACAGTTCTATAGTTACGAGAAGAACACCCTTGGTTTACTTTTTCGCTAAGAGCGCTATTTGGGTGAAGGACGGCGTGCCTGCGCGATCGGCGAATACGCCGTCGGCACAGCTCGTCCTTCACCCATATCCGATAAACAATGACACGCAGGTGCTTGCACGAGATAAGCCCCGGCAGTACCCCGCCGCTTGCGGGGGCTTTCCGTGCAAGCACCTCTCATAGCGATCTTAGCGTAAAACATTTAAGAGTTTAAAGATCGAGATAAATACCAATCGATGGTTTTGATAATGCCGCTGGAAAAGTTCTCTTGGGCTTTCCAGCCGAGCTCAGCCTCAAGCTTGGTGGCATCAATGGCGTAACGCAGGTCGTGACCCGGACGATCGGTGACAAAGCTGATGAGATCAGTATAGGACGCTTTGTTGGCACGGGGTTTCTTGCTGTCTAGAATGGCGCAGATCTCGCGCACAATCTCTAGGTTCGTCTTTTCATTGCGCCCGCCGACGTTGTAGGTCTCCCCTGCCCTGCCGTTGTGATAGATCAAGTCGATCGCTTTGCAATGGTCGAGCACATAGAGCCAGTCGCGGATATTTGCTCCCTTTCCATAGACAGGAATTGGCTCTTGCGCGAGACATTTACGAATGATCGTTGGGATCAGTTTTTCGTTGTGCTGTTTGGGGCCATAGTTGTTGGAACAGTTGGAGGTGGTAACATTCATACCATACGTGTGATGGTAGGCGCGAACTAGGAAATCAGAGCTCGCTTTGCTCGCAGAGTAGGGACTGTTGGGGGCATAAGGGGTCGTCTCGTGAAAGAGTCCGGTATCCCCGAGCGTTCCGTACACCTCGTCTGTGGAGATATGATGGAAGCGGCACCCTTCATAGCCGGGCTTGTATTTCTTCGGTCCATCCATCCACTGTTTGCGTGCGGCCTCCAGCAGATTAAAGGTTCCCGTGATGTTGGTTTCAATAAAGGCCCGGGGACCTGAGATGGAGTTGTCGACATGGCTTTCAGCAGCAAAATGGATAACCCCTCGCACATCGTACTGGGCAAAGAGGTTTTGAAGAAGGGCGACATCACAAATGTCGCCGTGAATAAAGGAATAATTGGAGAGACCGGCACACTCTGCCAGGTTCTTTAGATCGCCTGCATAGGTCAGCTTATCCAGATTGAGGATGTGGTAAGCTGGATACTTTTCGGCAAAGTAAGGAACAAAGTTGGCGCCGATAAAACCTGCTCCACCTGTAATCAGTATTGTTTTCATAAATTACTTCTTAACACGGAGTCACGGAGAACATGGAGGGGATTAGTTAACAACACGGTGAATTCCATTCTTGAGAAACTTTTGTCCAAAGTTAATTATTAGTCCTACTCGCAACTTTGTCAGACGTAGATAGGTCAAACATTGGGACTCAAAAATCGGATTGTACTCGGTTGTTGCCTTACACTCGATTATAACAGAGTCTTCAACAAGCAAATCAATGCGCAGAAGCGTTTGTAATGTTTTCCCTTTATAATTTATCGGACACGTAACTTGTCGCTTTACAGATAGTCCACGCTGAAGCAACTCTTCTGCTAGGGCTTCTTCATAAGCTGATTCTAATAACCCAGGACCTCCAAGTACTCGATGAACCTCAATGGCTGCACCAATAATCTTTTCTGTTACTGACTCCTGAACTAACATCTTAAAAAAACTCCGTGTTCTCCGTGGCTCCGTGTTAAATCATTCTCAGTTGAACTCACGGATTTCGGCAAGGATCTTAAGGAGATATTTTTTGTAGTCCATGGAGTCTTTGAGTTCATCGGCGAGGGCTTGCATCTGTCCTTCGGTGATAAAGCCCATCCGAAGAGCGATCTCCTCTAAACAGGCGACCTTGAGTCCCTGACGCTTCTCCATGATCTGGACATACTGGGCAGCTTCCAGAAGGGCATCGGGTGTACCGGCATCGAGCCAGGCATTTCCTCGGCGCATGGGCATGGCATCCATGCGTCCCTCTTTGAGATAGAGGTTGTTGAGATCGGTGATCTCGAGTTCACCCCTCGCAGAGGGCTTAAGCGAACGCGCTTTCTCCACGACGTCATTCGGAAAGCAGTAGAGGCCCACGGCAGCATAGTTAGATTTCGGCTGTTTGGGCTTCTCTTCAATGGAGAGGGCTTTGAAATCGCGGTTGAACTCGACAACGCCAAAACGTTCGGGGTCTGTTACATGATAGGCAAAGATCATGGCGCGGTTGTTCTCTTCATGCACCTTCATCTGCTGCTTGAACTCTTTCATTTGACCGCCCAAGTAAAAGATATTATCTCCGAGAATGAGGGTCACAGGATCTTTTCCAATAAAGTCAGCACCGATCAAAAAGGCTTGCGCGATACCCTTGGGTTCGGGTTGCACGGCATACTGAAGGGAGATGCCGAGACGTTTGCCATCGCCCAACAACCCCTTGATATTCGGGGTATCCTGAGGCGTAGAGATGACCAAAAACTCCTTGATCCCGAAGAGCATCAGCAAGGAGAGCGGATAGTAGATCATCGGTTTGTCATAGACGGGCAGTAACTGCTTAGAGACCGTCTGCGTCGAAGGATAGAGCCGTGTGCCACTACCGCCGGCTAGAATAATGCCTTTCATTTCTGATCTCCTTTTTGTCTCTGCTGCTCTTCAAGTGTTAGGTTAAGTATCGGTAGCACAGCAATATCCTTAGGCCGGTTTGCTGCTTGCTTGGCACGGATGATATCTTCCAATGCTGCAACATAAAGCATCTTTCCTCCAAACTCAACAGACATCGCACGTTGCTTTATCTTCTCATAACGATCTTTGGAGGCTAATTCATAAAGAAAATCGAGTTGCATCCCCTCTGCACTCTTGGGTATCAACTGGTACATATAACGATCATCTATCAACTTTAATTCTTGGAGGACGCTATCTGTTTTTTGTGCCAACAGTACAATCGCCCGATACGTTTGCGGTGTTTGGGGAACAATAAAATCAACATCAATCGTCGTGACAGGAGAGCCATTGATCGCTGCTGCGGCATTACCAATCATGACTGCCTCTAACTTGACCTCGTCAAGCAGCTTGGCTAGTACCTTTAAATCGGACTCCACGTTCATATTAGATGGCGCTTCCCCCTGTGGGCAACCGCTTCCTAAGAAAGTTGGTCCGTTTGTTGGGCGGCAACGCTAACAGACGTCGGATCATCAAACGATCAGGATCTTCAGACACACGGACAACCGTGACCCCCATCTGCTGGGCAACGTCAGCGAGTGTGAGATTTTTTTCATCCACTTTACTGTTCGAGTTCATCCATTTTCTTTTGTTTGTGCTTGCGCAAAGCGGGCGATGGTCTCGGCATAGATATGGGGCAGGCCTGTATCAAAATGTTGGCCATTAACGACCAGCCCCTTGATGCCTTCCTTTTCACGTAATGTCTCAAGCGCGGAGGTCAGCCCAATCTCGCCTTCACTGTTTGCTGTAGCGGAGGCACGAATAATATCAAATATGATGGGACGGAGCACATAGATGCCATTCACACAGAAGTAGGTTGGCTTGCCATGTCGCTCGACCTTCAGATAGGTCTGCGCATGGTCTTCTGTTGGTTTCTCTACGAGTTGATTCAGTTGAAGGGTCTCTTCCGAGATCCATTCGCCTGTGACTGTACCATAGTGCTTGGTCTTTTCGAGGGTTTCCTCGTAAATACCCACCACGCTTTGCGCATCGCCGAAATCTTGAAACCGTTCAACAACTTGACGTGCGACGCTGCGAGGTTCGGAGGAACGGAAGAGGTGATCGCCCAGCATGAGCAGGAAGGGTTCATTGGCAACAAACTTTTCAGCGAGCAGAACGGCATGGCCAAAGCCTTTGGCCTCTTTCTGCGGGATGTAGGTGATGCGTGAACTCAGTCTCCTGAGTTTCTCAGCCTCTTCGCGTAAGTACGGTGGCAGTTTGCTCAACGTTTCGGCGCGGGCTTCTGTCTGGAAATAAGCTAAGAAGCGGGACTCATCTTCTGGTTGGATGATCAGAGCGATCTCTTCAATACCTGCTGAAAGTGCCTCTTCCAGGATCACTTGGATGACTGGTTTTGTAACACCTTCTGCCGTAACAACTGGCAGAAATGTTTTTGGAACTGCTTTGGTATAGGGGAACATCCGCGTGCCAAGTCCCGCGACAGGGATGATGGCTTTGCGCACAGAGGCGGGCCGGGTGATGTCGAGGTCGAAACAGAACATTTCGTACGTTGTTGAGAGATAATTTGTCAGCGTCTGGCGATCCGCCACACTCTTACAGATGAATTGGACAGAACCATCCCCTTGGGAGCCGACACCCTTGCCGCCATGGATGAAGGGTTTAACCTGTGGGTCTGTAAGGACCTTGTGAAGTTTAGGACTCTGAAGTTCCGAGCAAACGGGCATGAGATTCGCATCAAAAAGTTTTTGTGCCTCAGACATCAATGCGCCGAGTCTAGCAGCATCGCCGGTTTCAATGGCCTGTTGAGCCGCCTTGAGGATGCGCTGATTATCAGAACCCAAGGTCTGTTGAACGGTCTCATCCGTGGTGTTCTTTGCAAAAGGGAAGGCGGCATTGAGATCCGCCAAAATTTTAACGGTGTCCTTCTTGCCGTTGAGGTCAGCAATTAAAAGATAAAAATCTCCGCCGGGGCGCAAGGGCTTTACACCCACTCGATCGCCATCGAAGGTCATCATCACAGGGATCTGTCCATACGCGCACCCCTGGTCCATACGGCCACACCGCGACGGTGTGGAGATTTCACCTTGATAGGCGGCCTCAATCTCACCACGCGTGGTCAGCCCCAACTGATAAAGCTGATTAAAGGCTCGTGCAACCAACACGCAGAAGGCTGCGGAGGAACTCAACCCTTTTTTGACAGGAAGGGTTGTCTTATAATTGTCGATTTCGATACCATCAACACCATAAAAATCCAACATATAGGCAGCAACGCCTGCTGCATAGCTGAAGAAGCCGCCTTCGGAGGCTTCCCGTTGCAAACAGGATAGCTCCATGGGCACGCGATACGTTTCAGTGATGCTTCCATTTGGCAGGGTGGAACGAACCACTAACTCGCCTGATGTTTTCTTGCAACGGGCGAACATACCTTGATTGGTACCCGAGATGATCACCACGCCAGGCACCAATTTAGAGTTGGTCCGGCGATGACCGCCTGCCCAATCCGAGTGTTCACCGAAGAGACAGACGCGACCAGGCACGAAGATATCAAGTGTTGAGTTCATAAGAAAGTAGCAGTTGGCAGTAGCAGTTGGCAGTGACAGTGTTTATCACGAGTTGTCCGAGCAAAGAACGCCAAATTTATCTGGATGATCCATCATGTATCCCAAAAGCTTTCCAACCTCGCCATAGCGGGAAGAGAGTTGTTCAAATGTTTCTGGTGATATGTAACCGCAATCCTTTGCAAAGCGTAACCAAACACTTGTCTCACTTGCTTCACCATCAGCATCAGTAAGTTTTGATAAATAATGTTTCAGATAGCGGCGTTTACGATAAGCCTCTGCTGTATTCGTACATGCCGAACGAGAAGAACGTCGGATCTGATCTGTCAGCGAATACTTTTCCTCGACTGGAAATTTTTTCGACAACTCAAAAATAAGCATTGCGCCTTCATATGCTAATTCAAAAACCTTTAACCCTTCAACGCCCTTTTGCATGTCTACCCTTTCACTGTCCACTGCTACTGCCTACTGCCCACTGCTACTGCCTACTTCTTCATGACCGGTAGCCAGCCAGAGGCGCAGACAAAAGCGAGGAGCCAGATCGCCAAGATCGCCGGGGAACGAAAGGGGAGGTCGCCAAACGAATGAACCACGGTTGCGGTCGTTCCGGCAAAAACCACCACGATAACAGGCGGCAACCTATAGAACCAATGTGTTTTGGTCACGCCCCCTGGACTCTGCCCGCCTGTTGGCTTTAGCCTGCAAAAGCGTATCACCTCCAAGAGCAGAGGAATAACTACTCCTAAGGCAAAGGCCATCATGAGTCCGAAACCAATGACCCCATGTTCTACAAGGAACTGGAACATGTCGTTGTGCACATTGCTTCCCCCCACAACCTGCTTACCCTTGGTTTCTTCAGGGGTCATGTAGACCGTCTGATAGACGGGATACCCCCAACCGCCCACACCAAAGAGCGGATAGTCGCTGACAATCTCCTTTGCAACACGCACATGATAGTAACCACTTCCGGAGACACGTTCGATGACTGACTTCCATGTAATGGTTGCCAGTTCTCTTTTCAGGCCTTCAAGCCTCAAGGCAAAGAAGAGAACCACCAGAATGACGATAAAGGCGCTGACGCCAGAGAGGATGGAAATACGCACACCGAGGTCAATTCGTTTCCAGATATATACTAATCCATAGATCACAAAAAAGATAAAGAGCAAAAAACAAAGGATGATTCCAGCGCGGGACAAGGTTGAGATTGCACCCGAAAAACAGAGAAAGGTGGGGAATAACATCCGATGCACCCTCCACGGGGATTGCATTTCCTCGGGGTCTAATGTTGAAACGGCTGTTAGGTTAACATCCTCAGCGGCCTGTTGGAGCCACAAACCAAACGAGAAGGCACCAATTAAGGTGAAATAGGCAGCGCCAATATTCACATAACCAAAAACAGAGAAGAAGGGGTTCTCCATTTTGGTCAGCCAGAGAATGGAATCCGTCTTCCATGCGAACTGAATGAAACCGAGTAGCGCGAGGGCTGCGCCATTCCAACAGATGACCTCCAGCAAGATACGCTTTGCGCGTTTGAGCAGTCCATGCTTCACCGCCAGCACAGCAATCATTACGGGGATGAACCATAAGAGCACAATGCCATGGCGGCGAATATCTGTTGTAAAGGGGAGCCACTTGACTGGAGGCGAAAAGGCCTGCCACGTCTTGGTAGCCTCTACAAAGATAGGTTCCTGTGCAATATTAAAGAAGGGGATCACGAGGAGAACGGTAAAGGCCGAACCTATATAGAGCAAATAATCCTTTTTCAGCACTGACCAGACGCGGTCACGGGAATCCAACAGGAACTCATCCTTTTTTGGTTGAGCGCACAAGAGAAGCCACTCCAGAATTGCCAACGACATCCACGGAATAACTGGTAACAACCAATCAGGACGTGTACCGCCATGGATCCAGCCCAACGCAATCACAAAAGCGGCGACATGAAAAAAGAGAATATGTTTTGCTAGCCAGTTCATAGTAAAGAGTTCTAAAGTTCTAAAATGCTAAAGTTCTAAAGTTTTGAATACGAACATCGAACATTCAACATTCAACATCGAACGTCCAATAAGGGAAAAGAAGTTCGTTAGTGCGTTCTTTTTTGACATTTTGCGATAAGTAAGGTGGGGCAGACATTTCTGTCTGCCCTTTTTTCGCAGACAGGAATGTCTGCGCCACCTTAGTATCTGTAATGTTCGGGTTTGTAAGGACCTTCGACTTTGACGCCGATGTAGTCCGCTTGCTGTTTGGTCAGCTTCGTGAGCTTGGCTCCGAGCTGGTCAAGATGCAAACGGGCGACCTCCTCATCCAGTTCCTTTGGTAGGCGGTAGACGCCAATGTCCAGCTTCTCGTTCCAGAGCTTGATTTGCGCAAGCGTCTGATTGGTGAAGCTGTTGGACATCACAAAGCTCGGATGTCCTGTGGCGCACCCGAGGTTGACCAAGCGTCCTTCAGCGAGCAGATAGATACAGTGTCCATCTGGGAAGATATACTTGTCGACCTGCGGCTTGATATTGACATGCTTGATGCCTGGCCAAGCCTTGAGTTGAGAAACCTGGATCTCGTTGTCGAAATGGCCAATGTTGCAGACGATCGCCTGATCGCGCATCTTGCTCATGTGCTCAGCCGTAAGGATGTCACAGTTACCTGTGGTCGTCACGTAGATGTTCGCGAAGGGCAGTGCGTCCTCGACAGTCGCCACTTTGTAGCCAGCCATGCAAGCTTGGAGTGCACAGATCGGATCAATTTCAGAGACCCAGACTTGCGCACGATGATTCTTAAGAATCTCCGCACAGCCTTTTCCAACATCACCATAACCACAGACAAAGGTTGTCTTGCCCGCAACCATCACGTCCATTGCGCGTTTGAGACCATCGACCAAGGATTCACGACACCCATAGATGTTGTCAAACTTTGACTTCGTGACGGAGTCATTCACATTGATGGCTGGGACGAGCAACTTCTTTTCCGCTTCGAGCTGGTAGAGACGGTGCACGCCTGTTGTGGTCTCCTCGGAGACACCCTTCCACCGCTTGACTGCGGCAGGGAAGTAGGCTGGAGCCTCTTTGAGAATCGTCTTGACGAGCGCCTTGATGATTCCCTCTTCCTCGCTTCCGCTTGGAGCATCCAAAAAGGCCACCTCGCCTTTAATGGCGCGAGCACCCCAGTGCAGGAGCAAGGTTGCGTCACCGCCATCATCCACAATCAAGTCCGGACCCGAGCCATCTGGCCAGGTCAAGGCTTGGCGCGTGCACCACCAATACTCTTCCAGCGTCTCGCCCTTCCAGGCAAAGACCGGAACACCGACCTTGGCAATCGCCGCAGCCGCATGATCCTGAGTCGAGAAGATGTTGCAGGAGCACCAGCGAACATCGGCGCCCAGCTCAACGAGCGTCTCGATGAGCACGGCGGTTTCGATGGTCATGTGGAGCGAGCCCATGACGCGCGCGCCCTTGAGCGGCTTTTTCGCGCCGTATTTGGCACGCGTCGACATCAGTCCTGGCATTTCCTTCTCGGCGATTTCAATCGCCCGACGGCCCCACTCTGCGAGGCTCATATCCTTAACT
>CAMBQV010000081.1 GCA_945870145.1 Akkermansia muciniphila
TTTTCGCGAAACGCATAGAGGCGCTGGAGATGCATGTTGTGTGAAAAAACACAGCCTTCATAAACTGCGCGCAGCACCTCGGCACGTGTATGCTGACTTCCAAGACCCAAAAAGGTGGCCTTTGCGGGATAGCCCACATTTTCACCATAGAGGAAGGGCATAAAGAGTGGATCGGTCTCCTTGGGTTCACAACCGCCCACCACGCTGTCAGCCCATGCCAGGACAGAGCCCTTGCCCTCCTGTTTCAATAAAGTCTTCTTGTCTTCCAGGAATGTCGAGACGAACCACTCCAGATTCCCTGCGCCTGTCGGACTTCCCTCGAGCATGAGATACCAGCCCGGGATGCTGTAGCAGGAGGTCATGAACAACCCCTTGTCCACCAAGGGTGTGCGCGCGATATATTGGTTATTGCCCCACGTACCTGTCACAATCACGAACTGCCGTTCATCCATGCAGCCGGAGGAGAGTCCACACGCATCAATGTCAAACATACCGCCTGCGACGGGCGTGCCAACCTTCAGCCCCGTCAACGCCGCAGCCTCAACGGTGACTGTACCGCAGATCTCTGCGCTCTGCACCAAGGGCGGGAGCAGGCGCTTCATTTCAGGAATACCAAAAACATCCAGAACTGAATCATCGTATTGTGCGGTCACCACATTCATGAGACTCGTGCCGCTCATGTCGGTGAGTTCCATGGCAATGTTACCAGTCAGTTTAAAGCGCGTATAATCCTTGGCCATCAAGAGCGAGGAGGCTTTATGGATCGCCTCCGGTTCATGCTCGCGCAGCCAGGCTAGGAGCGCATTCGGCTGTGCAGGCCAGACGCATTGCGCTGTCTTGGGAAGCGCCTGCGCATCGATACTACGCGCCTTCCAGTCTGCAATAATCGCTACTGCACGTCGATCCGAAGAATATATCCCGTTGCGGACCGGATTGCCGTCCGCATCAATCAGATAAAGGCCATTGCCATGCCCTGTGCAGGTGACACAGGCAATCTCCTCGGGCTTCACGCCAGACTTTTCAACTGCTTCGCGAATCGCAGCCGCCGTATCTTGCCAGAGCACGTTCATGTCACGTTCATTCCAGCCCGGAAACGGCACGAGCGAAGCCACCGGACGTCCTGCAACAGCCAACTCCCGTCCATCCGCGGCAAACACCGCAGCCTTGGAGACCGTTCCGCCGTTATCAATACCGACCAGATACTTCGCCATCGTAAACACTCCACTTGTTAACGCATCATCAAGCCACCGGTCATATCGAGCGTCGTGCCCGTCATGTAACTGGACATCTCTGAAGCCAGGAAGAGAACGACATTGGCAACCTCTTCCGGCTGCGCAATGCGATTAAGAGGAATACGTGCAAGGTATTGTTCCTTCCGCTCTTCCCACAGTTTCGCCACCATCTCGGTCATCACCATGCCAGGGGCGACCGCGTTGACGTTGATGCCCTCTCGTGCGACTTCGCGGGCAATCGAACGCGTCATCGAAATCAGTGCTCCCTTGCTCGCGTCATACGGCAAGTGACCCGAGGTCGAACCGAAAAACGCGGCCTGTGAAGAAATGTTAACTATCTTCCCTTTTACACCCCGTTCACGTAAGCGCTTAATCAGCTCTTTGCACGCGATAAAAGCTCCTGTCACATTGACCTGAAAGGTGTAGTTCCATTCCGTCTCCGTATAATTCTGGAGCGGACCCTTGGGCAGATACGCGGCATTGTTCACAAGAATGTCCACTGCGCCAACAGAGGCCTCAGCCTTGTCGAACATCTCAATGATTTGCGCCTCGACTGACATGTCTGCGTCAATCGCAATAGCCTCCGTGCCATACGTCTTCTTGATTTCGGAAACAACCGCATCAGCGGCCTTGCCCGATTCCTGTTTGCTCTTCTTGCGATAGTTGACCACGACCTTCGCGCCTTCGGCTGCGAAAGCAAAGGCGATCTTCCTGCCGACGCCGCCCGAGGAGCCTGTGATGAGGACTACTTTGTCTTTGAGATTAAGATTCACGATTTACTCCTGTTTGCGAAATTTGCCTTATTGCCTTATTACCGCTTCGCTTTCGGCATCCGCCGAATGGTTTCCGCTTCGCTACAACGAGCGTGATTGCCTTATTGAATCCGCTTTGCCAACTGCCAACTGCTACTGCCAACTGCTTACGGCTTCAGTACGACACGCAGCGCGACGCCGCTCTTCATCAGTTCGATCGCATCCTTGAACCCCTCGAAGGGCAACTGGTGCGTGATAATCTTGTCAGCCGGGAAGCTAGGTTGCCCCAGTATCTCGACGGCCTTCGCGACATGCTCCGGCGTGGAGTCGCTCGTACCGACCACGCGCAATTCGCCGTAGTGCAGCAGGCGGCTGTCCAAGGTGATATTACTCTTGCCCGCAGGCAGGGAGGCGAATAAACAGACGGTACCGCGTTTGCGCACCAACGCAAGCGCCTGCTCCTGAGGGGCAGCCGCAGGCGCCGCAACAATTACGACATCCGCGCCATATCCGCCGGTCATCTCCTTGACGATGGCACCGAGGTCTTCTGTCGCCGGGTTTACCAGACGGTCAAAGCAAAAGGTCGCACCCTGCGCCAGACGCTCGGGGTTGATCTCTGAAAGAATCACCTGCTTGGCGCCATACTGACGGGCCACCAGCGCATTCAAGATACCCATCGGTCCTGCACCCATCACGAGCACGGTGTCGCCCGGCTTCACCTGGCTATTCTCACAGGAGTTGACTGCGCAGCTCACTGGTTCGGCAAGACAGGCATAAAGCGGATTCACAGAGGCCGGTACCTTGATCACATGGCCGTTTTTCAACGCCTGTGCCGGAATGACGACATACTCCGACATGCCGCCGTTATAACCAAAGCCCATCGGCTGGACATTCGCGCAGATATTCTTCCAGCCTTTGAGGCAATAGGCGCAGGTGCCGCAGGAAATACTGGTGGCCATCACAACGCGCTCACCAACTGAAAAACCCGGAGCTTTTGCCTCGACGATCACGGCCGCAAATTCATGCCCCATGACGATTGGCGGTTTCATACGGGGATTCCCCGAAAGGTAGGCCTTCATATCTGAACCGCAGACGGCACACGCATCCACTTTCGCTAACAGTTCGCGTTCCCCGCACACGGGAACCGGGATCGCTTCTGCACGCACATCCAATTGCCCATGGTAAACCACTGCCCGCATATTCTTTTGATTCATCATGTTTTAGCTTTCGATTATCTTTCGTTTCTTATTTAAAAGGCTTTCATTTTACCAAAACAGCAACCTCACGTCAACCGTAAATTTAAAGACAACAGAACAAAGGTATCATGAATTGCGGCTCAAGTGGAAGTACCGAAGGAGGCTCCTGCCGTACAGTAAGGGGGGATCTATGATACCGCCGAACGCCTGACGAGGCGTTACGCTACAGAGAATAGTGCTGTTGCATTCCAACTGCCAACTGCTACTGCCGACTGCTACTTTCTCAGCTCATCGAGCATGGCGCGGTAGTTTTCAGGTTTGACGCCGCGGTGGACGGTGTTGCTGGAGGAGATGATGAGACCGGCCGGACCGGCATCGGCAATGGCCTGTCGGACCTCTGCCTTGACCTCCTCGGGTGTTCCGGTACACAGCGTCTTCACGCAGTCGATATTCCCCTTCAGCGCAATACGGTCGCCATACTTCGCCTTCATGTCGCGCATGGTTAAACCTGCACCCGGGTCAATCGGATCCAGGCCGTCAATGCCAGCATCAATCCAGAGATCGATCAGCGGACGCACATCGCCATCACAATGCTTGACGGTCAGGCAACCCAGCGCTTTATACCCTTGGATGACTTTGCGGAAGGAGGGCAGAATGACCTCGCGATAACAGTCGTCCGAGAAGAGCGGCCCGGCATTCATCGCCACATCATCGGTCGTGGCAATGATCTTGATGCCAAACCGTCTGACAGCCTCCGCTGCCAGGGCAAGATTGAAGTCGACCACCCGATCCAGGAATTCCCGGGTCGCCTTCGGTTCCAGCAAGGGCGCCATCAGAGCCTCCTCATATCCAAGCAAATCGCGCAGATCCGAAAAACCGTCCCGCAGATTCCAAATGATTGAGCGTGAATCTCCGAAACGCTCCACAGCCTTACGAAGCGTTTCAAAACGATGATCCGCCTTCGTATCCGGGAAGGTGAAATGCTGATGCTGGGTAATGTCGGTCATGGGCTGTGCAATGACAGCTGCAATGCAATCGCCCGTCAACTGACGACGATTTCCCCACTCGTCCTCAAAGGTCTTATCGTCCAGAAACTTTTTCGTGTAGTCAGGACGGATGTTGATGCCGTCAATATCCAAGCGCTCAACAATATCCATCGCATCGCTTGACCCTGTCAGCGCCTTGCCCACGCCCGGATCAATAAACCACTCGAAGGTCGGAATCCGGTCAGGCATTCCACGCTTAATTGCCGTACACATTCTCTCTGTTGCAGTCATCTTATTTTTCTCTCCACGCCGCCAACGCGGTATACACAGGTTTTAAGGTTGTGGCCAACCCCTGATAAACAGTGGTCAGCGGCTCATAGCGCGCATGATTTTTCGCATCCGGATGAAACACATGGGTGTCACCCTTGACACGCTCAACCGCTGAATCCAAATCGCTCCAGAATCCAGTGGCAACCCCCGCCAGCATGGCCGCGCCGAGTGGCGACGTGTCCTGAATGGCAGAGACCTCTACATCGATGCCGGAAATATCTGCCTTGTTTTGCAACCAGAAGGCGTTACGTGTGGCGCCTCCGGACGCGATGATGCGTTCAAAGCGCGTCTGCATGCCCCGCTCCATGGTCTGTAAAATATGGAGGAACTGCTGATTAAGCCCTTCCAAGACCGCGCGGAAGACCTCTGACTTGCGGGTGGTATTCAGGAGGCCGATGAAGGCGCCTGTTGCGGCAGGATTATTCACAGGACATGTTGCCGTGGATAAATACGGCAAGAAGAGGAGTCCGCCTGCGCCAGATTGTGTTTCGCGCTCACAACGATCGATCACATCTTCCCACGAACACTTATCGTCGCCGGTCAGTTCGCGACACCAGGTGAGCGCAGAGGCTGAGGGCGCACCGCCCCAGACCGCGGTCCGATTCGGTGCCACATGCGCCTGCACGCACACCCCTGAACGTCCCAGCGCCACATCGCACGTGGCATCTGCGACCGTCGCGATCAGATTCTCCCAGCTTCCCATGACATTGGAGACCACACCGGGACGGTGGGCGCCCACAGGCAGGGTACCGCAGAGATGATCCTGTCCCCCCAGAATGACGGCCGTCCCCGTGGAGAGTCCTGTCATGTGAGCCGCACTCGCCGTAATTTCTCCCAGGCGCACACCTGAGGGCTTAATCTCTGGAAGGAGCCGCCGTGGGATTTCCGAACGCAACACGAGTTCGTCAGACCATTGGCGCGTCCGCTGATCCAGCAACAGCATACAGGTCGCCATGCTCGGGTCAGTCGCCATGACGCCGCACAGCTTACAGTTCACAAAGTCTTCAATCAGCAGCCATTTTTGCGCGCGTTCCAGAATGGCCGGTTCATGCTCCATCATCCAGCGTACACGCATGACCCCAGTCATGGCCCACGGCGGAAAACCCGCGATGGAGAAGGTCTTGTCCGCGCCGATGTTCGCCTCCCACCACTTCGCCTGGGGCGCGGTGCGTCCGCAATGCCAGCTTATAAACGGGTAGAGCGCATTCCCGGCCTCATCAACCGGCACGCCGTCCATGCCCATGCCTGTCACAGCAACAGCCGAGACCTTTGAGAGTTCCAGACGGGACCCGATCTCGCGAAAGGACTCCCCCACACGCGCCCAGACCTCATCTGGGTTCCAGAAGACCCACTCAGGATGTTGAGCCTCATACGGGTTATAGCGCGGTGTCGGACGCGAAGCAGAGGCCACGCAGATTCCATCCACGTCATACACGCATACCTTGATCGACGTTGACCCTAAATCGATTGCTGCGATCATTGTATTCCTTTGCCTATTTACAGTGAATTCGCGTAGGCCAGTATACACACACCTACAACAAGGATGACCAGCGCCAGACGGATGCCATTGACAGCCCGAGCATCAACACCCTTCCACTCACCAGAAAGAAAGCCGTTCACTGTGCCGGTAAAAATGGCGAGCGACATAAAGATGCCATAGCCAATCGCATTTCCGACTTTGCTCAGCATGGGAGCTCCGATGTTGTAACAGGCAATCGCCCCGTCATGCAGGAGCGCCATGAGCAACGCAATCACGTAGACACGGATCTGTTTGGACTGGGCTAACGCACCCCACGTCCTATTCACGGTCAGTTGCTGAACGCAATACCCGCAGGCGGAGAGGGAGCCACCCCACAGGATCAGCGCGGTCACGATAAAGCCCGAGAGGCTTGATCCGGGATTGGCATCTTGGGCTAGTTTCATGGCGCTGCCTCCGTAACCCGATGCGACCGCGTAGCAGGCACAAAGGACACCGGAGAGTACCGCCACAAAAATGCCCATGGTCATGTTCTTTTTCTCGGTTTTCTCAGAGGCTTGCTGAGAGGCCTCTTTCAAGAGTGCCGCGCGTCCGGATACAACAACTCCCAGAATACAGACGGCCGCCCCCAGAAGAATCCAGGCTCCTTGTGTTTTCTGGAAAACTCCTGCATTAAATATAAGGCTGGGGGCCAGCATGCCAAAGGCAATCTGCATGCCATAATTAAGCGCGTAGGCCAGCGACAATCCGATAAAGGCGAAACTGCGTCCCAAGGTCATGGAACCCAGACCCCACAAGAAACCGAAGAGGACAGGCATCAGCCAGTTGCTCAGTTCCATCCTGCCACAAATGCCAAAGAGGTCCTTGACCAACAACGGCCCGATGGTCAGCGGTAAGAGGAGCGTTGCAAAGAAGAAGAACGGCCCCCAAAGCACCTCCCACGGCGTACCCTTTGGCGCAAACTTCGCGGGTAACCCGAACGAGCCACCACAGATCGCTCCAATTGCAATCAGAATCAGCCCCATTGTCATTCTGTTTCCCCTTTCGTTGTGTGCCTCGCGCAAATGCTTATCACAATCTCAGTGAGTATACTTTTTTTGTCTTTCACCTTCAAGGCGTATTTCCCCTGAAATATCTTAGAGCATTTTTATACCACCTTCGTTAGAGACTCGACAGATCACTGAAAATACAATCGATGCACTTTTAGCCCTAGTCCTTAGACCAAACTTGGTCTCTACGCTCTTGAACGACAATCCCGCCACTCGTGGCCAGAAGCTTGCGGCGGCGTAAATAATTTGATTTTTTATGTTGCAAAAAAGGACCCATTATCTTATCCTTGATCTGTTTTCAAAAGGAGGAAACTATATGAAATCATTATTAACAACTTTTATTGCATGTTCAGTCGCAAGTGTTTCGTGCGCTCAAGTCGTCACAGAAAAGCAGGCCGCTGAAGCTCCTAAATCAGAAATCAGCTTGTCTGAAGCTACCACCACCGAAAAGGATGGTGCCAACCGTCTTTACGTCGCCCCAGGCGTCGGCGTGATGATCATGGATGGCTCCGCGGGCAACGAACCTGTCTATTTTAGCGCTCGTTTAGGCTATGACGTGACCGACCGGATCTCCGTCGAAGGTGGCATGCTCTACAGCCCCTCAATCAGCGAACGTGGCGGGCACACCAGTTACAGTCTTGGCGGGGTTACCGCAGACGTCCTCTTCCATCTCTTGAAGAAGGATTACAAGTTTGACCCTTACCTCACAGCAGGTGGAGCATTCCTCTTCTCGAATGGCAACACCTTAGCTGACCAGGAGAGCTTTGGCTTCATCGCCCCTCGCGTGGGTGTTGGACTGGCTTATCACATCAACGACAACCTCGCGGTTCGCGCTGAGGGTAAGACGGGTATCCAGCCTGCAGCATCTGATACGGATGACGGCATCATCACCACAGTAGAACTCGGCATGCTCTACCGTTTTGGTGGCAACGAAAAGGCGAGTGCCCCTGTCGAAGCGCCTGCCTACAACCCCGCCCCTGGCATCATAATAGATGCGACACCTGAAGGCGCTCAGGACGTGATGATCCTTGAAGTCTACATCAACTTCGACTATGACCAAACCGTCATCAAGCCAGAGTACACTGCAGCCTTGAACGAGATCGCCCGTGTGATCAAAAAAGCTACGGTCAAGAATCCAAATGTGACTGTCTCTGTGGAAGGCCATGCGGATCGCCGTCACAAATCCCTAGCTTCTTACAACCAGAAGCTCTCGGAGCGTCGCGCAGAAGCCGTCAAGGGTTACCTAACGAGTACAGGTTGCGAAGGCCAGAAGATGTCGACCGTAGGTTACGGTTTTGAACGCCCGAAAGTGCCGCATGATCTTGTCAACGGCACACCTGAAAATCGCCGCGTGGATGTCTTCATCCATGGCGTCGGTGATGAAGCCAGCCGTAACGAGCTGCGTAAGAAATAGTCTCACAGAACGACACCAAATTTAGGCGTGATTCAATTCAGTTGAGTCACGCCTCTTTTATTTCCGCCATGAAAAAGATTCTCTGCCTCGGCTTAACCCCTGCTCTCCAACGCACGCTTCTCTTTGACGCACTCAATACCAACAGTGTCAATCGCGCAACGCGTGTCATTGAGAGCGCCGCTGGAAAGGCTCTTAATACCGCGCGAGCCCTCTCTACGCTATCCATGCCAGCAGAAGTGGCAGGACTTAACGGCGGCTCAACCGGGCGCAAAATAGAGGCCTTTCTGAAGAAGTATGGCGTAGAGTCCGTGCAGACAACAATGAAGGCTGAGACCCGCATCTGTACGACGTTGATTGATCTAAAGCAGGGAACCATCACTGAACTTGTTGAAGAGGCGCCGGACCCGGGTGAAGGTACGCTCAGGCGTTTTAAGCAAGCAAACCTGAAACGTCTCGCAGAAGCTTCGGCATTAGTCATCAGCGGAACCTTGCCCCCGTTTGCAATCGAGACGTTCTATCGGCCCTTTGTCCGTGAAGCAATCGCACGACGACTCCCTGTCATCATCGACTCCCATAAAGCCCCTTTACTTCATCTGTTGCCAGAGCGACCTTTGCTGGTGAAACTTAACTGGCACGAACTGGAAACAACTTTCCAGCACGCACTCAAGACCGAGCAACAACTCAAGCGCGACATGAAGGAACTCGTGGCTTTAGGTACCCAGAACGTCGTCATTACCCAAGGGGCAAAGGCTGCCTATCTCCTGACGCAGGGCGGTTCGTTTCATCGCCTGCATCCGCCTCTACTCGCAAAGGTGGGGAATCCAATCGGGAGTGGTGACTGCACGACCGCTGGCCTTGTCTGTAAACTTATGCAAGGGAAACCGCTTCCTGACGCACTCGCCTTTGGACTTGCCTGTGGGACAGCTAATGCCATGACCCCTACCCCGGCGGACTTCGATCCGAAGCTCGCCACCCGACTCTACAAAAATATCCGGAGGGAAAACCTAGACTAGAGCATGTTAATTAAATGTGTAGTCCCTCACAGAGGCATCCACCTTCGCGAATACGCCTACGGTGGACAAGCTGAGGGCACAGAGAAATATGTATCCTGAATGATAATGACCTTCTATCTTGCCCTGTTCCACAGGTAAATGATGTTTCTATTGGTTTTCTCCGTGACCTCTGTGCCTCTGTGAGAAAAGCAAAAAAAAGGCGACCTGCGTCTAAAACGCAAGCCGCCCTATTTTATTCTCACCTTGGGGGTCGGGATTCTTACTTCGTCGCCAAACCCAGGAACTGCTGAATCACAGGCGAGAACTTGAGGATCACCGGCGTGAAGACGATCGAAACCATGCTCATCAGCTTGATCAGAATGTTCAGGGAAGGACCACAGGTATCCTTACAAGGATCACCCACCGTGTCACCGGTCACTGCTGCACCATGCACAGGATTCTTGGTGCCATCCGGCAGTTTCTTGCCACCGTAGTTGCCCTTCTCAATATGCTTCTTGGCATTATCCCAGGCGCCACCGGCATTGTTAAGCAGACACGCCAAGGAGAAACCTGCGGTCAAGCCGCCTGCAAGAAGACCCATAATTCCGACAACACCTAAAACAAGCCCTGTTGCGACAGGAACAAAAATAGCCATCAGTGCGGGCAGGAGCATTTCACGTTGGGCACCCTTAGTTGAGATTGCCACGCAACGGGCATAATCCGGCGTATCCGTCCCCTTCATGATACCTGGCTTTTCACGGAACTGGCGACGGACTTCATCCACCATCGAACCTGCTGCACGGCCGACAGCCTTCATGGTCATTGCGCAGAAGACAAAGGCCATCATCGCGCCAATGAACATGCCGCAGAGCATGAACGGATTCATAATGGTCAAATCCAGATAGTTCACGAAGAAACGTAGTTTATCCGTTGCCGCATTGTAGGCGTTCATATCAAAGACGACTTCGCCCTTGACCGCCAGCTTACGCATCCAGACATCCACTTCCTGAATTTCAGCCGCGAGCAGCGCCATGGCTGTCAGTGCTGCAGAACCGATTGCAAATCCTTTGCCCGTGGCAGCGGTTGTATTACCCAGCATATCCAGGTTGTCCGTACGTTCGCGCACGTGAGGAGGCAGATGCGACATTTCCGCATTACCGCCTGCATTGTCTGCGATCGGGCCATACGCGTCGGTCGCGAGGGTGATGCCCAGCGTCGCCAACATGCCGACTGCGGCAAAGGCGATACCGTAGAGTCCCGCTGCTGTGTCATGGAAACCGCCGGTCAAACCAAACGCCACCAGGATAGCCATCACCGTGGTCAGCACAGGGATCATCGCGGACATCATGCCGACGGCCAAGCCGTCAATAATCACGGTCGCCGCGCCCATGGTGGCCTGCTTGGCAACACTCTTGGTCGGCGCATATTCATCCGAAGTATAGTATTCAGTTGAGTAACCGATGATAACACCGGCCACCAGACCAGCGATCACAGCACCGCAGATACCCCAGGTGATAATATTGACAGCAGCAAGGACTGCCGCAGCGACAACGATCAGGGCTGAACTTCCCCACGTTCCTAAACGAAGCGCCTTGAGGAGGGTCATCATGCTCGCCTTGTCGTCGTTACAACGTACCGCAAACATACCGGCGATCGAGAGAACAATACCGATACCCGAAAGAATCATCGGCGCAATCACCGCATTCACGCCACAGAAGGTTCCGGCCACAACTGGCAAGCAAGCGCCCAGCGCCGCGGTCGAGAGGATCGCTCCGCAATAGGATTCATAGAGGTCAGCGCCCATACCGGCCACATCACCCACGTTATCACCTACGTTATCCGCGATCGTCGCAGGATTGCGAGGATCATCCTCAGGGATTCCGGATTCGACCTTGCCGACGAGGTCAGCGCCGACGTCAGCAGCCTTGGTGTAGA
>CAMBQV010000082.1 GCA_945870145.1 Akkermansia muciniphila
ATATCTAGGCGTTCCGTTGCCTTATAGCTCACGCCTCCTGATAGTGACCAAATATTTTTAGAGTGCCCACGGGTGGTTTCGCTAGGCTGGAAGTAGGTAGCAGAAGCCATGGTAAGAGCCCAACGCTGACTCAGCATCCAGTTGACGGAGGCATTCAGGGCAGGACTAATTAGTGTCTTACCTTCAGAAGAGTAAACGTTAGCACCTCCCAAAACACGATATTTGACACGCTCTGTCAAACGCGAACCAAAACCTGCCATGAGCGAGTAACCGTCACTTTCAGGGTTGACACCTGCCAACGTGCCATCCGTCTTATAATATTGATACGAACCATCTAACAAGAGTCCCGTCTGCGGAGTGATCGCATAATCAATCTCTGCACCGATTTGCGCGGAACAAAAGCCATACAAAGGCTGATATTTTTGTGTCTCCCTATCGAACCAGTTATCGGTATACATCCCCGTCAAGCCCACAGAGAGTCTATCACTAAAGGCATAGGACAACAGCGTGTTCAAGTCAAACTGATGGCGGTTACGCCAGATACCAGCACCATCCCCTATCAGATTTGAATCATTCTGGTTACTGAAGTTGTACCGCTCTCCAATCAAAAACTTCCACCCTTTCAGGGACTCCACAAAAAGCTCAAGGTCTTCGCCATAACGCTGTGCGTTTAACACGTCATGCTTCTGATACAAGTCGTAAGAATACCAAGCATTTCCAGTCAACCCCCAATCTGTACCACGATATTGAGCATCTAGACCAGGACTTAGGCGGTAAATAATGTCATCCTGATCCCTCACTTGGAGGCGGATATTCGAATCATAAGAGACATCAAGACTCACGTAGGGCGATACCTTAAAGTTTCCGAAGCGCAAACCATCAGATCGTTCACCAAAAACGCACAACGGCAATACGCCGACGATCAGAAACATCGTTTTAGTTGTATTTGATATTCTCATAAAGTGACTCCGTTAAAAAAGTTTGTTGTTCTCTGTAGAGGGAGGAAAGAAGATTTTTTTAGGATTCTGTTATGGAAGAACATCCAACTGATTAGGATACCCATGTGCCGGCACGGTCTGTATGCCCACATCGCTCGGGCCAAAGACGTTCATTCCAGCATAAGTTGACGTATCGCCGTAGTTCCGTGTACGCTTTTCGAGATCACCTGTCAGTCCACCCACATCCATCAGCAATTGTTCCATTTGCGAAACACCTACACGAGCAACCGCGACAGGAGGAGGAATAACACGTATGGTTGTTCCCGTTGCGGTCAAGAGCGGTTCATAGTTACCCTTTTGTGCCTCAGCAATATAACCCTTTGCCAAATCACGCGCCGCATCACTTGGCAACCTCGTCAGCAACAGAGCTTGCAGAATTTCAGTCTGGGGCTGCGTGGTTGCATTTAAGAAGAGTAACATCACAAAGGTGTTACGCACAACAGGATCGTCCGTCGACTTGTTTCGCTCAACAGCCAGTTTAATCGTCGCATCCGCCATCAGCTTAAACTGTTCCTCGCTTAACTTGTTCTTCTTTGGGTCAAAACGCTTGGACAACTCGCCGACAATGGCAGGAAGAAACTCAACTGGAACGACTGCAAAAATTTCAGCGATGGTTTTAAAACGCTCGTCATTCTTAAGAGGAGTACACCGGATACACTCAATGGCGGCGTTAATAAGAAGCGACTGCTTCTCTTCTGGGCTTAAGGGCAAACGCGTGATGGCCTTGAGAACACGCTGCGTGAATTCAGCTTTTTCGCCATCTGCGACCAGAATCATCACCCCTCGGATCTCATCAGGGTTCTTTGCAGCCACTCCTACTTTTTTAAGCCACTGTGAACGCGTCAACATCGTCGCAGCTGATTCCGACTGCGCAACTCCAGGTGCTGACCGCTTCTCGGGCGTTTGCCCCCCAGCCATCTGTGCACACACTAGAGCAACTGATACGACAACACACCATTGCGCTCTCTTGCTATTCATCATGACTCCTTACTCTTTTTCTTAATACCACGATTCAGGGACATATACAACGTCACCAGCCTTCAGCTTCATATCCAGTTCCGCTCGTCCCTTTTTTCCGATAGCATCAACATCGATAATAAAACGTTTTAACTTACCCTCTTTATCACGCCGCGTCACGCGAACGCGTGCTTTGTCCGCCAACGGCGTCGGATTTGCAGCCGCCAGAAGAGCCTGCGTCACCGACAAGTCGCGTGTCGCTGGCATATTAACTGGCCCAGGGCGTTGCACAGAACCGAGAACTAAAACAGAACCCCACGGCGACTTCATTCCCGAACGCTCATCATACACAAAGGTTACCGACACTTGTGGATCAATAAAATACTTTTTATAAGCATCTTTGATCTGCTCCTGCAACGCAACCACTGTCAGACCACCACACTTGACGGTTCCGATCATGGGCATAACAATCTCGCCCATCAGGTCCACCTCTTTCAGCACTTCCTGGACCGTTACCGAGCCAGAGGCTGTCACGCCAATACGCAAAAATAAACCAGGTCGAATTTTAGGGTCGCCCTCTTCTTGAAATTCAGCCCGCTCATCTTCCTTTGGCTCATCACCTGACCAGAAAATTGAATCGATCAGTGTCGAACACCCGGTAAGCATTTGAGTACTACAAAAAACAAAAAAGAGTAAACCGAAAGAAGCCCTGCGAAGGGTGCAAAAGATACGTCGACAACTGCAAATTACTTCTTCTAAAAAAATCATGTAAAAATATTATCACGATAAGGGGCATTTTTCAAGGAGAAAAACGTAAGTTTTAAGTAAGTTTTAAGCAAAAAGTACAAGCACTTTTTGAAAGCCTTGCCAAAACTCAACCGCTACCGGAAGGCTCTTTAAAAATGATTTTACGCGAAACAGACTTTTTATTCTTTAAAATACGGGATCCCCTCGTAATCTTACAAAGACTGATTTGGAGCTCTTCTGCGATCTTTCGCTGGGGCACGCCCTGTGCCAACAACTCGAGCAACCGCCAACGTAACGTCACGTCGCAAAGCTCACCACGCGTTAATAACTCCTCTAAAAAAAGCTCCATCTCTTGGCGATCAGAAATGGAGACAAGTGCAAAAGCCAAGGCTTGACGGGCTGAAGGCTGACATTGATGAGTTGCGCGCTTCATGAATTTGTATCCCCTTAACAACTAGGGTCTTTTCTTTGTTTCCTCGTAAAGCTCGATTGCTCTTCGACGATCACTCAACACCATAAAACTCAACTTGTTGCGATAGAGGTCCGAACAGGTATTGATATCCAGAAAAGAGACCCCCCCTTGACGAAGCCTAACCATAAGGTCCTGGGGGGACTGTGAATAGCGCAAGGCCTCTGGAAGTACGTAAAAGAGAGCCTTCGCTGTGCCATACGTACCATTCACTCGACCAAACTTAGGGTTAAAGAAGTAAATTTCACCCTGCGTCAACCCCATTTCAAAGCGAGCGCGAACCATATCCAGCTTTTGACGAAGTTCATCCTTCTGCTTTTGGGTCAGAACAACAGGGTTTATATTATTCGACGCTGTCCCCTTCTTATCAACCAAAAAAGTGCCATTGGTCACTGGCTCATCAAAGAGTGTATCTAATGTTTTGCCCACCTGAACCTCAGATGTGGGGACGCTGGCTGCAACAGCGGGGTCTCTCACAACAATATCAACCGGCGTCTCAGGCGTGCCTTCAAAAAGACTCGGCTTTGCCGGTTCTACTTTTTTG
This sequence comes from Akkermansia muciniphila, assembly GCA_945870145.1. Taxonomy (GTDB): domain Bacteria; phylum Verrucomicrobiota; class Kiritimatiellia; order RFP12; family UBA1067; genus CAIZQW01. Next base: position 3,716 of record CAMBQV010000082.1, read on the forward strand.
GGAGTCTCTGTTTTCGCTGGAGGCGGGAGTAACACAGGTGTCAATTTTTCAGCCGACCAAGAGATCGGTTGCTCCACCTGCATTCGATTGATAAAGATGGCATTCCCTTTTCGAGAGACCGTATACGGTGGTGGAATATAACGTCCTTCAATAAAGACAAAACCGTTTCGCTTTGGCGTTCCAGGTGTGACCCCCAATGCCTCAACCGCTTCACTCGGCACCTCTGGCCATTGGGCACAACACACAGAAACCCAGAGAGAGCAAATACAAACACCAACAACAATCGCAAGATTTTTACACATGAAACCCACCCCTAAACTCATGCAAAAAAACCCCACTTTGCCGTATGACAGGATCCCTGAAACCTCGTACTTGAGGTGGGCGCTCTAGTCGGTGGATTCAGGTCCCTGTCAAAAACAGGTCTCCGTGTTACGCCGCATTCAAACTCCCATTATAAAATGAAGGTCAGAGAAATTCTGCTTATCCGCGAACAAAGTAGGGTCCACTTCGTTTAACTCACCGGGATTAAGACCCGCCCGGTTCCCAAAAAAGAATAAATGTACTTTAGCAAAGATTTCGTGTGGGGTCAATTTCGACTTTTCAAGTCACCCCTTCAAATTGGCACGCCCGTTACTGCACGCGCACCTATTTTTCAACTGTATCAAGTCTATAAGTGAAGGTTGCGAATCGACTACCCTTTTTTCTGATTTTCCTTCAGCGCTTCAATCTCTTTCTTGAGATCCGCGGGGATTTCGGCCTTTAACTCCTCCAAGGCTGTCAAGCGTTTCTGAACCCCTTCATAATCGCCTTGCTTGATCTGGATGCGGAGCATTGTTAATTGATAGATCGTGCGCTTCGGCTGAGCTGCAATGACCTTGGCTTCATGTTGCGCGGCCTCGTCATATTTTCCAGCGTCGAACAAAATACACGCTAGGGTGTCGATCGCAGGTAGCAACGCTGGCTGGATCGCCAGAGCTTGCCGGACAAACACCTCGGCCTCTGTCAGTTTCTGCTGACGGCGCAAATTCTCTCCCAAGTCGTTGCAAGCCGCTGCTGTAGGGGTTTTCTCAATGCTCCTGCGCAGAAAATCCTCAGATTCCCGCAACTTCCCACGTGACAACAGCAAGCCGCCCAGCAGATAGTTTGCTAGCGCGTGATCTGGCTCGATGTTGAGCAGCTTCCGCGCGTCTACTTCCGTGAAATCCTGCCGAGCAAGCGCCAAATCCAACTCGAAGAGGGCGCTCCAAAGGTCCGGCATCGCAGCGTTGATCGAGAGTGCACGAAGCAACGATTGCCGCGCCTCCATAAAAAAGGAAGGTCCTTTTTTCTTGAGCAGAAAGCCTCGGACAGAGTGAATCAACAAGTGATCGGGATCTTTCAGGCCTTTCTGCATTTGAGGCAGGACTGATTGCTCAACCATCAATAGTTGTCCTTGCCCCAACAGGATCTCCGCCTTCAAGGTCCAATAACGCAGATCTGTCGGAAACTTCTGGGTAGCATCCTCTAAGAGTTTAAGTGCGAGAACATTGTCTTTTTCAAAAATGGCTATCGTGATGGACGGATAGAGAAGCGTATCTTTCTCAACCCCTGCAGCCAACGCTTTATGAACCCACTTCTTTGTCTCTGCTATCTTGTTCTGATTCAACGTCAGCAGACTCATACCAGTTAAGGCAGCCTTATTCACGGGATCTTTTTCCAACGTGGACATATAACAGGCTTCCGCCTTGACAAAGTCGCCCGACTGGAGATAAACCGAAGCATTTTCTATCAGTGCATTGACCCCTGTCTGTTCAGACATGGCAAGTGCTTTTTGCATCTTGTCAGTGGCAATGGATCTGGCCCCCAGAGATGACCACATCTTCGCTTGCTGCTGGTAAAATGCCTGTTGCCGGATCGTCCCATAATTCTGAAGGATCCACGTGATGTCATTTCTCTGAAAATTGCGCCCCTCTGTCAGCTCCTTGATCTTCTTGCTTAGTCGGCTGATCGCCTTGGACTCCATTTTCTGCGCGCTAGCCAGCTCTAAACCGTTAACCACCGCGCTGATGTTCTTGGGGTCAATCAAGCTCGCCTGCACATACGCCTGATAAGCGACCTCTGCCTGCCCCTGCTCCTCCAGCAGGACACCCAGTTCATTCGCGACTAGGCCCATTTTCAACCGCAACGCCGCGCTCAGATCAGCCACATATCCGTTTCCTTCTTTCGGCAACAGCGGAAGTATCCGTCCTGTGAACACACGATTCCCTTCAACCAGATTGGTCAGGCTGGGTTTCTGGCCGTTGCGAATACCCCCGAAAGCCAACCCTTCCGGCACGGCAATATAACCGCAGGAGGTCCAGATATCTGGCGTGGCAAAAACCATGGCGCGACGTCCGACATCTGAATCGGTCATGAACCACTCCCTGACAAACCGGACAGTCCCCAAGGCAAGTGCATTCTGGAGGCGCAAGCGATTCTGATCATTAAAATCCGGACTCGCAACAATGAGTCGCTTGAGCCGCGCGGCCTCCTTCAGTTGGGTCTTGGGCATCAGCGGGATCAGAGTGAGCGGCTGCTTACGTAGCGTTGCCTGAATCAAGAGATGATTATCTAAGTAACCATTGGAAATCAGCCAAGTGCGGCCTTTCATCTGGTCCAGCATCGCCCGTGCCGTCTCGTCAGCAAACGAACTCTGCATATTCGTCACATGAAAACTCCGAAATGGGGTGGCCAGCACCAACACTGCGAGGATCGGCAATAGTAACCTGACTGTCCCACGCAAGAACAAGTGTGTCCCTGACGGTACCGCCTCATGATGCTGTCTCGCATCAGGTTTCTCTTGCGGAACTTCGTCAACCTTCAAGAAGAAGAGGAAAGCCATGAGGACCATTGCCGTGTTCGCCGCAAGGATCGCCGACCCAAAAACTGGCAGATACCCGATGGGCTGAAAAATAAAAAAGGGCGCAATGGATAAATTGAGCAGATCGGGTACCGCCACCCCCATAACCAGCAACAAAACCAACCACGTGTGGATCTGCCTCTCTTTAAAAATAATTTTCCTTCCGAACAACAGAATCAGGGCGGGCAACCCTGTCTGAGCAAGGACCAGTGCCCAACCCGAACGCGGAAAAAAGGAGAGCAACTCGCGATAATGACTGACCAATAGCGCGTGTGCGTATGAACACAGAAGAGGCCAGAGTGCGTTCCCGTGGGCCACTTCGCTGTTCTGCGCATACGCATAGATCGCAAGCGTGCTGGCAACCAACCCCACCGCCAGCAACCTCCCCATGATCGCAACTCGATTGTTCGACGACAGAAACACCTTGAACAGGAAGAAGGCATAACACGGAAGAAGGAAGAGGAAAATTGCTGAATCAAACAGTCCAAGGGCAAACAATAGGGATGAGCACACGAGTCTGGGCAATCGATATGAGGTGTTGTCCCAAGGAAACAGACTCAACGCTGCAAGCGCAAGCAACAGGTCGAACAGCCCCTTGTCCAGCCGGGTAGCGGCTGACCAGATGGGAGCCATGAATATGAAAAGAAATGCAGCAATCAATCCGCCTGTCAGCGCGATTGGAAAAATCCGTCGATTATAGGCCTCCACTTCTGGTGGTAACGCTGAAGCCCCTCCAGAAACTGCGTCGGATATTCCCGATAGTTCTACCCGTCCTCCACCGCCCGCGTCTTCACACGCAGACAACAGAATGAGGCGCGAGACGAGATGGTAAATCAGCATGGCACAGAGTGTACCACAACAGGCGGAAATAAGATTCAAACGCACCGGGAGCGAAAAGAGATCCAGCGACGCAACCCCACGAGCCAACAGAGCAAACAGGGGGTGTGCGGCCTCAGATGGGGGGATCACGCCAAACGCTTCAGCCGTCAGGGCAGCGGAAAGACCAGGATACACGTCCCGTGAGAGCGTCACCAGATACGTCACTGCCGCGACTACGCCTGGGATAGGTAAACAATAAACGAGCTTTTTCGCTGACTGAAGAACCGAAGGATGAAACTTCATTGTATACCTACCTTTGTCAAATAAAAAAAGACCGCTGAAAAAGATCAGCGGTCTCCTTAGCACCGATTACATCAGAAACCGGTAAAAATTGAAATTAAACCTTCTGGGTGTTCTGACCGTGGCGACGCAATCCTAAAACCGCACAGCCAATCGCGAGCAACGCCATGCTGGTCGGCTCTGGAACATAGTTGTAGGTGACCGTCAAAACTGCTGAGGCGTTGGCAGGTCCTCCAGAGTAAAAAGCTCCCCCAAGCGTGGAGGTATCCGAGGACTGATTGGCAATAAAATCAAACCCAATATCTGAAACTCCTAGGTAGGAATCAAGACTCGAGCTACGTGTTCCCGAGTAACTTGCAGTTTCAGGGGCTGAAATATCTGCACCTGTAAGCATGTATTTATCAGTCGCAACACCTGAGTTGTAGACACCAATCTCATCCCCTTGATTGGCCTCCAACGTGATTAATCCTGAACTGCGTCCCGCATTCCTCACAGTAGTTGCCCCTGCCGGTAAATAGACATCAAATGTGTTATTTGCAATGCGAGCATTAGCACCCCATGTCACTGTTGCGGTTGCCTGTGACGCAGCATCATTATCCGCAGAGAAATATCCACCATAAGCATTCAATGTGTAGGAAACAGTTACAGATTGTAACGTTCTCGCTCCACCTTGAGTATCAAACTGTTTGAACAACACTTCATAGGTCGTATTAACTCCAGGAATAAATTCTTGTATCGTGCACGTCTGGGTAATCTTATCCCAATTATTGTCTGTAAGAGTCATCTGAACCGCTTGTGCGACACCCGTTAGCGCGATCAGCACTGCAATCATCAAACTTGTCTTTTTCATAGCCGTGTATCCTTTTCTACTTCTAGGACTCTTGCGAGAACCTTTTTCTCTTTGATTGTCGATATTTAACACCATTTAGCCTGTCGATGTCAAGTGGGATTTTTAAAAAAATAAAAAATTATTTCCCTTAGATTTAGGCCACGTACAAGCCTATGGGTACTTATGAAAAACGGATGGATGCGGCACGCCCATGTGCATCGAGCCCCTCGACGGCTGCAAAGGTCTCGATCGCCTGACAGGTTTCGAGCAGGTCTTCACGCGTGAACTCGACAAAGCTGTGACGGCGTCGGAACTCGTCCGCTGTCAGTCCATTGAACATGCGCGCGGCTCCGCCTGTGGGCAACACATGGCTAGGGCCGGCAATAAAGTCCCCGGCCGACTCTGGCGTCCACTCCCCAACAAAGACCGCCCCCGCAGCTCGTACATCATTCACCAGTGACCGGGCGTTCTTTGAAATAATCTCAAAATGTTCAGGGGCAAAACGGTTGACTAGCTCCATGCCGTGTTTCAGATCAGGGACCACGACTAACAGAATACCGCCAGCCTCCATCACACGTTCAACCATGGCAGCTCGCGGCAACTTGGCCGCCTGCCAGGAGAGCTCATCACAAACGGCTTGGGCCAGACGAACGGAATCGGTAACTAAGAGTGCCTTCTCATGGCCGCTTCCATGTTCTGCCTGCGACAGTAAGTCAGCGGCAACCCAAGCCGGCTTGGCGGTTTTATCTGCTAGAATAGCAATCTCGCTCGGACCGGCGACCTGATCAATCGCCACATATCCAAAGACCTGTCGCTTAGCAGCTGTAACATATGCATTCCCTGGGCCCGCAATCTTCTGCACGGGCTTCACTGTCTTCGTACCATAAGCCATCATGCCGATCGCCTGGATTCCGCCAACACGGTAAATCTCTGTCGCCCCCGCCAGTTTTAGCGCATAGAGCAAAACAGGATTGACACAGCCGTCCTTACCACAAGGCGTGCAGGCGACAATCTCCTTCACACCTGCGGCTTTGGCAAGCGTCACGGTCATGATTGCCGTGGACGCGAGCGGGGCTGTTCCGCCCGGCACATACACCCCCACACGATCCATGGGGGAATAAAACTCCCCTGTGTAGCCGCCCAGGGGTGTCTGCAGATACCACGGCTCACGCAACCCTGCACGCGCAAAGGTCAACACACGCTGATGGGCCTCTTGAACCGCCTTCTTTGTCTTCAAGGGGACCTTCGCCACTGCGGTTCGAAGTTCACTCTCTTTGACGCGGAGTTGTCCCTTCGTTAAAACCGCACCATCAAATTTCTTAGCTGCTGCCAAAACAGCAAGATCACCCTGTTTTCGAACCGTGTCCAAGACCTCGCTCGCAACAGTTTCTGCTGTGGCAGAAAAAGCAGGTCTGGTTAAAAAGGAGTCCACACGCTTCGTGGGTTTCTGGATAGACCATGATACGATCTCAACATGCGTCGAAGACGCTCCGCTCTTATACTCTTTCTTCATAAAACACCTATAACTTCGTTGGAATAGTGGAATGATGGGAAAAGACTGCTCGCCAAACTGGTGTGCAGGCGTCCTCGCCTGCACAAGTACGGGCGAGGACGCCCGTACACCGATATTTAAGTACCCCAATCTTCCAGTATTCCAACATTCCTTTATTCCTTTTCAAGCTACCCTCTCGTTTATTCCTGGCACCCCGGTCAGTGGGCGTACCTATAACAAAGCGTCGCAAACCGCTTGCTTCGAGACAGCGGAAAGTAACTTTTCGCGGATAGCCCCATCGAGCAAACGCTGGCAAAGTTTTGCTAAAAATTGGATATAGCCGGCGCCAGACGCTTGCGGCGCGAGCATCAGCGCAAAGATGTGCGTGGGCATTCCGTCGGGCGCGCCAAAGTCGACTCCCTTAGGATGAAGCCCTAATAAAAAGACGACTTCTGAGATACAAGAGACCCGGCCATGTGGAATAGCAATACCTTCTGGCTGTGCCGTTGGCGCGCTTTGCTCTCGGTTAATAATCGCACGCATCACATCCTCTTCATCCTCAGCTACAAGAACCCCTTGCTGCACAGCCTGACTGACCAACTGTGCAATCACATCCAATCCGTCTTTCTCTGCCATGTTGAGACAGACGACGCACTCTTGGATAATCTCCTGAAATCCTTTCATATGCGCTTAATACCTCGTCCGCATAGCTTGATTAGTAGCGACATCCTGCTCCAATAATGTATCCAGTCTTTTCCCGATTGACCCCGGGCACTCAACGCCCACACGACGTCCCTCATAGCAAGAGGTCGAGGCCACATTTAACGTCGTGCCAATCACCAGGAGTTCCGTTGCGGAGAACACCATCGCTTCCGAGATATCTGCGAAGGCGACTCGTTTCAAGAGCCCCTCCTCGACTAAACCCCGTGCCAGCTCCATCACCCGTAACATGGTCGTTCCCTCTAGGACGTGATCCATCTTCGGGAAGAGCAACTCACGCTCCCGTGTGACAATCGCTACATTTTCTGTAGCCCCCTCAGCCAGAAAGCCTTGCGAATCATAACTGACGACAAAATCT
>CAMBQV010000083.1 GCA_945870145.1 Akkermansia muciniphila
GTCGGAGACCTCTCGTCTGCGTCACCAGGTGGATGAGCTCTCGCAGTCGGTCCGCGAACGGTTTGCGTCCAGTGCCATCATCGCGGAATCCCCCAGCATGAAAACCGTGGTCTCGCAGATCGAGGCATTGGCCGATACCATGGCGACGATTCTCATCTCCGGCGAAAGCGGTACCGGCAAGGAACTGGTCGCACGCGCGTTGCATGTGGACTCGAAACGCGCGCAGGGTCCCTTTGTCGCAGTCAACTGCGGTGCCTTTGTCGAATCGCTGCTGGAGTCTGAACTCTTTGGTCACGAGAAGGGCTCCTTCACCGGAGCATCGAGTTTGCACAAGGGGGCGTTCGAGCGTGCGGATGGCGGAACGCTCTTTTTGGATGAAATTGGGGATGCCCCGCTCTCTGTCCAAGTGAAGTTGTTACGTGCCTTGGAGGAGCGTGAGATCAGACGGGTAGGGGGACGTGATGTCATCAAGGTGAATGTGCGACTGGTCTCAGCGACTAATAAGAATCTGGATGCTCTTGTCGGTGAGGGGAAGTTCCGTGAAGATCTCCTCTACCGCTTGAATGTGGTGACGCTTCGTGTACCACCTTTGCGAGGACGCAAAGAGGATATCCGTAAGATGGCGGATCGCTTTATTGCAAAGGCCTCCTCAGAGAATAACAAGACTATCAAAGCTGTTCAGCCGGACTTCTATCGGCTGCTTGAAACGTATGAGTGGCCCGGAAATGTCAGACAGTTGCGAAACATCGTCGAATCTGCGGTTCTCCTTTCCGTTGATGGTGTACTGGCCGCGCAAGCCGTGGTCCTTCCCGGAAGCACGCGTGCCTTGGCCGGTGACCTCTCGGTACCCGACGGCATGACACTCGAACAGATTGAATGCGCGATCCTAGAGTCGAAGTTACGCTCGAATGGCGGCAACCGGACGTTGACGGCTGATCAGCTCGGCCTTTCGCGTCGCACCATCCAACGCAAGATCAAGGAGCACAAGCTGCCGTATTGATATGAAGCATAACAAACACATGCCGCGCGGGGTTGACATCCTGCATGAGGATCGCGATCTCTTTGTGATTAACAAGGCTATTGGTGTGCTCTCGACTGGGACGCGTCGTGACGAAGCCTTCACAGCTGAGAATGTGCTGAGTAACTATCTGCGGAAAGGGTGCTCCCGTTCGACCAAGCATGTCTATTTGGTTCATCGTCTGGATCGTGAGACCTCGGGCATTATGCTCTATGCCAAGACAGAGGAGGCTCAGCAGCGGTTGAAGGATAATTGGTCAAAAAATGAGAAGATCTATTATGCAGCAGTCCGCGGACACTTAAAGGAGAAGAAGGGTGTCTTGTCGAGCTATTTGGCGGAAGATGAAGATCTCTATGTCTATTCCGTGAAAGACCCTGCGCAAGGAAAGCTCTCGCAAACCGCTTACGAAGTTGTCGCTGAAAATCCGAACATGAGTCTCGTTAAAATCAACCTTCTCACGGGCAGGAAGAATCAGATCCGCGTCCAGTTTTCAGAGCTGGGGCATCCTGTTGTCGGCGACCCGAAGTATGGCCACAACGATCCCTTTTCAGAACGCCTCTGCCTTCATGCAAAGTCCATCGCCTTCGACCATCCCTACTCCGGCAAGCGGTTGACCTTTGACACGCCCCTGCCGCAGACGTTCCTGCGGTTGTTCCCTGGTTTCGAGGTTTGAAGGCGGGGCAAGCTGTCCTTTTAAAAGTATTCTTTGTCACGCATCGGCTCCTTCACGGGAAGACAAGCTGTTCTGTTGTAAGATTATTACAAAATTAACCTTATTTCTATTAGCTTTACTTATAAGTAAGGAAATATTATCTTACTTGTAATTCGGAAACAGGAGTAAGTTATATGATTGCGACGCTATCCTCAAAAGGGCAGATTACCATCCCAATCTCAATTCGGGAGCTTTTAGGCATTAAAACAGGGGATGCTATCGATTTCGTGACTACAAAAAGTAAAACGATTGAGCTGATTCCTACACATACGCCTGTGCATGCACTTCGTGGACTTGTCTCGAAGCCCAAGCGCCCTGTGACGATTGCAGAAATGGATGCTGCCATTGCAACAGGGGGCGAAAAATGATTGGCTTAGACACCAATATAGTCATCCGCTATCTTGTTCAGGATGATCTTGAACAGTCAAAGATTGCCAATCGGGTTTTTGAAAAGGAGTTGTCCCTTAAAAACAAGGGGACCATCTGCGTCATTGTTTTATGTGAGATTGTCTGGGTTCTCGCACGGTGTTACAAGCAGAAAAAAGAGAAGATTGCTGAGGTTATCAAGACCCTTCTACTCGCTGATCATATTGAACTGGAGTCCCGTGAGGCTGTGTGGAAAGCACTACGGGCATTTGAAAGCGGTGGTGCCGATTTTTCCGATTATCTGATTGCCCATCTTCATCAGGAACAGGGCGCCTCCTTTACAGTAACATTCGATCATCATGCTGCTTCTTATCCTTTCTTCAAGCTGGCAACGTGAAATATATGAAAACTCGAGAAGAATTACTGTATCGCATACCGATCAATGAGATTAGGCCATGGCCTGCATTTAGACGCAGGTTTGCGCTTGTTGCATATGGTGGGACGGTGTTGTCATTCTCGGCATTCCTAGCCACTGCTTGTCGGGATCAGTTCCCATCTGTTTTACAGTATTTGGCAATCTATTGCCAGTTTGCATTTCCAGCCGGATTACTTCTTATCTTCCTGGGAATCCCTTGGGTGTGTCTCATGCCCCGCTGCCCAACGTGCGGACGGCGACTTGATGTCAGACAGTGGACTACAGACGCAAAAGGCGTTGTCTTTCCGTGTGCCTCCTGTCATATAGGCTGGAGCACAGGAATGATGCCTTACTCTAGCGGAGAATAACTTTCGACAGGATTTTCCGACAGCTTCGCTTCGGCGAGGAGAAATCCAGGATGGTCTGGATTGAGGTTTTTTCCCGCAGAGGCGCGGAGGCGCAGAGGTTTATTTTTCGTGCTCTATTGTGTTTTTTGTGGCCAACTAATTTGAAGTTAGAGATAGGATTATGTTTCGTATTAAAAGACTTTTAATTATATCAGTTGTAACAGTAACGGTATTTGTGGTTTTGGTTTTGGGTGTTTATAAATTCGGGCGTTCGATTGGGCAGCCTGTTATTCTGAAATCTATGGGCGGACGATCAAATAACGAGGTTATTCAGGCAATTAAAGCGAAGAAGGATTATTTAACGGCCTTGCCAGCGGGCAAAGCGTTGACGATTCTTGTCTTTAAGAGCAGCAAAGGTATGGAAGTTTTTTACGATAACACCTTGGTGATGAATGTGCCGATATTGGCTGCATCCGGTGTGGCGGGACCCAAAATTAAAGAGGGGGACTGTCAGGTTCCCGAAGGCATTTATAAGATTGATGTGTTCAATCCAAACAGTTCGTACTATTTATCCATGCGCATCTCGTATCCCAATGAAACCGACCGAAAGAGATCAAAGGCAAGGGGTGTTACGGAAGTGGGTGGGGATATTTATATTCACGGGAAAGCGGCCTCAATAGGGTGTATTGCGATTGGCGACGATAAAATCGAGGATCTCTATTTCTTGGCGAATCTCGCTGGCCTCAAAAACACGAAAGTCGTGATTGCTCCTTCGTTAAAGGTGGATTATGAAAAGATCACCGACAGGGAGATCAAACAATTGTATAAATCCGTATATGCCCAGATTGACATGATAAAATCCTGCCAACGAACGAATCTGCTGGAGCGGGCTTCCCCGGCCCGATGAGCCACTTTACAGGTCCTCACACATTCCCCTTGCTTCTGCCATCCCAAACAGTAATAATGAACACAAACTTTGCGTGGTTGCCAGTAAAACAACGGAGTAGTAATATGAAAGATAACACGATGAGGCGCTTTGTGGATATTGCACTGTACGTGTTACTTTGCTTTATCGTGGGAACGGGTTTGCTGATTGGCTACCGTCTTCCCCCTTGTTCGAGAGGCGGCGAGCACGGGTATACGCTTTTGAGTCTGGGTCGTCACGACTGGGGAAGTTTACATCTCTGGGCGGCATATGTATTTATTGCTCTATGTATCGTACATCTGATCTTGAACTTTTCGTTTATCAAAAATGTGGTGGCATCAAAGAAGGTATCATTTCTTTTGGCCGTCTTTATCCCTGGCGCATTTATCATATTCTGGTTTCTGTTAGCCACCGTTGAACTTCAGCCAGGTATTGGAAAATGCGAGACCGAAACGGTGTCACCAACGAAGGCGTGCTTCACTTGCCCTAGCCGTTCAGCATGTACTGAAGCCAATCAATCATCTCCAACAGGAGACGTCCGCGAAGCCTCGTCCGAGAAGTGAAAATTCTACAAGAAGGAGAAATAGTATGAAACAAATGATGCTTACGTTGCTGGTTCTTCTCGTTATTATGACATTGACCGGCTGCACCACGGGTTCTTCAAAAATGTCTGAAAGTCCTGTCGCTTGCGCGCTCGTTGATCCTGGGTCAAGTAACATGGCGGAAGTGCGTTCAGATCGAATGTTGATTTGGAAGGCATCTCTGAATATTCAAGTTTGGAGTGTCAGTAATGCGGTAAACGAGTCTATTACATTTGTTGAACGTAAGGGTGGCTTTGTTGAGAAAAAAAGCGATGGTGGTGAGGCGTCAGCCAGTCTGACGGTTCGCGCGCCTGCTAAATCGTTCAGAGAAACATTGTCTGGAATAGAGTCAGTTGGAACCGTGACCTATCGTAATATTGAAGGCGAAGATGTGACAGAGGACTTCATTGATGTTGAGGCCCGGCTGAAGAACAAGCTCGTCCTTCGTGATAGACTGAAGCAATTGCTCGAGAAAGCAACAGAGGTCAAAGACATTCTCTCGATCGAGACCGAACTAAACCGCGTGCAGGCAGACATTGACTCAATGCAAGGCCGAATCAAATCCCTCAAGGGACAGGTCGAATATGCTACAGTGACACTTGAGTTCGCGAGAAAACCTATATTGGGCCCCTTGGGGTATCTCTTCAAAGGACTCTGGTGGGGCGTTGAGAAACTGTTTGTCATTCGGGAATAAGAAAGTGTATTCACTGCATGAAAGCACTCATACAACGCGTTTCGGAAGCGTCTGTGGATATTGATGGCGAGCGGGTTGCCGATATCAGGCAGGGGCTGTTGGTCTTGCTGGGGATTACCCATACGGATACGTTAGCGGAAGTGGAGAAGCTCGCAAAGAAAATCCCGACGCTCCGGATCTTTGAGGACGCGCAGGGGTTGATGAACAAATCGGTTATGGACATCAACGGTAGCGTGATCGTGGTCTCTCAGTTCACCCTGTATGCGGATACCCGCAAAGGGAACCGGCCCAGTTTTATTGAAGCTGCCCGTCCTGAACAGGCGGAGCCACTCTATGAGAAGATGGTTCACCTGCTTCGTGAGAGCATGGGAGCTTCACGTGTCCAGACCGGTCGCTTCGGAGCGGAGATGAAGGTGCGCCTCTTGAATGACGGGCCTGTGACGGTTGAGTTGCGCTCATGATAGGCCGCGTTGGTCGAGGTCTTCTTCTTCAAGTCCAAGGTAGTGACCAAGCTCATGTAGAAGAGTCTTGCGCACTTCGTGTCGGAAGCGTTTAGGATCGTCCTCTGCCTTGTCTCGGATATTTTCAATATAAAGCCGAATGGCACTGGGGAGTGGATCGCTATCGTTTTGGGAGTCGGCGTAAGCCGAGCCGACGAATAAGCCGAGCAGATCGTCTTTGTCATCCGCATCAAGTTGTTCGCTTTTACGCGGCTGGGGATCCAGTGTGATGAGGAGATGGGTCAGGCACGCTTGAAGGTCCTGCGGCAAGGCCTTGCAGACGGCTTGCACTTCTTGGTCAGCTATCCCGTACCAGTCTATCTTCATACGTGTGTTGTAATGTTAGGGCTAACGTGTTACGTGGACAGTTCCTAGTGTTCCCGAACGGACCTCGCCGATGATTGCAGCATACGGGACACCTGCGTGATGAAGGTCATTCAAAAGGGAAAGTGCCTCATTGGCGGGAACCGCAATCAGCAGGCCACCTGATGTTTGAGCATCATAGAGGATGGCTTGCTCGGCCTCGGTCAGACTCGCATCCCATGTTGTATGCTTTGCGCTGAACGAGGCATTACGCTCATTGGCGCCGCTGTACATCCCTTCGCGCGCGTATGCAAGTACATCAGGGAAGATCGGCAATGTATGAAAATGGATTTCTGCAGAGGTTTTGCTCTCAATCATCATGCGTGTCAGATGTCCCAGTAAGCCGAAGCCTGTAATGTCGGTTGCGGACTTAACAGAATACCGCGTCATGATTTCCGCAGCTTTGCGGTTTAAGGTAGACATCGATTCCGCAACCGCAGCAAGGGAACGCTCCGATGCCCTATTAATCTGGCCTGCAAGGGAGACAATGCCGGTGCCCAGGGGCTTTGTAAGGATAAGCTTATCTCCCGCACAGGCATCTGCATTGGTTGTGAGGTGCTCACGGTTGACAACGCCTGTTACAGCGAAACCGAATTTGACCTCTTCATCGTTGATGCTGTGACCACCGACGAGTACGCATCCCGCCTCCTGCAACACATCCATGCCACCCTTCAAGATCGCAGTCATGGCAGTGTGCGGCAGGGTATGAATGGGGAAGCCGATCACGGAGAGCGCGGTGACTGGCTTGCCACCCATGGCGTAGACATCGCTGAGGGAGTTGCAGGCGGCAATGCGGCCAAAGGTGTAAGGATCGTCAACGCCCGGCGTGAAGACATCCACGGTCTGGACCAGTAGAAGCCCGGGCTGGATCTCAAAGACGCCGGCATCGTCAGCGGTGGAGAGCCCAACAACTAAACGGGGATCACTAACGACGGGAAGGCCCGCAAGTACGGCATGCAGATCTTTCTGGCCGATCTTACTGGCACAGCCTGCGCTGCGGACATGTTGGGTCAGCTTGACGGGCGCGGCACCATCCACAGGGAGATGTTCCCCGGCGCAGAGGCAGACATTTTTGTCCTGAAAGAGCGGGCACGGGCAGGGTTTGGCAGGATCACAGACGCAATGTCCCAATCGGATGCTTCTACCCATGACCTTTTTACGGTTTTCGATTTGTTCAGGATTCATACCTCACGACCTGTTAAAATTTCTAGTGTTTGAAGTCGCGCAGGTGGCCCAAGATGGAGCGGAAGCCGCGCCAGAAAAATTTGATATCCTCAACGGGATTGCGCATGGAGGCGAGTCGGCGAAGGATGGTCTCCGGGTGGAGGAAGCCGCGGTAGACATCGCGGATGGCAGTCTTGATCCGCTCCTCGGAGACACCGGATTTCATGACCTGCGTGCGCATGTCATACTCGTCCCAATCGCGTGTCAAGAGCAGGTTATCCTTCTCCAACTCCTTGAAGAGGGGCGTGCCAGGGTAGGGGATGACCATGGTGACTTGGAGTGTATAGGCGTAACTCTTTTGCAGAAGGTGGCGCGCAAAGCAGACGGTATTCTCGATCTCAGCTTCTCGTTCCCACGGGTAGCCGAACATGACGGTGACGTGCACGGCCAAGCCGGCTTGAGCCGCTGCCTTTGCGCCCGCTTCGATCTGCTCGACCGTGACAGCCTTTTTCAGCCGGTCCAAGGTTGACTGGTTTGCAGATTCAACTCCGAAGAGGACGAGCCGGAATCCAGCCTTCTTCATGAGGCGACAAAGTTCTTCATCCAAGGCACCGAAGCGCATGTTGCAGTCGATCTTGACCTGCTTGTTGAGTTTACGGGCGATCAACTCGTTACAAAATGTCTTCAGCCAAGCGCCAGCAGGCAGACACCCGGTGTCATCCATGATCTCCTGTACGTGATAATGTCTCACGAGGTGTTCGATCTCATCCACGACCTCTTTGGGCTCTCGTGTACGGAAAGTGGGGTAGAGCGTCGTCCACGAACAGAAGGTGCACTTGCCATGCCAGCAGTCCCGGCCGGACATGATATAGGTTCCCGGGATCCGGCTGTAGTTTCCGTTCTTGGTGGCATAAAGCTGCCATTGCGTCAGTTCGCGGTCGATCCACGGGAGGGTCTTTAAGTCATGATCGAGTTTAAAGGTTCCGCTGTTCTTGATTGTTCCATCGGGGTCACGCCAATAGATGCCTGCCTCGAGTTGGACAGTCGAGGGTGTTGCGAGGTGGGCGAGCAGGTTGACGAGAAGAAAGTCGTAGTCACCCCCTGTGAGGATGTAATCCACAGGGCAATTGGCCATGGTCTCTTCGGGCATCGCGGTCACATGGTCACCGACAATGACGAGACGCATCGCAGGATACTTTGCCTTGAGGTCCTTGATGAGTTGCCAATGGCGTTTGATAACAGGGGTCTTTGTTTCCAAGAGGAGGAGATCAGGGTTGAAGGATTCGAGTTTCTCCAGGAACTGCTCAGGAGTCCACTCAGAGGCGATGCCATCGAGCCAAGCGACCTCGTGTCCGGCCTTTTTCGCTTGGGTTGCGGCCAGGGCTGGCACCACAGGGTAGATGAACGTGGGACGATTAAACCACTGGAATTGGCGGTTTTGTCCCAGCAAAGGGACTCCTTTTTCAGAAGGCAATGGCGGATAGGCAATCGCAATTTTCATAAATCTCTAGGAGTAGAATGGCAATTTGTCGGTTCATGATACTGTTTTTCATAAAAATGGGCAAGTATTCAAGCAGGGAGTCTCATATTTTTTGAGATAAATAGGGAAAAGTGACATCTTGTTTTTTCTATAAGGTTTTGCTAAAATCTAACCTTCTTTTTAAAAACGTAAGGAAACGTAGAAACGTATGAATATTCACATCGCTGGGTTCGGCGCTGGCTTACCAGAGCAGAAGGTAACGAACCACGAGTTGCCGAAATCGATAGATACTACTGACGAATGGATTGTCTCTCATACAGGCATTAGTTCCCGTTACGTGGCCTCCAAAAACGAGAGTTCTGCGACACTGGCAACCAAAGCTGCCCAAGAAGCCTTAGCGATGTCAGGTGTGAAGCCTGAAGAGGTTGGCATGGTCATCGTCGCGACCAGCACGCCTGACTACAATGTTTTTCCCTCGTGCGCCTGCTTGGTGCAACACCATATTGGCGCAGTAAATGCTGGAGCCTTTGATCTGCTGGCTGCCTGTTCTGGATTTGTCTATGCCCTGCAGGTGGCGCGTTCGATGATGCTTTTGGATCCACGTCCCATGGTAGTGGTTGGAACCGATGTCATGACGCGAACCGTGGATTGGACCGACCGCAACACGTGCGTTCTCTTTGGTGACGGATCCGGTGCAGTGGTTTTGAAGGCTGAGGACCGTCCTGGTGGACTGTTGCAATCGGTTTTACGTTCTGATGGCGGTGGCGAGCGTGTTCTCTATTGTGACGGCGGATATCGCCATCCGAAACCTGAGAATATGACCCCAGGATTCCTGCATATGGATGGCAAAAAGGTATTTAATTTTGCGGTCAAAGCGTGTGAAGAGGTCATTCGTGACCTAGCCCAGAAGCAGGGGTTGTCCTTAGATCAAATCGCGTGGGTGGTTCCGCATCAGGCGAACTTCCGTATCCTTGATGCAGCGGCCCGTCGCCTCGGGATTGATATGAGTCGCTTTTACATGAATATTTCCGAGCTGGCGAATACCTCGTCAGCGACAGTCCCTCTTGCCTTGGCGCAGATGAGTCGGGAAGGCCGTTTCAAGTCTGGTGATTATATTGCGCTTGTTGGTTTTGGAGCAGGTCTGACGTGGGGTGGCGTGTTGGTTCAAATCTAGTCGTTGAACCACGCTACGGAAAGGGGTCGAGATGAAATATTACGTATGGATGGCGGCGGTTTGTCTTTCCATCACTTCTTTTGTGGGTTGTAAAAAGGGTGAGACGGTTGAGCCGGGCGATCAGCCTGCAAAAACGGTAGTTGCCGTGGTGAATGGTAAGCCCTTGTTGTTTGGTGAAATGCGCAGTCGTGCAGATGGTTATTTGAAATATGCCATGACGGAAGAGCATTTGGCCTTCGCCTCCAATATGTTAGGGCAAGCCAAGGAGCATTTTCGTCAAACAGCCATTCAGATGTTTGTCTATCGGACGGTTATGTTGGACGAGGCAAACCGTTTAAAGATTACGATTGGCGAGCAAGAACGCACCCTTGGGTTGCAACAGCTCGCCTTTGCGCTTGCCAAAAAGAACTCCGATACGAATGCTTTCTTTAATCGTGGTCCTCAGTCACCAGAGATTATGAAGCAAGACTTTGAGGATGGCCTAATTATTGAGAAGCTCCTGAATCAGGAAGTTCAAAAGAAGATTCGAGTTGAAGACAACGCGGTTGAGGCGGTTGCTGCTAAGATTGCCGTATCGAATGAGTTGCGGCGTGCAAAGCTTGAGACCGTTCGCGCTCAAATTCTGAATGGTGCTTCCTTCGAGGATGTGGCCAAGGTCGTTTCGGAATGTCCCAGCTCAAAGAAGGGCGGTGATCTGGGCGAGTTTACCCGAGGCAAAATGGACAAGGCCTTTGAAGAGGTGGCATTTAAAGTAAAGGTCGGTGAGCTGAGTCCAGTCTTTGAAACCAAATACGGCATGCATCTTCTTAAGGTCGTTGCCCATAACAAGGCACAGCCAGCCAAGAACGGGGTGCCCGCGTTGCCCGAGACAGTTCGAGCCTCGCATATCTTGCTTCGTCGACTCTCAGATGATCGTACAAAGATTGCTACGATGCTCTATAAGGCGCAATATCAACAGGAGTGCAAGCAACTGTTTGAAGCACTCAAAGCAAAGGCAAAGATTGAGTGTAAGCTCTTCCCATCGATGACTTTTACAGGAAACGGCAACTAATGTCATGCGCCTTGGGATTGAAAAC
>CAMBQV010000084.1 GCA_945870145.1 Akkermansia muciniphila
GCTAAAAAGGGTATACCATGTCTGTCCGAATGTGTTAGTTCGATTTATTTGGTATCTGTCAATTTCCATGAGGAAACCAAGAAATACCGATAATTTGCGATGGGAAATTTTTTAGGCTTACCGTCTTGAGTCGGATTATGAATTTTGAATTCACCCCTCAAATCATAGATACCGTGTTCGATAAATTTTGGGCACTCACCACCTTCTGCAAAGACAACGTGTATGTGATTTCTGTCTGACTTAGAGTCTATAAGCATCGCCTGGCCAAGAATTTTTTTGCCAACTTCCTGTTCGGTTAGTCCGAACATTTCCGTGGTAGCTGTTTTCTTAGAGTCAAAAATACACGAAATATTTTCTGCATGAGTTGGGGCATGCGTGCTTGAGCTATGTGTTGGGGCATTTGTGCTTGAGCAGCCTGAAAATAGTGCGAAAGCTGAAGCCATCATTAAAATGCGAAATGTCATATACTTCTATACCTTTCTTTCTTCCGCTTCGGCTCGTCTGATGTCTTTCAATGCAATCCATAGAGGCAATGCCGCTGCAGGGGCAAAGGCAAAGTCCAGCCAAAACCATATCAGAGGAATACCGCGAAGCGGAATGCAGATGCCTGCCAAGATGGGAATGAGTGCGCACATGATGAGCCCGCATTGCACAATCCATACATTTCGAACAGGATCTCGCATGGCTCCTGCGAAAAGGATTGCTAATACGATGTGAGCGAAGGCGAGCCAATCATGCGCGTATAGCATAAAAGGATAGTTTGCCTGCATGGACTCCAGTCCTTCAATGGCCTTCAGAACGAAGGCATGTAAGGTTCCGCCTGGAGCAGCGTCGCCCCAAACGAGGCTAACAGCCATTTTTAATTCCGGCACGGCAGGCCAGACGGTAATTCCAGAGACCAAAAGACCGAAAACAACGATTCCCAGCATGACCTTTGCTCGTTTCATCTGCATTTTCCTTTTGTATACCATGTCTGTCCCCATGTCTTCTGTTTGGGTTTGTAAAAACAAGCGAATTGTGAAGAAGTGGAAAAATCAGAGGGGCACGGACTTTCCAGTCCGTGGTCAACGGGTTGGAAAACCCGTTCTCCTTTGCTGGTTATACCCGAGTTGCTTCTCTTAATGATCCGGTAAGGTACTTGTGAAGAATGCTTGAAATGAGCGTCTGGTAGGGCAGGCCTTCTTCTGTAGCTTTGGTTTGGATACCAAACAAATCCCTTTCCGACAAGCGGATGTTAATCCGTTTGTTCTTCTGCATCGTATTGATGGCATACTGTCTCAATCGTGCCATTTCCGCCTTTTTGTTTTTGACCGGCTTGAACTCGCCTTTGTCAAAAGACTCAAGGATGTCCTTCTCTTCTTGATCAAGAATCACTTTTTTCATTGCTACCTCCTAAATATTTCCGTGTCGCCTTGCGACTAGGAATGATGGTTTTCAGTTCGATTTCCGCGCCTTGCTGCTCATACGGCACGAGATACACATAATCATTAATTTTCGCCACAGCAATTTTTTGTCCGGGATATTTGTCCTGATTGGGATTTTCGATGACATCCAGTAAATTCTCTTGTTCCATCAAGACAACAATCTGCTCGAAACAGACGTCTCGATTGGCCTTTAACCATTCATTTTTAGATGCTTCCCATCTGAAAAAATTCATGGTACCAATTTACCTAAAAGTGTGCCTTTTGTCAACACATTGTCATCACTAACTTTTGTAATACAGGGGCACGGACTTTCTAGTCCGTGATTCAACGGGTTGGAAAACCCGTTCTCCTTTGTTGTGGGAATCACAAGACGTGGGACGTGCGACTTGGGACGTGGGAAAAATTTGATTAAGGACGCCAAGACGTGAAGACCCCAAGACTCAAAGGAGAGACTGAAGGACAGGAAAGACCGTTTTATCTTGCACGGAAATCCAGACAGTCCTATACTTTGCACAAAGTTTGAGTGGAGCATACCGTTGAATAAGGCAATAAGGCAATGAGGCAATAAGGCAATTTTGAAGTTTCTTTATGGTTAACCGTTTCAAACTACTCTGTCATCCTGCTGCCATCCGATTGTTTTGGAAATCCTACGCGATGTTCCGTGCAGATCCGCGCTGTTCGCTTTTGACCCTTTTACGTTCGGCCTGGCGGTCCGCAGGCGAGGAGAAGGTGGTGCCCTTTGAGGGCAAGCTGGTTTACTCCTCCTTCCTGCCGCCGATTCCTTCCAAGGCGGCGGATCAGGTTCTGGATGCATTGGATCTATCGAAAGGAGCCTTTGAGGCGCAGTTGACAGGACGTCGCCGTGCGCCAATCTCGATGTACATTGCGATCACGGAGCGTTGTCCGTATCAGTGCGCCCATTGCAGTGCCGTCGGCAGGAATCCTGTCCAGGAGCTGACGACCGAGGAGATGAAGAAGGTGCTGGCTGATCTTCAGGAGATGGGCACGGCCATTATCGGCTTCACAGGCGGGGAGCCCATGGTACGCGGTGACCTGCTCGAACTGATCTCCGCGATTGATGAGCGTTCGGTCTCCTTCCTCTTTACAACCGGATATGGCATGACCCTGGAAAAGGCCCGCGCCTTCAAGGAGGCCGGACTCTTTGCCGTGGGCATCAGCCTGGATGATGCAGATCCGAAGCGTATGGACGAACTGCGCGGACGTGAAGGGGCCTTTGACAAGGCTCTGGCAGCAGTCAAGATCTGCCGCGAGGCCGGCTTGTACACCATGACGCAGACTGTTGCGGGACGTGACTCCTTGCAGAGCGGGCATCTCCTGAAGATTATTGAACTCTCCAAGAGCATGGGCGTCCAAGAGGTGCGCGTGCTCGAGAATATGCCGAGCGGACGTCTGGCAAAGGTTTCGGAAGCGTGCATCTTGACTCAGGCGGAGCGTGATGAATTGCGCGCCTTCAGTGTCGAGATGAATCAGAAGAAGGGCTTTCCGAAGATATCCGTCTTCGCCTATACTGAGGACAAGAGCCGCTTCGGGTGCGGGGCAGGCACGCAGCACTCCTATCTGGATGCAGCAGGCAACCTCTATCCCTGCGATTTCGTGCCGCTCTCTTTCGGCAATATACGCGAGCGTCCGATCGCCGAGCTCTGGCGCGAGATGCACCAGCGGATCGGCATGCCGCGTCAAACCTGCATGATCATGGAGATGTATGCGAAGAAGCTCCTTGATCCGGTGACGGTCTTTCCCGTTCCTCCCGAGTCGGTCGAGCCCTATCTGAAAAAGCTCGATGTCATGACCCAGATGCCCGGCTACTACCGGCGCTTGCTGGGGGTATTGGATTGAAGCGTCGCTTGTCTTTTAGGCCTTCAACTGATAAAATATTTACCTTTAGACTGCAATGAAGAAGTTCTCTCTTTTTTTGATCGGTGTTCTACTGTTGCCGCTCTGCGTGGCCATGACGCAGACAGCGGGGGACATGCTACGCCATGCGGATCACGCGGGTTCTCTCTTCTCTTTGGAGACGGGCTCACTGGCGCTCGGCTATTTTATTTGGTTAGCGTGTTGGTTCTTTTTGCCACAGCCCATTAAGGTCTATATTTTGGGTCATGAGCTGACCCATGCGCTCTGGGCTGTTCTCTTTGGGGGTAAGGCAAAGAATTTGAAGGTCAAGGCATCGGGTGGCAGTGTTAATGTCACCAAGTCGAATATCATCATCACGTTGGCACCCTACTTCTTTCCCTTCTACACCATGCTGCTGATTGGTGCGCTTCTGGTGGTACGGTTTTTTGTGACCCCGCTTCCCTATCCCTTGGTCTGGCTCTTCTTTGTAGGGTTTACGTGGTCCTTCCACTTTACCTTTACGATCCAAAGCCTTTGGACGCATCAGCCGGATATCCACGAATATGGCAGGCTCTTCTCCTATTCGTTGATCTACCTGTTGAATGTGACTGGGATCGCGTTATGGATGGTCTGTACCATGTCAGTCAGTCCAGGCTTTCTCCTGGATACGTGGCTCTTCCGTACGCAGGATGTTTATGAACAGACCGGATGCTTTATCGGCGAACGCGTAAAGCAGGCTGTAGCATGGGCTAGGGACAAATAAAAAAAGACGCACGGCCAAAAGGCAGTGCGTCTTTTTGCTTTGGTCGAAATTACTTCGCGATGACGCGAACCATTTCGAGAACCTTGTTGGAATAACCCCACTCGTTGTCATACCAGCTGACAATCTTAGCGAAAGTCGAATCCAGCATGATACCAGCTTCGGCATCGAAGATCGAGGTCTTGGCTTCGCCACGGAAGTCGGTCGAAACAACCTTCTCTTCGGTGTAGCCAAGGATACCCTTGAGTTCGCCTTCGGAAGCTTCCTTCATCGCTGCCTTGATGGCATCGTAGGTGGTTTCCTTTGCGAGCACTACGGTCAGATCGACGACCGAGACGTCCGAGGTCGGAACGCGGAAAGCCATGCCCGTGAGCTTCTTGTTGAGCGCAGGAATAACCACACCAACAGCCTTGGCTGCGCCAGTGCTGGAGGGGATGATGTTTTCGAGAATGCCACGACCGCCGCGCCAATCCTTGCTGGAAGGGCCGTCGACTGTCTTCTGCGTTGCCGTAGCAGCGTGCACGGTGGTCATCAGACCCTTAACGATGCCGAACTTGTCGTTCAGGACCTTGGCGATAGGAGCCAAGCAGTTCGTGGTGCAAGATGCATTAGAGATGATGGCTTCGCCCTTATAGGAGGCGTGGTTCACGCCATAGACGAACATCGGGGTGTCATCCTTGGAAGGAGCGGACAGGATGACCTTCTTGGCGCCTGCGGTCAGATGCTTGGTGGCGGTTTCCTTATCCAGGAAGAGGCCGGTGGATTCGACAACGATGTCCGCGCCGACTTCGTTCCACTTCAGCTCTGCAGGATCCTTGACCTGGGTCAAGCGGATCTTCTTGCCATTGATGATCAGGTTGGTGCCTTCAACAGCGATCTCGCCCTGGAATTGACCATGGACTGAGTCAAACTTCAACATGTAAGCCAGGTAATCCGGGCTCAGTAGATCGTTGATGCCGACGATCTCGATGTCTTTTGAAAAATTCTTTACTGCCGCGCGAAACACCATGCGTCCGATACGGCCGAAACCATTGATACCGACTTTGATTGCCATGACCTATTTTCTCCTTAATTATGTCTTTCGCTGGTGCGATTGACGCTTCTTCTTGTACTGATAATATGGTGCTCGGGACAGGACTCGAACCTGCAAGGGTTTCCCCACTAGCACCTCAAGCTAGCGTGTCTGCCATTTCACCACCCGAGCGGTAAAAAGAAGGGCGATACTTTACTGTTTTCTGAAGAGAGTTGCAAGTATAAAAGGGAAGGTGATAATTTTTTTTGGCGTGCTTGACGGGGTACTGGGGATTGGAGTATGCTAATAACATTAAATGAAAGGTCACTATGTGTGATTTTTGGAAAATCCCGAGCGCATGGGTCTGTGTAGTTCTATTTAGCCTGTTTACAATGGGCGAAGAGGTGACAAACAAGGTTGAGACGGCTGTGCCCTCCGAAAAGATCGTCAAGTCGTTTATCACTTCATTAAAGCTGAATCCGGATGGCAAAGAGACGGTGGAGTTGAGGGTCAATGCCCGTCCGGCTGTGCTACCTAAGCGTGTGATGGAAATTTACAAGCAGAAGGGGACGATCCCCTTTGCTATCTCTGTAGAGCTGAATAAGAATATCGAGACTGAAGGTGGAACAGAGACGCAAAGTATCTTTGACGGTAAGGCAACAATTGTTGTGGCGGATAGGGATGGCAAGGTTGTTAACCACAAAACAGAGGACCTTTCGGCCCTCTGTCCCTCCTGATCAGGCCAGGGTGGTTACCTCGGTGAGGTGACCCAAGCAGGTACGTACAAAGCTTATGTCTGGCTCGTGTATGAGAAAAAGACCTTTGGTAAGGTGTTGGAACTGGAGCTGAAGTAGTCACATTCTTTATGAGGTAACAGGTATGGAAGTCTTTGTCATTTTGATTGGGATTGTTATTTTTGCCTTCCTCGTTGGTTTGAGTTTCGGTTGGGTCATTCCGCTTGTGATTAGCCTAGTAAAGATGAGCCGCAAGACGGGTGGTAAAGGCTGGCTCATGGTTGCGTGTGTATGGGCTTTCAGCGCGTTTGTCTTGGTCGGGGGTGGCATCTATTCGTTTACGAAAGCTCAGCGCCGCATGGCGACAGAAACGTTCAACGAAGCCACCTATGCTGGGGATCGGGCAACACTCATCCTTCCCATTTCCGGTTCTGGGTCACTGACGCTCCGGCAGGTCGCGGAAAATAAATCGTGGCAGGTCTCCTTTTCCAATACGAACAGTGTCACCGTGCCAGCTGGCGTCATGAGGATCTGGCATCTCTCGTATGACATTAAGAATAAAGAGGGTGAAACTTCAGGAGGGATGAATTGTTCGTTTGCTTCGAACGAGGATCTTGAAGCCAAGGCGGGAGATATTCTCACGCTTCAAGGGGGGACTCCGTTTACCGCTGCTATCACCGCGAAGCGAGCTGACGGCGACAAGCTGAAAATTAATTATTCATTAACGGATGTGGCTGGAAACCGGATCACCTACTGGAGTGTCAGTTCTGACAACAAAAAGCCTAAATTTGAAGCGATCGGCCCTGATGGCTCCTGCTTTTGGAGTGACCATTTGGAGTATGGCTGAGGAGGTACCTGCGAGTATCTGGGTCAGATACCAAACAACGCACCGTCTTCATTCGTTCTCCGCCCCGTCCCGGAAGCGTCACCGTATGAAACGATCGTGAAAGAGACGATCTGGACAAATGTGGTCAGTAGCAGTGGGCAGTAGCAGTGTACCGTGGGCAGATGTTTGCCTTATGAATAAGCCGCTATTCACTGTCGACTGCCACTGCCGACTGTTTACTTTTCCGCCGTCTTGTCCGCCGTAGCGTTAGCGAAGGCGGAAGCGTTAGCGAAGGCGGAAACCCTATCCCAATGAGGCTTCGATACGCGCTGCTAGGCGCGCGGCAAACTCGGGGAGTTTGTCGCGTGTCCAAGGTGTAATGATATATTGACGCGTCTCCACGAGAAGCTTCTTATCAGCGAGCTCAGAGGCTTCGCAGATCCAGAAGAGGGGTTTGCCCATTCCGAGGGCTAAGCCAGCTTGAAAATAGACAAGCGGGTTCTGGCCTGTGAGGTCGGCGATAACGCAACGAGCTTTGCGAAGTGCGACGATAAGTTCGTCCGTCACCTTGTTGGAGGACTCTTTGGTGTCGGCCCGCACAGCAGTAAGACCGACAGCAGCGAGGGCTACGGAAACGCCCTGCGTCCAAAAAAGATCGCCATCCTTTCCAGGAATGAGCGCCACAACAGCTTGAGGCTTCTCTTTTAACGGGGTAGGGGTGTCAAGTGTTGCCCAGCCAGAGGGTGTCAAACGATAGGTAAAGGCTCCGGCTTGTTTATGGGTTGTATCTTCCTCGATCAATCCTTTGCTAACGAGATAATTCAGGCAGAATTGAAATTCATTTTTGTTGGCGCAGAATCCAACGGACAACTCATTGGGCGTGAAAACGACCACATCAGCCAAGGACTTGGATTTGCGACGCATGAAGCGGATCAGATAGTCGCCTTTGGTAACAAGATCGGTGTCACGAGGAATAGCGATCTTGGCGGCTACATCGAGCTCCACCCACGACTTAAAGAGATCAACGGTGATCAATAATTTATCACCGAGGATGTCCCACATGTTACGGCAGAGGCCTGAAAGCAAATGTTGAGGGGGGAATGCTGGGCGATTGTTGAGCAGTTGCGTTTCAGCCAGTGCCTGAATGTGGTAGCGACCGCAACGTGGGCAATTAAGCTCGAAGGTGTTTGTTCCTGCACCTTGACGCGTCGTATTGGGTGCCCGGCAGACCGGGCATTGTTCGGTGGTACTCACACGTCATCTCCTTACTGTTAAACGAGGTCACGGAGATAAGCGGTTCCTATCATCTCCTATTTTTGACGACACCTTATTTGTATTCATCAAGCTTCCCTGGCCAGGGAAGTTGCGCGTCGAGTTGGATAGAGGCCGCCGTGTTCTTGGTTGCGAAGGGGGCAATCACATCTGCTGCCAAGCACCAGTTGAGTACGATCATCAGGATGGCTGCGATGGAGGCAAAGGAGATCGCGAAGATCGTAAAGATTTTGTACCCCTTGCTTATCCCCTGTACTTCAATCTCCGAAATTGGAGTTAATGTGACGCCCTCTAATGAAGATCCAGTGGCCGCTTCGGTTGAACCCGTGGAGACAGATGTGGGTTCAGGTGCGCCAGCGCGACGGATTTTTAGGGTCTTCTTCTGCGTGACAGTGGAGGAATTCGCCGTTGGTGTAGGAGCTGCACCGGGTTGTGGCGTCAGAGGAGAGTCTGCGGGAATAACAGAGTCGGGAATACGAGATGTCTTGTGACTCGGTATGGTTGACGTCTTTGACGGAGATGTGGGTGCGCCAAGCTTAATTCCAGGCGGTGTTATGATCGCCGCTGTCATAGAGAGATGGGGCGAGCTGATGGGAGATGTAGGTGCCGTGACAGGAGATTCCAGATCTGTTGGGCGTTTGAGACGAATCGTCTTGGGATTATTTTTGTCGGCAGGCTGCGCGATAGGAATAGAGGTTGTGACCCCCATGGCTGAATCTAACGAGATCCGCGAGGTTTTGGATTTTGCGGCTTGTAGCGTCGCATTAATCTGAGACGTACTGATTGCCGGCATCTGAGCCATGATCGGCGCGGTCGTCGACGGGGAAAGGTTTACAGGACGCAGCCTCACGGTTGCTGCATCACCTGCGGTTGTAGGAGTTATAGGTGATAAAGGCGTTTGCGTACCACCTGCTACAGGAGCGATGGGGCGAAGTCGCACCGTGATTGGACGGGGGACGCCAGGTGCGGTCACGAGGGGTGTCGGCGTGGCTTTCGGAGGGATGGTCGCTTGAGTTTGCTCGTCCATAGTGGGAGTTTCCTTTTCTGTTAAACAGCCATGACTTCAGCTTCTTTGTTTTTCAATTCCGTGTCAATTTTTGCAATGTGTAGGTCTGTTGCCTTCTGGACATCTGCTAAGCCACGATCACGTTCATCTTCGGTAATTTTTCCATCCTTTTGCAAGGTCTTGACCAGTTCATTTCCATCGCGGCGAACATTACGAATTGAGATGCGTGCATCCTCAGAACGGGTCTTAGCAACTTTAACAATTTCCTTGCGCCGCTCCTCGTTCAGTTCTGGAATGCGGATACGGACAAGGCGACCGTCGTTCTGGGGCGTGACCCCTAAATTGGCAGCCAGAATCGCCTTTTCAATCTCGCCCAGAACGGTTGGGTCGTAGGGACTGATGGTGATCAAACGCGGCTCTGGGGTAGAGATGTTTGCGAGGTCACGAAGACGCGTGGGCGTACCGTAGTAAGAGACTTGCACGCCATCCACTAATGCAGGGGAAGCTTTTCCGGTGCGAAGGCCGGCAAACTGTTCCTTGAGCATGCGCATCGTGTTGTCCATCTTCACGTTTGCATCTTTTAACACATCACTCACGGTCTGCATAATCGTACTCCTCCTTGGGGTTGCTTAACCCTTGCTTGAAAAATCACTGACTAAGGTTCCGATCGTCTCTCCGCGGATAATACGTTCGAGAGCCTCGGTGTCAAAGAAATCAAAGACAACGATGGGAATCTTATTGTCCATGCACAAAGCGAACGCCGCAGAATCCATTACCTTCAACCGCTTGGAGAGCGCATCCTCGTAGGAGACTCGGTCATATCGCGTTGCGGTTGGATCGAGGTTGGGGTCTGCTGTATAGACGCCATCGACTTTTGTTGCCTTCAACAGAACTTCCGCGCCGATCTCGCTTGCGCGTAACGCGGCTGCAGAGTCGGTACTGAAATAGGGGTTGCCTGTCCCCCCTGTGAAAATAACAATGCGTCCCTTCTCGAGATGGCGCATGGCGCGGCGCTGGATAAAGGGTTCAGCAACCTTCTGCATCTCAATCGCGGTTTGGACGCGGGTGTCGATGCCCAGTTGCTCCAAGGCATCCTGCATCGCGAGTCCGTTGATGATGGTTGCGAGCATGCCCATGTTGTCGCCAGTCGTGCGATTGACGCCTTTGGATTGCCCCTTGAGTCCGCGAAAAATATTTCCGCCACCCAAGACGATGGCAACCTGCACACCCATTTGAGCGATCTTGGCAACCCGCTTCGCCATGGAGGCAAGAATATCCGGGTCCAAGCACTCACCCGTCGCCTTGTTTCCAAGGACTTCGCCGCTCAGCTTCAGTAAGACTCGTTTATACTTAATACGATCACTCATGAAAAGCCTCTGCAAAATCAACCCGTACGCTTGTGCACCTGATTACGTCTTGTGACGATAAATGATACGCCCTTTTGTCAGGTCATAAGGTGAAATCTCTAAGGTCACCTTGTCGCCTGCAGCAATCTTGATGAAAAACTTTCTCATCTTACCTGAAATATGAGCGAGGATCTCATGCCCGTTTTCGAGCTTCACCTTATACATGGTCGCGGGCAGAACCTTAATAACGGTTCCAATCACCTCTATTGCATCATCACTGGGCATAACTCTCCGTTTCAGTTAATTACACAAAATACACGTTGAAAGAGTGTACCACGCTGACAGACGATTGACAAGTCCTTGAATGCCCCTTTTTTATGTTTCGCGGTACGTCATAATTAAGGACACTGAAAACAAAATTGGTCGTCCATGACGAAAAGCGCTTCCGTCAAATACGTGGACACCGTAAATTAGAGGCATGAAAACGATGTCCAGCACCACGTTCAAAGACAACTTTCCTCGTTACAAGCGT
>CAMBQV010000085.1 GCA_945870145.1 Akkermansia muciniphila
GGTAGGAGATCACGCCCATCATATAGCCAGAGACACCTAGGTTGAGACAGACAAAAAGTGAACAAACAATGGTTCCCAAGTAGACGGCTTGACCTGCAAGGATCGCGTTGGGCCGTTTCAACCAGGCGGCAAGTCCTTCAGCATGGCCCCGGATGGTCTGTATCACGGGTAAAAGCGTAATGGCCAACATGGCGTGCATGGCTAAGGGGATATCTTGCGCCGGCAAATTTTGGATAGTCCCGAAATACCACTTTGCAACAAAGGGTATCTGTCCCATCAAGGGAAAGAGCATGAGGACAAGGCCAGCCGCGAACGCATATCGAAAGAGATGATGTCCCCTGGGGTCTGTTGGAGGGAAGGCGAGGACCACAGCCTGCATCCGAAGTGCGGAATAACTGACCGGGTTGACGATGCCCATGGCGACATAGTGAATCGGGAGCATGCGTTCAGCATCTGCAGCACGTGCAATAAAGGCACCCACCATAAAACCTGAAAGCGCCAAAAGAATGCCGCCAAAGGAGATCGGAAGGGTGAAGAGGAGTTGTGAGCGTATCGAGGCAACACGCTCTGTGGCGGGTTGAAGCTCGCGGATATAGGGCTGTGCAAGCCATTGTGCGAGGAGCATCTCCAACAAAACGGGAATAGTCATGGCGATTAAGCCCATTTTATAACCGACGAGACCATAGTGGATAAAGATGGGGGTTAGGATTCCGGTGAGCGCAATGCGGCCGAGGGTCGCCCAATTAGCGACAGAGCTTGCCCGAGCGTTATAGAGTGCCGTGAGCGCAGGGGTTCGTATGAAGAAGAGGAATTGCATCGGAATCGAGAGGAAGAGTACTTCTCGTGCGATTTCCGCCATGGGGCCCTTTAATCCGAGGATTGACTCGAAGATGACCGGATGGATGGCGGGCAGGCAGGCGCAGGCCTGGAGGACGAGCAGCACAATGGTCATGAGGAGGTTGAGTCGTTTGAAGAGGGCAAACCCCTCTTTCGAGCGAGCAAAGACCATGCCGGTGGTGAGCAGGCCACCCCCGCAGGCGCTGATGACGAACATCAAGGCTTGTCCCTGCGCAAAGGCGGCGAGGTCCCGTACGCCATGATCGCCGTGTGAGACGATCGAGGCCACAAGCGGATAGGTCAGGCTCTGGGAGACAGCCTGAATGATGAGGGGTATGTAGAACTGTGTCGCCCGCAAGGGCGTATAGTCCGAGGGTGGGTGTACATGCAAGAGGCTCATGGGCTTTTTAATATATCATACCTATCTCCGCAAGAACCAGTGCTTTTTCCTCTTTTCCCGCTCGACTTCGTCCCCTGCTTTTGGTACTTTGTATGTCCTTTCATCCCGAGGTGGGGTGAATCATTGATCCTGTACGGGCTTTCATGGCTGACTGCCCTGCGGGTTCAGGCTTCAACAAGAACGAGGTAGAATATGCCTAAAATGAAGACCAAAAAGTGCGCAACTAAGCGCCTTAAAATGTCGGCCACGGGTAAGGTGAAGCGTTCACAAGCTGGCAAGTCCCATCTAAATGGGTACAAGTCACGCGGACGCAAGCGCAATCTCCGTGGTACCACCACCATTGATAAAACATTCGAAAAGACTGCGGCCCTTATGCTGCAGGGCAACTAAGGAGATTGAGCCATGCGTGTCACAAATGCACCTGCTTCAAGAGAACGCCGCCGCAGGCGGTTAGAGTTAGCGAAGGGTTTCCGCGGTTCCCGCAGTAAGCTCTTCCGTCAGGCCACCGAGGCCGTCGATCGCTCCCAGCGGTTGGCAACCGAGCACCGCAAGCTTCGCAAACGCGATTTTCGTGGTCTCTGGATTACCCGTATCAATCTGGCTGTCCGTGCTGAAGGCATGACCTACAGCCGTTTCATGGAAGGCGTGATTAAGGCTCGTATCGAGATCAATCGCAAGATGCTCGCCGAGATCGCTGTTCATGATGTAGAAGGCTTTAAGAAGATTATCGCTCAGGCCCGCGCCGCTTTGGTGCAAGCCTAACGTCAATCGAATCGTAAAAAAAGGCGAGTCCGAAAAGGACTCGCCTTTTTTTATCTTTTGAATGTGTCCCCGGGGTTCGCAGGAAGAGGTTTTTTTGGGCTGGGGCTGGCATCGGGATCAATCTTCTTCAACAGTTCAGGGGCTGGCCCTCCACCAAACTGTTTCCAGTAGAGCTCCTTGAAGGGGTTTATTTTTGGAGCATTGACCTGCTCATTGACGAGTAGGGGCTGGACGGCTTCCCACCATTGATCGTATGTGGCGCGAAGGGTCGTAACCACCTCTGGATGTTCAGCGATGACATTCTTTGTTTCACCCGGATCAGCCTGAAGGTCATAGAGTTCCTTATTATTGACCAGCGTAAAACGGGCATTCTGGATGGCACTACACGCATACTTGGATTCCGCGGCTTTTCCATTGCCCCAGCGTCCAAGGTGATGCACGAGTGTGCGTTCCGGCCACTCCGCTTTAGCATTTTTCAGTAGTGGCAGCAAACTGCGGCCTTCGACTTGCTGTTTCACCTCATCCGAGAGTATCGAGCCGGTGATTTCCGCAAGCGTCGGCAAGATATCAAGATGGGCTGAGAGCGCATCACACGAACTCCCTGCTGGGATATTACCCGCTGGCCAGCGGAAGAAACAGGGTACGCGCGTGCCGCCCTGATAAACCGTGCACTTGCCCGCGCGCATTCCAGCATTGAAAAGTTTCACGCCAACGGTGCCACCGTTATCACTTCCGATATAGATGACAAGGGTGTTCTCCTCGATCTGCCACTCCTTAAGTTTCGCCAACAGTTTTCCGAGGTTCGTATCAATGTTTTCAATCATACCAAAGAACTTTGCCATATTAATATCCACCCCGGGCTTCCCGAGATACTGCTGGTAATAGGCTTCTGGAAGGACCAGCGGCATATGGGCGGCATTGGGTGTGATCATGGCGAAGAAGGGCTGCTTGGCCTTTTGCTTCGACTCCATCCAGACCATCGCCTGGTCAAAGAAGAGATCGGTGCAGTATCCCTGGGTCTTCTCAAATTTCCCATTGTGCCAGAGCGCGGGATTGATATTTGAATTGCCTGGCGCATCGCCGCAGGAACCGGCGTATGTCTGGCCGATACCGCCGGCGCCATGGATATAGACCTCGTCAAAGCCGCGACTCTCCGGACGATACGCCTCTTCATCGCCCAGATGCCACTTGCCGAAGATGCCGGAGGTGTAGCCGACCGTTTTGAGCACCTGAGGCAAGGTGATGGTCTTCAGGCTGAGGCGTTCACGTTCGAGAATCGTATGCGTGACACCATTCTTGAACTCATGGCGTCCGCTCAGGAGCGCGGAGCGGCACGGCGCACAGCTAGGGCTTGTATGAAATTGAGTGAAGAGCATACTCTGTTTTTTTAGACTGTCTACTGTCGGCGTCCGAATAATCGGATTGCCAAGAGAGGCATAGTCGCCATAGCCTACGTCGTCCGGCATCACGAGGATAATGTTCGGTTTTTCGACTGCACCACATAGGGCGCCACCACAGAGGGATGCTGTTAACAGCAATTGCCTAACGGAAAAAATGAAACGGTTCTTGTGCTTCATAAATATGCTCCCCTCATCCCTTGTTTAAAGATAAAAAAATTCTGCATTAACTTAACAGAAGGTGTGTGAAAGGTCAACGTGCAAAAAAGGTTGAAAATGGGCGCGACTCATTCCCATTAAAATGAATCACACTTAGGGGATAATGGGTTTGAGTTTTTCACAGGAATTTGCTATTATATATCGTTTTTCTGGAGAGGATTTTTATTGTGAATACGAAGCGAAAGATTGTTGTGACCTCTGCATTGCCGTATGCAAACGGTGATATTCATATCGGCCACTTAGTCGAGTATCTACAAACGGACTTCTGGGTGCGCTTCCAAAAGATGCGTGGACACGACTGCCTCTACATCTGTGCGGATGATACGCATGGCACACCCATCATGTTGCGGGCGCGGGCGGAGAACATAACGCCCGAGACGTTGATCGCTAGGAGCCTTGAGCAACATGCCAAGGATTTCGCTGACTTTCAGATCGCTTTTGACAACTACTATTCGACGAACTCCGAGGAGAACCGCGCTTTTAGCAATGCGATCTTTGCTTCCATGCAAAAGAGCGGGGCGATCACGGTGAAGCAGCTTCCGCAGCTCTATTGTGAACATGATGCCATGTTTTTGCCAGATCGCTTTGTTAAAGGGATCTGTCCGAAATGCAATGCGGAAAATCAGTACGGCGATGCCTGTGATGCCTGCGGACAGACCTATCCGGCCGAGGAATTGAAGCAGGCGACCTGCGTCACCTGTGGTTCCACACCCGTCCTTCGGAACAGTGAACATCTCTTCTTTGAGCTCGAACCCTTCCGTGATTTTCTCAAGAGCTGGATCCCTAAGCACGTCGCAACCGATGTCGCCCACAAGTTGCTGGAGTGGTTCAGCGAGCCCTTGCGTGGCTGGTGTATCTCGCGGGATGCCCCGTATTTCGGTTTTGAGATCCCAGGGCATCCGGGTAAATTTTTCTATGTCTGGGTGGATGCGCCGATTGGCTATTTGGCCTCACTCCAAAAGTGGTGTACTGATCACAAGCAAGAGCTTGATGCGTGGTGGAACAATCCAGAGGCTGAGCTCTACCATTTCATCGGCAAGGATATCGTGCGCTTTCACTGCCTCTTCTGGCCTGCGATGCTGAAGGTAGCTGGAATCAAGACGCCCGATCAAGTGTTTGTGCACGGCTTCCTGACGGTCAATGGCGAAAAGATGAGCAAGTCCAAGGGAACCTTTGTCAAGGCTCGCACCTATCTAGACCATCTGAATCCGCAGGACCTCCGGTTTTATTATGCCTGCAAGCTCAATGGGACAACGGATGACCTTGATCTGAGTCTGGATGACTTTGTCCATCGCGTCAACTCTGACCTCGTCGGCAAGATCACCAACCTCGCTTCCCGTGGGGCCCAGATGCTTCACAAGAGCTTGGGTGGGAAGATGGGCGTGATGGATGCTGAGGGTCGCGCATTGTGGAAAACCGCCTGTAGCCGCGCTGAGTCAGTGGCAACCTATTACGAATCTCGGGACTTTGGAAAAGTAATGGTCGAGATCCGCGACCTCGCGGATGCCGCCAACCAGTATTTTGACACGAAGGCTCCTTGGGCGTTAGTGAAGACCGATCTGGAGGCTGCGCGACAGGTGATGACTTCTGTGCTCAATATCTTCCGAGTGCTGACAATCTATCTTCAGCCCGTGCTCCCCGTTTATGCTAAGCGTGTCGGGACACTTTTCAATGAAGAGCCTTATTGTTGGGCGGCTCTTGGGAAGGCAATCGAAAACCAGACGATCAACCCCTACGAGTATTTGGCCACACGCGTGGATCCCGTGGCAGTCGAAAAGATGGTCGAGTCCAGCAAGGCTGTGCCCGTGGCGCAGCCTGTAGGGGCGACCGGCAGGTCGTCCGCCATGACCGTGGAACCCGTTAAAGGCACTATTGACTACGACACCTTTGCGCGGATGGATCTGCGTGTGGCGACGGTGGTCAGCGCGGAACTGGTGGAGGGAGCCGACAAGTTGCTGAAGGTCATGCTCGACATTGGTGAGCCTAAGCCCCGGCAGGTCTTTGCGGGTATCCGTAAAGCGTATGATCCCGCAAAGCTGGTTGGACGACAGGTGGTGATGGTGGCTAACCTGGCACCACGCAAGATGAAGTTTGGACTGTCAGAAGGTATGATTTTAGCAGCAGGCAATCCCGATGGTGCATTGTTTGTGGTGTCGCCGGATGCGGGTGCAATCGCTGGCGCGACGGTAAAGTAAGGAAAAGAACGATGAGTGAAAAACAAGTTGTGACAGGTGCGGAAGACTCCGTGAAGGATTCGGCGAGACATTTCTTTAAGAAGGAGGATTGGATCGCCTCGATCGCGTCCTTCCTCTTCTCGACCTACATCTTCTTCCTGAACATGGCGCCTGAAGTGACCTTGCAGGACTCCGGAGAGCTCGTGACAGGTGCCTTTACCTTTGGCGTGCCCCATCCTCCCGGGTATCCACTCTGGGCCTTCTTGGGCTACATCTGGAGCCATTTCATTATTCCCTTCGGAAATCCGGCTTGGCGTATCGGTATGATGTCGGTTGTAACGGGTGGTTTGACGGTTGGCATTATGGCGATCATGATGACGCGCAGTACGCGTGTCCTCTTGCATACCCTGCCTTGGACCAAAGAGATCGAAGACAGGCTTCTGCACTGGATCGCCCTCTCAGTAGGCGTCAGCTCCTCTCTGCTCTTCGGCTTCAACCGCGGTGTCTGGCTTTGGGCAAGCGTCTCGGAGATGCGTGTACTGAATGCCTTTTCCTTCATCCTGATCGCCTGTTTTTTCTTTGCATGGATGGTTCAACCCCAACGTAAGGGATTTCTCTATGCTTCGCTCCTGACCTATGGTTTAAGCATGACGAACCATCAGACTGTGGCGGTGATGGCCTTGGCGCTGGTGGCCGGCACGTTTGCGCTCGGGCTGGATAAGTTCTTTCGTCAACGGGAAGAGCAACTTGAAGCAAAGGTCAAGGTTCAGTCCTTGCCGTTGTTCATGACGTCGCTTTCGACCTTCTGGGATCTGACCGTGGCGGTACTCTTTAGCTTGGCTGCAGTCTTCTCGCTCTTTGGTTGGTTAAAAGAAGATGCAGGAATGGGAAAGGTTGTTGTTCTTGCAGTAGCAGGACTCATCCTGCTGTTTGTTGGATGGGCTAATAAGTGGGTGAGTCCACGATACGCGCTTATCTATACCGGACTCTTTTTGTGTGGTTGTGCGCTCTATCTCTACATGCCGATTGCTGCTTCGACCAATCCGCCGATGAACTGGGGCTTCGCCTCCACAAAAGAGGGCTTCCTTCATGCGATCACGCGTGGCCAGTATGAGAAGCTTCAAATGGCTGATCCCTGCGGTTCTATCATCCATATTCAGATCTGGGTCTTTATTCGCGGCCTGTTGAGGCAGTACTCGACCCCACTCTGCCTCTTTGGTCTTGTGACCTTAGTGGTCTCAACCTGGTGGTTGGTCAAACAACTCATCCAAAACGCGCAAAAGTATGTCTGGTTGTTGATCGTCTGGGTGGCGACCATCCCCCTCGCGATGCTCTTCGTCTCGCTCTTGCGGACTGCGGTCTTAAAGCTTCCCTTTGCTTTTTCCCCTCAGCTCAGTATCTGGGGTGTTGGGTTGGCGACGCTCTTCTGTCTGCTGATTGCCTTTTGGCTTTACCTGGAGTGGCCGGGCCGCTCCTGGGGTATCTTTATCTGGGCGGCCTTCCTCGCCTCCAGCCTCGGCCTGATCATGATCATCAATCCTAAGTTGGATCGCCAAGAGCAAGAGATCACGATCAAATTTTTTGCGCCAGCCCATGGTTTCTATGCGATGTTGATCGGGTATGGCATCGCGATGTGTTTCGCCGGTGTGCTTTACGTGTGGCGGACGATTCCGAAAGCGCTGGTCTATATCGCGTGTATCGCCCTTTTGGCGCTCCCCTATATCCCGTATGCTAAAAACTGGAGTCTCTGCGCCTTGGGCACCCATGACTTCGGGTATCAGTTCGGTTACCGCATGTTCTGTCCGGGTGGCGGGTATCCGGATATGGAGAAGGATGCCGTGCTCTTCGGGGGAACGGATCCCGGGCGTTTCGTGCCGACCTACATGATCTTCTGCGAGAGCCGCGTCAAGCCGCAGCACCGGTATCAGAGTCCCCACCTGCCTGACTCCAAGGGCAGTGAGTTTAACCGCTCGGATGTCTACATCATCACGCAGAACGCGCTGGCGGACGGTACTTACATGAATTATATCCGCAACCATTACGACTACAGCCGTCCCAATCCGGAGGTTCCTGCGACGCTCGAGAAAGCCTATCGTGAGCCGTGGCAGCGGAGCGTCTTCAAGTGGGGCTGGGAGGCCGTAGACCGTAAGAATGATTTCCCGAAAGAGCCGATTCGCATTCCGTCACCGGATGACAGCGCGAAGGCCTTCCAGCAGTTTGTATCTGAGGTTCAAAATGGGACTCGTCCTAATCGGGGGGACATTGTCGTTCAGGATGGTCGCGTGCAGGTGACCGGCGCTCTCGCAGTGATGGAGATTAACGGGATTCTTGCCAAGAACATCTTTGATTGGAACAAGGACAAGCATGCCTTCTATGTTGAAGAGAGCTATGTCATCCAGTGGATGTATCCTTACTTGAGTCCTGCAGGTGTGATCATGAAGATCAACAAAGAGATGCTCCCCTCGTATCCACAGAATCCAAAACTCTGGCAGGATATTGTTGCCAAAGACAAGGCCTATTGGGACAAGCTGACCAAGGAGTTTACCGATCGCGAGGAGTTTCGTCGTAACGCTGACGCGAAGAAATCTTTCTCCAAGATGCGCTCTGCGATCGCAGGTCTCTATCTGTATCGAGGGATGCTAGACGATGCAAAATATGCCTTCCGTCAGTCTATCCAGCTCTGCCCAGAGAGTCCGGAGGGCAACTTCAGGTTGGCAGAACTCTGCATGAACCAGCGGGAGTACGCGGAGGCGCGCAAGCTCATCTCTGAGTATCTGAAAATTGATGAATATAACGCGAGTGCCAAGGGCTTTTTAGACCAGATCACAGACATCGAGAATATGGATAAGCGTAGGACAGAACTCCAGAAGAAGCTCAGCAAAGGCGGTGGCGCGGACATCAATGATATTATGGAGTTGATGAGCATCTATGCGCGGTTAAATCTTCAGGAGGAGATGGTCCGCTTGAGCGATGTTGTGATGGCGAATGGCAAGGCACCCGTAGATTGCTACTTGCAGGTGGGAATGATGTTGAGCAGTATCCGTCGGACAGAAAAGGCGCTCGCGGCCTTCCGTCGTTATGTGGCATTGGCTCCGCGTGATCCTAGGGGATTGGTCGAGGTGGGGTGGCTCTGCCTCATGAGTGGCAAGACAAACGAGGGCTATGATTTTTGGCGTCGTGCAGTCGAAGTGGGTGGCGAGGCAACCCGGACCCAGTTGCGTTCCGAGCCACGCTTCCAGAACTTGTGGCAGGACCGTAATTTACCCGCTCCCTTCCGCGAACTGGTTCAACCCTCCCGTGCGCGCGTTGGGGGCAACTTCGGGTTTTAAAAGTTGTTCTGCCGCGAGTAGAGTGGTAAGTTTTAGCATCCGAAAAGTACGAATGAATGCGAACATCCAACATTCAACATCGAACATTGAACATCAATAAGACAATCACGCTCGTTGGAGCGAAGCGGAAACCATTCGGCGAAAGCCGAAAACGAAGTGTTAATAAGGCAATTCTTTTGAAGCTATAATCAAGGGGGTTACGTATGAATAGTAATGAATTTCTGAAAGCGAACGGGCTCGATGTCGAGGGCATCGATCGCGAGGGTTTGCTGAAGGCCTTTATCGAGGAGATGGAGGCTGGCCTGGCAGGACGGCCGTCGAGTCTCATGATGATTCCCTCTTTTATTACAAGCGGCAAGCCTGTGAAGACGGGCAAGCCCGTGGTGGTGCTTGATGCAGGCGGCACAAACCTACGGGCCGCGATTGTCTCGATCGATGCGAACGGCAAGCCTACGATCGGTTCCTTCTTTAAGCGTCCCATGCCAGGGACCGAGAGTGAGATCACAGCTACGGCCTTTTATGAGGCGTTCGCCGACTTCCTGATGCCGGTGATCGAAGCTTCTGAGACGATCGGTTTCTGCTTCTCCTATCCTGCCGAGATCCTGCCGGATTGCGATGCGCGGCTCATCCATTGGACCAAGCAGATCAAGGTACCCTCTGTTGTCGGAACTCTGATCGGGTCCGGACTTCAGGACCAGTTGGCGAAGCGCGGTTTCAAGCGTAAGGCCGTGATTTTAAACGACACGGTTGCAACCCTGTTAGCAGGCAAGAGCGCAGGCGTGACAAAAGAGTACAGCGCCTACGTCGGATTCATTCTGGGAACAGGCACAAATACATCTTATGTCGAACAGAATAGCCGAATCACCAAGCGTCGCGATTTAAACCTCAATGAGGCACAGGCCATCAATGTGGAGTCGGGGGGATTTGGTCGTGTGACGCAGTCCGTCTTTGATCAGGCGATGGATGTCCAGACAAATGATTGTGGCCGATATGCTTTTGAGAAGATGATCTCGGGCGCTTATCTCGGACGCATCGGCTTTGAGGTGCTGAAGGGTGCCGTGAAAAATGGATGCTTCTCGCCCTCGGCGACAGAGGAGATCCAAAAGTGGGTAGGGCTTTCGAATAAACATCTGGATGATTTTTGCGGTGGCAAGCCTACGCCAGACAATCCCTTCTTGGTAGAGGCCTTTGCATCCGCTGATCGTGAGACAGTCAAGCAGCTCTGTACCCCAGTCTATGCGCGGGCCGCAGTGCTGACGGCAGTCAACCTCGCCTCAGCGATTCTCAAGACTGGCGAAGGAAAAGATCCGAAACGTCCCGTCTGCGTGAATGTGGATGGCTCAACCTATTACAAGACTCTCACAGCCGACTTCCAGAACCGCGTGCAGCAAGAGCTCTCTAGCCTGCTGAAACCCCGTGGTATCTCCTACGAGCTGATCAAGGTTGACGAGTCGCCCGTAATCGGTGCCGCCGTCGCTGGGCTGATGGCAGGGTGAGCGAGCGGGCAGCCGGCTTCGCTTGGAAGCTTCCACCTTCGCGAATACGGCTACGGTGGACAGGACGCCGAGCCAGGGTAGCAGTTGGCAGTGAGCAGTTGTTCGGAGTTCCGTCCTCCTTCGCGATGCCTACGGCGGACAGGCCTTTA
>CAMBQV010000086.1 GCA_945870145.1 Akkermansia muciniphila
GTAGCGACAGGGGTGGTGGTTGACTTTGTTGTCGTCGCTTGGACGGCCTGTTTTTTCTGTTTTGCGCTTTTCGTACTCATGGATAAATTCCTGAACGATGAAGGCCCATACTCTCCGGGAGGCCAAACATCAGGTTCATGTTTTGAAGGGCGGAGCCGGCTTGTCCCTTCATCAGGTTGTCAATATGAGCTACGATGCGGAGGCGGTTAACGCGCGTATCTACGCTGACAATGAGATTGCAAAAGTTGGTGCCACGCACGTGGAGCGTACCGATTGCAGCAGTGCTGCCGTAAATACGGACGAACGGGCTTTCTTTAAAAAATTCACGATAGAGGGCGATGACTTCAGCTTCGGTCATGGGGGCAGTCAAGGTCCCATAGAGCGTTGAAAGGATGCCACGGCAGACGGGCACCACCTGTGCGGTGAAGGTCACCTTGATGTCGCGACCAGCTTGCAAGCTGAGTTCGCGTTCAACCTCACAGACATGCTGATGGCCTGCGAGCTTATAGGCATTCATCTGCTCGTAACGTGCAGGGTAATGAAACGTCGGACTGACCTTTTTGCCTGCGCCAGAGACTCCCGTCTTACAGTCGCAGATGATGCTGTAGGGCTCCACAATGGCCTGCTTCACGGCAGGTGCCATGCCGAGAATGCAGCTACACGCAAAACATCCTGGATTGCCCACAATCTTTGCCTGAGCGATCTCTGCGCGATGAAGCTCAGCGAGTCCATAGGCGTTACTTCCGAGTAGGTCAGGAGAGGCGTGTGCTGGAGATTTTCCGATACGCGTGGCATAGTCGGCGTAAGCTTCTGATGTTGTGAAACGAAAGTCGCCACTGTAGTCAATGACTTTGGCGCCCTTGGCAAGTTCTTTACGTGCGTCATGCATTCCGACTTGATCGGGCGTTGAGAAGAAGACCACATCAGCGGGTTCATTTGCTTTGGGATCGTCAGCAGCCAAGACAGGCATGTCACAAAAGCCATCTAAGTGGGGATAGACATCAGAGATTTTTTGTCCGACATCGTCACGCGCAACAAGAGCACACAACTTCGCCTCTGGATGTTGCAACACTAATTCGGTAATTCCCACCCCACCATACCCGGTGGCACCAACGACTTTAACTCGAATCATAATTCCTCTTCTTTCGAAAACGTTTTATAATACTATAGTTCGGCTCTAATTTCAAAAAAAGAGTTTAAAAAAATTCGAGTCGGCTAACTGCCCCCTCTGATCATCCCCTTGTGATTAACCCCAAATGCGCCAGCCCATGAACCAGACAACACCAGCCGCGTAGATGGCACTCACCACATCATCCAGCAAAACACCCCATGCATTATGCCAGTTTCTGTCGATATATCGGGCAATCGGGAGCTTGATGATGTCAAAGATCCGGAAGGTGAAAAACCCTGCCAAAGGAATATACCACCATGGAGGTGTTGTGTAGGCTATCAGGATAATTGGGACAACCAAATATCCGACAATTTCGTCCAAAACGAAGTTGCCTGAGTCTGTGTCGTTCCAGTAACGCTCTGCCCACGGGTTGAGAAGGAAGTGGACTAACGCGGTTCCCATGAGACACGCTACGAGCGCCGCGAGTTGATACAGGAGCTGGCCGGGAAGCCAGTAGAGGATGCCCAGAT
This sequence comes from Akkermansia muciniphila, assembly GCA_945870145.1. GTDB lineage: Bacteria > Verrucomicrobiota > Kiritimatiellia > RFP12 > UBA1067 > CAIZQW01. The sequence continues at coordinate 1,642 of CAMBQV010000086.1, forward strand.
GCATCGCAACACCCAATAGAGCCCCAAAAGAGCCTGGCGCAATCGGCATGAGTCCTAGGCCGAAGGCGCTTCCAATAAAGACAAAGAGAGAATCTTTAAATGATTTCATGCGTTAGGCATCAATAAAGAGGTCGGCAGAGGCAAAGAAGGGGTCGCTCGTGCAACGAATACCAAGGCGTCTTAAACCAGCCTCATCGCCCGGCGTGACCATGTGCGTCATGTGCATCTCGCAATCCCGAAGGTCAATCAAGCGTTCCATGGCGATCTGGGCTGCAGGATTCGTTGCGCAACTGATCGCGAGACCAATCAATGCCTCATCTAAGTTCAGCGTGCAATAATCGCCCTTGAGGATGTCATGCTTCATGTGGACAATCGATTGCACGACTTGAGGTGCGATGAGGTGAATCTGGTCTGGGATTCCGGAGAGTTCCTTGATTGCATTTAGGACCATGCTGGCGGCTGCATGGAACTGTTCCGAGTTCTTGCCGGAGATGATCCGTCCGTCACGCAGCTTGATGGCCGCCCCGCAGAAGATACCCTTGCGTCCTTTGCCATGCTCCATGGCCTCTTGTCCGGCCAGGCGCGCTGGCTTGACGACCTCGCGGTCCTCGGGCGAGAGCGACATACGGAGCATGATCTCTTCACAACGATCAACGGTCACAAATTCGACCTGCCCCGAGGTGTGTTCGCATAAATGGCGGAAATAGCGGCGGATGATTTCCTGCTTGGAGGCCTGACAGACAATCTCGTCATTGACAATACCGAAGCCAGCCCTGTTGACCCCCATATCGGTCGGGGACTTGTACGGACAAGGTTCCTTTGTCATCTTCTCCCAGATCGCACGCAACAAGGGGAAGGCATCAACGTCCCGGTTGTAATTAATGCAGATTTCGTTATAAGCCTGGAGATGGTAAGGGTCGACTAAGTTACAGTCGTGCAGGTCAGCGGTCGCAGCTTCATACGCGACATTGACGGGGTGCGACAGGGGGAGATTCCAAATCGGGAAGGTCTCAAACTTGGCATATCCGGCAACGCGGCCTGCGCGACGTTCGTGATAAAGCTGGGAGAGGCAGGTTGCGAGTTTGCCACTTCCAGGTCCAGGTCCTGTCACGACCACGATCGGACGGGTAGTGGGGACAAAATCATTTGCGCCATATCCGTCGTCGCTCACAATCGTTTCGACATCGGTTGGATAGCCTTGCGTCACATAGTGATAATAGACCTTGATGTCGCGCTTTTCTAGTCGCGCCTTGAACTGCTTGGCGGCATGCTGGCCAGTAAAACGGGTAATCACCACAGCATTGACGACGAGACCCCAGCTCCGTAACCCATCAATCAGCTTCATGGCATCCACATCGTAAGAGATGCCGAAGTCCGCACGCATCTTTTTCCGCTCAATATCCCCTGCGTAGATGCAAAGGAGAATTTCGGCAGAATCTTTCAGTTTTTGGAGCAAGCGGAGTTTGACATTCGGATCGTAGCCAGGGAGCACCCGAGCAGCGTGCATGTCCTGCATCATCTTGCCGCCAAACTCGAGGTAAAGTTTGTTGCCGTTTTGCGCAGCCCGCTTCACAATGGCTGCAGTCTGTTCTTCTAGATATTTGTCATTATCAAAGCCAATGGGGGTGTCACTCATAACTACCTGCTTTCGTTTAAGGGAACAAAATTGTCATTGGCTTGATATTATAGCGAAACAAACGTAAAACAGGCAGGATTTTTTTCATGTTTTCAAATTTTGCGGAAGAGTCTCATTCCTACCTGCAAACGCAGAACTGCGCCCCCCCATTTTCCGGTAGACAAAAAAACAGGGATGATGTAAATTTAACGCCATAATTGGAGGTGAATCAGTCATGAAAATTAAACGTGCACGCAAAGGATTGGATGACACCTCGTTTCTGAAAGGCTCCTTCACACGGGCATCGGCTCTGAAAGAACTGGCGGAGATGGAGGACCCCGAAGCGGCTGAAACACTTGTTTCGGCTGTGGATGAGAATAGTCCTAGCGCAACGAAAGTGCGTGAGCTTCTGGAGGCTGATCGTAAGCCGGGGTGGGGTGACAAACTGTGGATGATTTGGGCTCAGAAGCGTCAGCCCTGGTTGCGGAAGACGCTACAAACTCGTGGGACAACGTATAGTCGTACCGATTGCAGAATTGGCGTTCTTAGTCGCCTCGTTCTTGGGGGACAGTGGAAAGCTGATGCAGGTACAGCTAAGCTTGTTAGCGTCTTTTTGAATGATGCGGACTTGCACGTACAGGGTGCTTCCCGCCAGTATTTCGCGGGACTTCAGAAACATGTCCCGAAAATGTGGATGGAGATACTGTTGCGGGCAAAACTCTTTAATGTGATCAGCAGCGGTCGTAAAGCTGCCGAAACATTGAGTTCATTTTTGTATAGCAACGATAGTACACTGGCCTGTTCTGCTGGGGAGTGTGTGTTGACGTGGCCTGTCGCAGACCGCGTACTGGCGTTACTATTGGCCGGCAAGGAGTTGGAGTTGCCGTTGGATCAAGAGACGGCTTTTGCAGTGGCTGAATACCAACAAGATGTTCGGGAGATCGTCGCGATGGGTTCGATGGTGTATCTTGATCGTGTGATGGCTTCCGGGGCCGACTTTACTGTCTCGCTGGCCTTAAAGTCTGGCCGTCCTACCAAGTTAGCGGTCACTCCTGCTACGATTCTTGAAGCCTTAGGGCTTTTACGTGCAGAGAATGTCGAGATCGCCACGGCGGCCTATAAGTGGCTCTCGGTTCTCCCACGTGACAAGCAGGTTAACGACCTCATGGTTGACGACTGGTTTCGTACTGAGGATCCTCACGTGGGCAAGCTACTGCGCTTTGGCAAACGGTTTCCGTCCGATACCGGACGCGAGGTCTTGCTCCGTCTGCTGTGGGGGGACATTAAAGGGTATCTTGAGATGGATGACGCTGATTGCGCCTTGCTCGCGGAGGCTCTCATTGCGGCCTCTGCAACTCATTGTGCAGCGATCGTCAAGACCATCAAGGGTAGTGGCGATGACGAGATGGCTGACCGCTTCAGGCGAGCGTCACTTCTCGCGCAGAGCAATGGATCAAGCGATGCTTTCTTCATGTGCGACAGAAAATAACATTATTTCAGCGTGGAAGCGAAGGAGACGAGGTTACGTTCACGGAGGCTGATGTAGTTGACCTCCACGGCGAGGGTTGAATGGGAGCCAAGGATGACATGGTCAAAAACCGGGATGCCAATGATGCGGGCTGACTCGACCAAGCGGCGTGTAGCTTCAATATCCTCGCGTGAGGGGGTCGGATCCCCAGAGGGATGGTTGTGGACAAGGATGATTGCGGCTGCATTGCATCGGATCGCCTTCTTGAAGACCTCGCGGGGATGGGTAGGGGTGGAGTCGAGAAGCCCGCGCGTGGTTTCCACAGGGCGTCCGATCATGCGGCTTTTGGTATCGAGCAGGATCACCCAGAAGATCTCCTGACGCTGATTGTGGAGGAGGGGGGCAATAACCCGGCAGACCGCAGCAGGCTCTTTAATGATGTGAGGTTCGGGGGTTGCTGAGGCGAGGGAGGCGCGGTGTCCCAATTCAAGCGCAGCAGCGAGCTCCATGCACTTGACCTTTCCGAGTCCTTTGATCTTCGCGGAACGCAACTCGTCGTAGTCTGCCTCGGCCAACTTTTCGAGGCCGCCGAAGTGTTGAAGCACGGCGCGCGCAAGTGCCGAGACGTTCTGGCCAGGGAGTCCTGTGCGAAAGAGAATGGCAAGAAGGATCTCTTCCGAGGTATTTTTTGCACCCACGCGTTCAAAGGCCTCTCTTGGCTTCAGTTCATTAGGCAGATCCTGAATGCGGGGGGTCAAATTCGGATAGTGTGTCTTATTCTCCAGGGATGCGGATTCGAGTGGGGCCATATGTTCTCCAAAGGTCAAGGACGCGCTGAGCAATCGTTTCAGGCGTTTCCTTTTCTGTAATGCTAAGCCAGTGAGCCTTGACCTGGTGACGGAACCAAGTCTCTTGGCGTTTGGCTAGCTGGCGTGTGCGAATAATGATCTGTTCGCGTGCTACTTCGTGAGAGAGTTTGTTGTCAAGGATTGCGCAGGCCTCTGCATAGCCGATCGCTTTTTGGGCTGTCATTGACCAGACCGGATAAGTTTTTCGGAGTGCTTGGACCTCTTCAAGGAGTCCCGTGCTAAACATCTGATCAACGCGTCTGGCAATACGCTTATGAAGTTGCTCGCGCGGAAGGGTTAGGACGATGATGGGGGTCTTTTCGATGCCATCGGTTTTCCAGTGTTGCGGCGTTTTCCCATCGGTGTCGAGTTGTTCAAGCGCACGCAGAAGACGACGTGGATTGGTCGTGTCAGAGAGGTCTTTCAGTGTATCGGGTGCACGCACGCGTAACGCCGCCTGAAGTCCAGGGAGTCCCTCTTGCTCAAAAACAGTTTGCCATTTGTAGCGGAGTTCAGGGGAGGATTCCGAGCTCTCAATGCCATCGGTCAGGGCCTTGATATATAGCCCCGTCCCGCCCACCACGACAGGAATGCAGTGGCAGTCGGCAGTCGCAGTTGGCAGTGAGTCTATGGGAATAAACGAATGAGTAAATTTCTGTGTAGATTCAAGGACTGGAGGGACGCGCTCTGTCGCGTCCGGCCACAACGGAGCGTGGCCCTCCATTGTATGCGGTTCTTCCCGCAGAGGCGCAGAGGCGCAGAGTTCAGAGGAACGACAAAGTTCGCGACAAAGATTTTCCTGAACCCTGAACCCTGAACCCTGACACCTGAAGCTGTCCAGAGCCTCGCGGGCGGCGTCAAGCCAGCGTCCTGTACTGAAGGGGTCGGCGGGGGAGACGAGGTCGAGTCCACTATAGGGAACACCCCCACGTTCACGTAGTGTGGGTTTTGCAGTGCCGATATCCATGCCCTGATAGACGAGCATGGCATCCGCCGAGAGGATAGGAGAGCCGAGTTGTTCAGCTAAGCATTGCGCTGTCGCGCTCTTGCCTGTTGCTGTAGCGCCTGCAAGAATATAGGCAGTTTGTTCAGGGGCTGGCATGGGCAGACTCGCGTGCGTCTTTGCGATCGAGGCCCCATTGCGCAAAAATCATCAGGAATGTCGCAATGCAGATCGCAGAGTCCGCAATATTAAAAGCAGGAAAATGACTCTGTTTGTAATGAAAATCCAAGAAATCCACAACATATCCGACCCAGATACGGTCAATCAGATTTCCCAGAATACCAGCAATTAACAAGGCGAAAATGAAATTGCCTCCTCGTAACAATCCGAAGAGTGTAACGCGTTTCCAGAATAGAAACCCCAGAGTGACGAAGGAGAACGTGACGAGGAAAATCTGCCGTCCATGTAAAATCCCCCATGCCGCCCCCTGATTCTCAACATAGCAGAGGTTGAAGAAACCAGGAAGGATTGCCACTGGGGGGTTCTGCTTTAGATAATGAATGGCCAAAGCCTTGGTGAGTTGATCGAGAAGAACAAGAACACCGATCCAAATCCAAAACACACGGAACGACTTTGCGCTATTAGCGGCGACGTCCATGGCGGTCGGCTTGCTCCAATTCAGCCTGACACTTAATGCAGGTACGTGCGAAAGGCAACACAGCCAGACGAGCTTTGGTGATCAGCTCATGACAGTTATCGCAGACACCATACATGCCCTTGGCAATCGCATCCAAGGCTTCATTGATCTTGATGACCACGCCTTGCTGTGTGCCGACCTGCTCAAGGGTTTGAAGACGCATGAACGCGTCAGTGCCCTCTTCTTCAAGGTTCACTTCATCGTTACGCTGAAGTGCTGCGGATTTCATTGCGCCGGATTGGCTGTTAATGCGGTCACGCATCGAGAGGAGTTCACGCAGAAAATCTTTTAAGTCGTCTTTGCTGAAACGGGTTTTGGTTAGCAGACGTGAGGCAGCCGCTTTAGCCGCATCGCTCTTTTTGGGAACGGTCTTTACCGGCATTTGAGTAGGCTTTTTAGGCGTAGGCTTCTTGGCGACTGGTTTCTTGGCCACTGGCTTTTGTGCAGTCGCTTTTTTTGCAGATTTAGCTTTGGGGGCCACTGTTTTCAAAACTCTTTTAACAGCCTTCTTGGGTTCAGGCTTCTTGGCGACCGTCTTCTTTGTTTGTTTAGCCATGTGTGTTCACCTCTGTTTGTTACGACTGATATTAGAATACACCTTTGCAGATAAAAAGCAACTCTGATTTTGCCTTTGGATTTGCTTTCGTCAGGGCATTATTCCTCTGGAGGGGTGGTAATCCAGTGACGGATCACCTCACTCAGCGGATGAATAGCGGTGACGGTGGCAGGGGCTTCACCTCCAGGTACAGGAATGGAGGCTTTCTCTCCGGCTCTCTTACCTTCAAGTGCTTGTGCCATGCGTGTGCGGCTGGAGATGATATTGAGTTGCTCGTCACGATCCCATTCGCCTAAGATGGTGTAGGTTCGTTGCTCACCTTCGTCGGTACGCAACTCCACGGTTGTCCCAGGACCAACCTTGTCATGGAGGATACCTGAGAAGTCGGTTCCTTTGACCTGCTTTAATTCAAGTTGAAGTTCTGATTGGCGCTGGAGCAGTTGGCGCTGGTAGTCCTTGGCTGCCTGATATTCAAAGTTCTCGCGAAGATCACCATAACTCCGGGCAACAGCAATATCGTTACTGTTTTTGGGGAGATCCACCTCGATGAGGCGCTTGTAGATTGCTTGCTTCTCGCTGATCGACCGCCACGAGGTTTGACGGATCGCAACCTGCTGTTGTTGCTGGATGACCTTTTTACGCTCGGCAAGGGAGGGTTCGATCTTGATCATGCGGCCGAGCAACGTCCTGTGTGTTGTGGAGTCCCAAGCAGCAGAGGCCTGTATCCGTTCAAACAGGATCTGGCGATGGGTTAAACTGAGCTCCTTCTCAAGGATTTCTTCGAGTTTTGTCTCAATGTATTGTTTGATGTTGTTTTGCATCCGAAGCGATTCACCCGAAAGCTTGTTTTCACAGAGGCTGATGGCATGTCCCAATAGATCAATCGTCAGCGGAACTGGCCATGTTGGGACAGTCGCGCGAAAACGCAAAATCCAGTTGATTAGGGTAGGGGGCACCTTTGATTGATTCAGGAGCGCTGTGGCCGCAGTAGCAGCTTCAGGGATATCCTTGAGGGTTGTGAGAACCTCGCTCATGAGATTGAAGGGCATTGCTGCTAGGGAGTCGAGCATCTGGCGGTTGGCGGTCTCCCCTTGAGCTAAGAGAAATTCAGTCATCGTGCTGATGTCGCGCACGGGGAGAGTCTCTGCAGCTGTCAGATAACGATCGTTCTCCCAGAGATGATGACGAAGCTGGTCAATGGGGGGATTCAAGAGGCCCAAGCGATTAATGCAAACAGCCAGACGCGCATAGAGTGCTGGGTCAGTGTTGTGAGCTCCCTTGATGGCAAAGGCGAGGCGATCCTCAAAGATGCCACGATAGACATCATCCAGCCCGACAAGCTTCCCTGTCTCCTCGAACTCCAGAATAGCTTCGAGTATTTTGACTGGATCCTTGAGTGTCGAGAGCTTTTGGAACCAAGTATCGTTATAGGATTCAACCTCAGTTCGCAATTCAATAAGGTCGGTTCGTTTTTGAGGGATGGAGACAAGCGGGTTAGCCTTCAAAGCCTTGCGCGCAGCATCCCAGAAGGTTTTCCAGTTAGCGGAAGGGATAAAGTTATTTTTGACGAGGATATCTTCCAGTTTGACAATGGTCATGTTCCCAAAACTACGCAAGGCGAGGTAGACCAGCTCACCTGGCTTTTCCTTGACCATTTTTTTGACGCCTTCAGGATCATTGTGGCGTAGGGTCAGGAGATGATCGTGAGGCGCGCGAACCAAGCTGTCACAGGCCGTCGTGAAGCTGAGGGTATGGCCGGGCTTTCCAGGAAAATCAACGGTCATGCGCTTGTAAAAATCGTCAAGTCTTTTGACGATTCCGGCGCCCCAGTTCGCATCTATCACGAGCGTCCCTGGTACAAGGGCGAGTAGAAGATCGAGTCGGCGAAAGGATTCTTCTATGGGGAGTTCACCAAAGGCCGCTGTATCAATGAGGGCGGTCGCCAGACGATCCTTAACCGCAGCTTTTTTGAGGATGTCGCGAATGCCGGTGATCTTTAAATGCTGGGTCAAGGATTGCGCGCGGTCTTTGAGGACCAGATAGAGTCCTTGAAAGTCAGCGGTCTCTGCCAGTTCCTGCAGGAGCATGGTTGTCCACTCATCCGCCTTGTTTCCGTTTTCCAAAACAGCCGAGGAGTGGATCATCGGTAGAACCGTGGCCAGAGGCAACGGACGCTTGGAGAGCAAATCCAAAAATTGTTTTTCAACTTCCGCGTAGGTGGTGGCTTTTTCCATTGTTAAAGATCCTTTGGTTCTGTAAAAGGTGGTTACTATAGCAAAAGGCAGGTAAGCGAGTACATAGAAAAATGAGTTTTGAGCATAACTTCGTGGGCCAGTGCTGAGTTGATTATGATGGGGAACAATCAAACGTTGTCGCGCTTGACCGCCGTCTTGTCCACCGCAGTCACATCCGCGAAGGTGGGTAACCCTGTCCCCCATTCGTCCAGCCAATATTTCTAAAATGAGCACATTCTCGCATGAATCAAATGAAGGCAAATCTCTTTTTCAGATAGACAGGCAAGCCAAGATCATGTAATGTGTGCGTCGTTTTTTACCCATCAGCTTTTCATTTTAACTTTTTTACACTTATGGCTTTATTATCGTTACGTAATATTTCGATGCAATATGGCGGACCTCTCGTCTTAGACGATGTCAGTTTCTCGATTGAAGAGGGGGATCGCGCCTGCGTCACGGGTCGAAATGGCGAGGGTAAATCCACCTTGCTTAAAATTATCGCTGGCTTGCAAGTGCCGGATACTGGTGAAATCATCAAGCAGCCTGGAGTGCGCATCGCCTATCTCACACAGGATGTGCCGACGGATCTGGACGGGACCGTTCTGGATATCGTGGAGCAGGGGTTGCCCCATCATTTGCATGATACACACCATGCAGGCGCAGCACGCTATTTAATGCAGCTTGGGCTCGATGGAGACCAGCTCTTTAATTCGCT
>CAMBQV010000087.1 GCA_945870145.1 Akkermansia muciniphila
TCCGACACTCGTAAACTTTTTCAGGTCTCCATTTTTTGGGATCACTAAAAGGCGAGTCGTTTTCTTGTGTAACTCATTGAGAATCAATTCTGTATCCTGACTTCTGACTCCTGACTTCTAGGTGCGATGTCACGAAGTAAAATCGCACCTCGACGTTCTCTTTAGCCTTTTCTTATGCGGGGAGAAGACGTAAACTAAATGGCATTTCAAAGGAATGGCGGGTGATGGATGTCGGTGTGGACTGATAGTATAGATGAGTTGATTCAGCATGTGACGTTGCTCAAGGATTTGGGTCAGCGCACGATTGACTTGCCCCCTGAGTTCTTGAAAAAGTGGGATAGTGCCTCTCCCCCCAGGCAAAAGGCACTTTCTTCAGCACCTATTCAGTCGCCTCCCCTTTCGCAGCGTCCCACGGGAAAACCAGAGCCCTTTGAAAAGTTTAAACTGCCCACAACTGTGGAGATTGAGGAGCATATCAAATGGACGGATGGGGCACTTCTCACTCCAGAAGCGCGAGAGCAGATGCTCACGAAGCTGTCAGACCGTGTTCGCGTCTGCACGGAGTGCACGCTCCATACGGGTCGGACAAAGATCGTCATGGGGCAGGGTAATGCCAATTCGCCGGATGTGATGTTTATCGGTGAAGCCCCTGGCGAGGACGAAGATATTCAAGGACTGGCTTTTGTCGGTGCGCCTGGACAGTTTCTCACAAAGATGATCAGTGCTATGGGATATAAGCGCGAAGAGGTCTTTATCACGAACATCTGCAAGTGCCGTCCTCCTAACAGCCGCCCACCTGACCAGCAGGAGATGCACAAGTGTCTTCCCTTTTTGCGTGAACAGATCAAGGTGGTCCGTCCAAAAGTGATTGTGTTGCTGGGCGGAACGGCGATCAAGGCGCTCTTGAACCAGACGGGTGTTATGCGGATACAGGGGCAGTGGACAAACTACGAAGGCATACCTGTGATGCCGACGTATCATCCCTCTTATATTATACGCTTTGAAAATAAGGGCGACGAGGAGGGGACACGTACTGCGAAGCAACAGGTGTGGAACGCCCTTAAGCTCGTCCTTGCCCGGCTCGGTAAGCCGGTGCCGGCGACCAAAAAATAGTTGGCAGTCTCAGTTGGCAGTTGGCAGTAATTTTTCTACAGAAGGCTCCATGTCCTCAAAGCTTAGCGCTTCTCTTGTGTGATAAGTACACTCTGCAATGTGAAGGCGAGGACAGCCGAGAAGAGCGCGTGATAGCCGAGCAGGGCTGTGAAGGTGAGGACCATGCCGAGGAGCGCCCACTCCTTTTTTGAGAGGGCGTGTGTTGCGTTGAGAGCGACACGCACTCGGTCCCCCTTTGTCGGATGAAAGGTCAGGCGCGAACAGCGATCCGTGGCCAGCGGTAGCGGCAGGGGATGGTCGGCGATCCAGACCTTTGGCTGGCGGATAATCGCCTTCTTGGTACAACCCACAATTTCAATTTCATGTTGGTGATTGAGCTGGAGCTGTGGCTGGTAACGTGCCTGGCGCGTGATGGGGGCGAGGCGGAGATGGATCGGCCGCTGTCTGCTACGGACTTCGTCAAGAATGGCAACGAGCGACTCCTTCAGGGGCTCCGGCTGGAGATTGTCAGGGTCGAGGATGAGAAAGCGGTTGTCGCTGCCTGGCTGATCACTGCGCATCACCCACGCAGCCAGTGCGATCCCTAAGCCCGCCGTCAAAAAGGAGAGGCCTTGGCCGTCGGCGGCATAGCCGCAGAGCATTAAAATGGCAATGCTGTAAAGGAAGGCGCGCATCAGAAGAAGGTTCCCAAGTTCATGACCGGGACGATCTGGGCTCCTTTCCGTGCCGCAGCCTTGCAGAGGTCGGTGTCATTGCTCACCAGCAGAATCGGCATGTTCGGGTCTGCCGTGCGGAAGAAGGTGATATTGTCGAGCAGGACGTTGTCCGCGCGATGTTCCCCCACGCCACCGGAGTAGGTCACACGGACGTTTGCCGAGGCTTGAGTATCGGTCCGTTCCGGACCATCAAAGACCACCCAGACGCGTATCGCGGGATTGGGGGCTGTGATGCGGATGATGTCTGCAACCAGTTTGTTGCGCTTCTCTCCTTCGCTGGCAGCAGAGCCACGTTGGGGATTGTAGCGTGTGGGGAGTCCGAAGAGCGCATTGTGTCCGTCAACGAGGAGCATGAGCGGCTTCTGTCCTGCCAGGGCGCTCCCCAGAAGGCTGATTGCCGGCTTGGTTGCATCTTTGTCCGACTCAGGAGGTGGCACGCCGAGGGCCTCCACGGCTGCGAAACGCTTGCGGAACGCTTTGAGAATGCGCGTCTTGGCTTCGTTTTGCAGGAGTCCGACGGAGGCCAAGAGATCGGGGAGGGAGCGCAGGGTGGGCAAGGCATTGTCAGTCGCGGTATGAATCCGTTCAATCAGGAGGTTTTCAAGCGGAGATGTCGTTTTTTCAGGCTGGACGAGAGGACGCAACTGCTCAATTTCTGCTGCCAGTTTGGCTTCGATACGTTTCAGTTCGGGGGACTGGCGGATGGCATAGCAAAGGGTCTGGACGACGCGTACATGCATCTGTTCGAGCTCAGTCAAGCGGGATTCCAACTTGAGCCTGTTGCCGGACTGACGGTCCAAATCAGCTTGATGGTCTAAAGCGGCTTTCGCTTGCTCCAGAAGGTCGCTTTCAGGAGGAAGCGATTGGGCTTGTTTTTCAAGTGCCCTCGCCTCGCCCAGCCAGCCGAAAAATTCCTTTGAAAGGGCCAGATCAAGGGCCGCGGCAAGGCGTTCATCGCGCTGGCTGCTCTCCCGGTTGAGCTCCGCGACAAGCGTTTCCGTCTCGGCATTTTTTTGCCGGAGGTTCTTTTCAGCCCCCTCCAGCTTCTCTTTTGTCGTGGCAAGATCCTGCTCCGCGCTCTTCAGTCGCTGGAGGAGTCCAGCCACTTTGTCTTCAACGCCGCGTAACCGCCGGTTCTGCTCGTTGAGTTCGCGAAGACGGAGATCCAGTTGCTCCTTCTGTGCGCGCCAGGTCTCTTGCGTGACGGGAACCCCGTCAGGAGCGGCAGAGGCTCCCAGCAATTCGGTCAGGGGCTCAAAGAGATCACGCAGTTGCTTAAGAGCCTCTTCAGGTGCGAGGGTGAGAAAGGGAGTTTCCTCCTTCAGCCATGTCTCGGCACGTTCCCGAACGTCAGGGCGTACATCAATGAGTAGCGCGACAAGGAAGGTCGGAGCAGTGGACAACGCGGCAAGGGCGTGACGATTCTCGAAGATCACTTCAGGGGACAGGAGGTCCGTGAGGGAGGCCATACGCGAGCGTTTGGAGAGATGTTTGCGGAGGGCTTCCGAGAGTGGCTGGGGGCCTGTGACGAGCTGGCGGATGCGTGTGCGGAAGATCGCAGGCTTGCTGTTCCGGAAACCGCCCGTCTGGAAGGCCGGCTCCATTGCCGCCAGTAGATTGAGGTCGCCTTCCGAGAGACAGTCAACCAATCGGTTGAGTTCCTTCTCGCAGTCAGGTGTCAGAAGTGTTGAGCAAATGGACATAGTTTCTCCCACGAATCTTCGCTAATGGATTCCCTTTTTTCCCTGCCTACGGCAGGTCGTTAATCACTAAAAAAGGGAATCATTAATAAAGACATAGTTATAAAGTTTTTTGACTTGTTAAAACAAAGCGCTCTCTTTCAAGTGTTTTGAAATGCCCAAAATTGACAAGTAATCCAAGCTCAAACTTTGTTGCATTTAGATAGTTTAGGAGCTGACAACGAAATTCATCATTTAATGCTGAGACAGCCTTAAGTTCAAGGACAATTTTATCATAACAGACAAGATCGGGGATATAATCTTGCTTGATATCATGTCCCTTATATAAAAGGGAGATTCTTTTTTGTGGTACAAAAGGAATACCTCTTAGGTTTAATTCATGTTCGAGGCATTTTTGATAAACACCCTCAAGGAAACCAGCGCCCATGATATTGTACACTTCAAGGCAAGCTCCGACAATGGCATAGGATTCTTCTTTGTATACAAGATCTTTATTCATAATCGGTGTTTTAAAAACCTTTGGAGAAAGAATGAAATCTTAGTGATTAACGACCTGCTGTTTTTTGAGCATGTGCGAGAAAAAAAGCAGGGAAGATTTTATTCTTGTTCGCGGAGATTCGTGGGAAAGAACAATCATGGGTTTAAAAAGTTACTGAGATCAGCGGTGAGTTCTTGGAAGCTGGCGGCATGGATGGGGATGGAGGAGAGGAGGGCGATATCGCAATCGGAGTCGGTTCGTCCGTGGGTGCCTTTGATTTTTGAGGTATCCATGCTGACTTGGAAGGGTGTGCGGCCGAAGAAGAGTTCGCACGGATCATACCCGGGCTTGTTGTGGATATCCACATGCGTCGCGTAGTCGGGTGCTTCGCGCTTATCTGTCCACCACGGATAGGCAAACCAAGAACCTTTCTTGGCCACCAGGAATAAATCACCGGCGCGTTGATGGGCGATACCCAGCGCCTGTTGAGCAGCGGCATCGAGCACTCGGTCAACACCGGGCAAGGCCATCAGCACGGCTTTCACCTGAGGTAAAGCAGCGCGGTCAAAGACATGGACCATGGCGACTTGATGATCCACGACAGCAAAGGCTTTGCTGGCATAAAAATCGGGATAGGCCATCTTTTTAATGAGTCGCGTTGAGAAGAGTCCTGCGTCACGAAGGGCGCGATTGGGGAAGATGGCCTGATCCGTGACAGGCGTAATCGCATAATCACCCACAACGACGATCTCGTAACCGTTTGACGTCGCGGCGTTCCAGAGCATTGAAATATCCTGGCTGACCGCCTGATAGGCCTTGGCACTCCGAGGATGGTCGGGTCCGAAACGTTGCAAGTCATAGTCCAGCCCCGGCAGATAGGTCAGCACCAGATCAGGCGCGTCCGTTTCACTCAGGCAGGCTGAAACAGCCTCTGCGATAAAGCGCGAACTTTTGACTGAGGCGAGCGGACCCCAGTACTGGTGCAACTTAAAGGGATGGCCCACACGCTTTTCGAGGCGGGCGTTGAGGGTCTCCGGCTTGCTGTAGCAGGCGTTGATCATTCCTCCGCCATGCGTATGGATCGGGGCAGGGGAGAGGATCGCATCCGCTGTTTCGCCAAGGCTCTGCTGAAGGAAGAGGAGACCGACGGTGCCGCCCCGCGCTTGGAAGGCGTTCCAGAAACGTTCGCCGGTAATGAGTGATGAAGACTGTTCCCAGAAGAGGGGTTTGCGAAGGGTCGTGTCGAAGAAGCCGTTGGCGATCATGCCATGCTGTGCGGGCGGAGTCCCGGTGCGCAACGTGGCCTGGGCTGTGCAGGTCAACGCAGGGAAGAGCGGTTTCAGGGCTCGGGCTGTACCGCAGGAGGGCGCGCCCAGCTTGCGCACACATTCATAGCCGAGTCCAGCGACCTGTATGACGAGGAGTTTCTTCATAATGGGAGGGGTTCGTCGTGGTGGATGAGTTTAATAGTTTTCCATTTTCCGCGTTTCCAGCGCAGCAGTATCCCACTGGTAAAGAGGCAGACATAGAGTGCCAGAAACATCCAGAGGATCAGAATATTCTGGCTCATCCAGACGATCACGATCATGCCTGGAACGAAAAAGCCCCAGCTCCAGAACGCCATGTAGAGGAGGACAAAGCGTGTATCGCCCGCACCTTTCAAAGCTCCGACAAGGATGATGCTGATGCTGTCAAAGAAGCCCCAGATCGTCAACATGATCAGCATCTGGCTTCCGATTGCGAGCAACTCCTGTGAGGAGAAGAGTGCATCCTTGGGATTGAAGAGTGCGATATAGAGGTGAGGAAACAAGACAAAGGTGCTGCCGATCAGCGCCATGTAGATGAGGCCCATGCGCATGGCGGTGAAGCCAGCCTTCTCTGCGGCGACACTGTTCCGCGCACCTTGGTGCTGTCCGACAACTGCAGAAGCCGCCCAGCTGAGGCCCAAGAGGGGAGCGAAGGCGAGGTGGTTGATGCTGAAGGCGATATTACTGGCTGTCTGGGCGAGGTCGCCCATGCGACCGGTGAGGATGACAAAGAGGGTGAAGGAGGAGAGGTCGAGCAAGATGTGTAGTCCGGCAGGCGTACCGAAACGGATCATCCGGAGCAGGAGGGCGGGATCGGGCTTCCAGACAAGCCAGCGGATGCGTCCACGGGAGAGCGTGGAATCGTTCTTCAGGTCCACGTAGTCTTGGAGTGCGTTGGTACGGAAGAAGGCGACTCCTTGTATTGCGAGGGTGAGAAGGCCTGCAAGGGCTGTCGCATACGCTGCGCCACGAATCCCAAGTTCAGGAAATCCCCAGACGCCGAAGATCATCGCATAATCAAGAACGACATTGGCGAGGCACCCGATGATATTGGATGTCAGGTTGATCCTCGTTTTTCCGATACCCATGAAATAGCCGCTGACTACACTGTTCAGTGGCACGATGATGCCGGTCACCATCAGGATGATGAAATACTCTTTTTCAGCGGCAAAGACGGCAGGGGAGTGTCCGCCTAGTGACATGAGCCAGATTCCAAGGGGGATGAGCGCTAAGATGATCGGCCAGGAGGCAAAGGCGAGCCAGAAGCCTTGGAGGGTGGCGTGAACGCAGTGGCCAGGTTTCTTGGCACCATGATACTGAGCTGCAAAGGTGCCGGAGTAGCCTGCGATGGCCTGGAAGAGGCAGATCAGCGTGTAGACCAGAATTCCGGATGGAAGGGCTGCCTGGAGCGCGACGCTGCTATAGCGGGCGAGGAATACGCGATCCGTGAACTGCATGATCGTCAAGGCCCCCATACTCAAGATGAGGGGCATGGCGATACGCCACATCTCGCGATAGCCGCCTGGGGTTGCTTGTATGGTAGGTTGTTGTTTCACGGGGTTATTGAGACCACACAGTGGTCTCAATGGAGTGGTTAAAAAAAGACATCGACCACACATCCGCCTTTGCGGATACGGCTACGGTGGACAGGGTGGTCTCAATGGAGTGGTTAAAAAGCGGTTTTTGCATTTGCCCAGAGGGTTTCTTTTACTAGGTTTTCTACTACGCTGGATGACTTCAACTCAGGCGGCAGGACGTCGAAGGTGTAGGTCTCAAGTTCCATCGGGTAACGCTTCGCTTCCACGGCCTTGAAGAAGTCAGGGGTGAGGGTCTCTTGCGTCGAACGGAGAAGGTCATTGCCCTCCCAGAAGAGGGGAACATGGAAGTGGGTCCGCAACTCAGCCCCTTCATACTGTGCCGCATCTGCCAGCGTCTCAGGGGTGAGGTCGGGGTAATAGATGATCTTGCCGCGCGGCAAGCGGATACGGGTCTGGTGCAGATAGACGGGTTCGACAAAGGCGCGCAGAGCCTCTAGGGACTTTGGTGTTACCTGTGTATGGAGGGCGGCGCTCAATTGGATGCGTGCAACCGTGATCCCTGCGTCTTCGAAACGCGTCAGTGCGTCCAGGGGTTCCTCAAAGGCCAAGGCAAAGTGGCAGGTGTCGAAGCAAAGGCCAATATGGCGCCGCACAAGGGCTTCGGCCTCTTCAGGGGAACGCTTCTTGGTGGCAGCGAGCCAGTGCCTGGCTTCCACGAGCAGTTCATTTTCAAACCAGGAGATGGTGCTGTGCGTATCTTCGAGAAGGCAGTCGGGTTCAGGTTCGATGGCCAGAACAATTTCTTTTCCGTGGTCCTGGCGCAGTTCATCAAGCAGGCAGGCCAGGACAAGCAGGTGCCGGACCGCGGCGTGGCGCTTCTGCTCATTCAGTACGGGTTTCTGATAGGCGAGGGGGAGGGTTGAGATGCTCCCTTTGCCGTTCTCCGGGAGGAGGTCCGCTAATAGGAGCGCAAGTTTGGCTGTGTAGTCCAGACGTTCCTGCATGGACCAGTCCGGCAGATAGACCGAGGTCTTCACAGGCGAACCGTGGAAGGTTCCATAGGGGAAGCCGTTGATCATGGAGGAATAGAGTCCGCGCTGCTTCAGGAAATCAACAAAGGCGAGTCGTTCCTCTTTCTCTGTAAACGTATCTGTCGCAGAGGCGGGAAAGCGCAAGCCCAAGGGGTAGGGCGCTTCAGGGGCGAGCCGCTCCTTGACGGCACACGCATAGTTCCCGATGGCCTGACAGAGGTCCGAGAGTGTTTCGCCGCGATGGATGTTGAGACAGTAGGGGATCATAAGAATTGCGTTATTGCCTTATTGCGTTATTGCCTTATTAAAATTAGAGAGAGATGATTTCGGTGGGGGCGGGGGTGAGGTTTTCGAGTCCGCGGGAGGTGACGAGGAGTGTGTCCTCGATACCGACTGCGCCTGTGCCGGGGATGACGAATTTGGGTTCCAGAGCGATGGTCATGCCTTCAGCCAGAATGTCCTTGGAGCGCGCTCCAAGAATGGGGAGTTCGTTGATCACGATACCGGTACCATGACCGACGAACTTCGCCTTTTGCTGGGCGCCCATGAAGCAGTCCGCGAGTCCAGCCTTTGTCGCCATCTCGAGCGCGAGGGTGTAGAGATCTTCAGCCGGGACGCCAGGCTTTGCGACCGCAATGATGGCATTGCGGATCGCGATGGAGACTTGATGCGCGTCGTATGCGGGTTGTGCAAGTTTCCCGATGGAATAGACACGGGAGCAATCCGTGAGATAACCGTAAAAGTTGGCAGCGATGTCCACCAGAACAGCCATGCCCTCTGTCAGTTTGATTCCGCACTGTCCGACCGGGAGGGATGGATGGAGTCCGGCACCGCCCAAGGCGAAGTCATACGGAGAGACAGCTGCACCATTGTCGCCTGCCAGAATCGTTCCCATGAAGGCTTCCATGGAGGAGCCTGCGATACGGAACTGGCCGAGGTTGCCAGCCTTGAGCATGAGGTGGTACATCTCGAGTGCCCACGCATGATCAGTCATGCCGGGTTCGTAGACAGAGGCAAAGCGGTTGATGACTTCCACATGGCGTTGCCCCGTCATCTTCATGATCCGAATTTCATACGGGGTTTTGACCATGCGACACTGACGAAGTACGGCGGAACCATTTCCCATGACCGCGCCCGGGAATACGGCGGAGAGGCGTAATCCGTCGTTATATGACAACTCATCGTTTTCGATCAGCACGCGTGCGGGCAGGGGGAGTCCGACTTCCGCGAGCAGTTCAGGGAGTTGCTCCATCTTTCGGAGTTCGCGTACGCGCTCACCTTTAAGTCCACAGGGACGGCGTACACAGAAGAGGGGATCACCAGATGCAGGGATGATGGCGTGTCCCATGAAGACACGTCCGCAGAGGTAATAAAGGTTGGTATTGGAACTGACCACGAGGGCGTCGGCCCCAGCTGTCTGGATTAGCACTTGGAGACGCCTCCAGCGCATTTTCAGGTCATCCATCAATTCTGGATTGGTTTGCGTAAACATAAGGTTTAATACTATATGCTTTTTGAGCGCTTTTGTAAATTGCGAGAAGCGGTGTTAGATAAAAAAAGACGGCGGGGAAACCCCGTCGTCTTTTTTTAAGGGAAGTATAGAAGTTTTTACTTTTTCAGTGCGGCGCGGACTTCGTCAAGCTTGCCAGCGGAGCCGAGCAGGACGTTCTTCGCGGCGATGAACTTCGCATATTCAGGGATGAAGATCTTACCTGCATCGCGCAGGTCGAACTTCTCAGGCTGATCACGGAAGAATTCGCGGTGAACGCGGCACCACACCAGACGGCCGTCTGTGTCGATGTTGATCTTGGTCACGCCGAGCTTGGCTGCGCCGAGGAACTGGCGTGCATCAACGCCCGAGGCGCCCTTGATGTTGCCACCTGCTGCGTTGATACGGTCGACTTCTTCTTTCGGAACTGAGGAAGAACCATGCATCACCAGCGGGAAGCCAGGCAGGCGCTTCTGGATCTCTTCGAGAATGTCGAAGCGGAGCTTCTGGTCGCCATGGAACTTGAACGCACCATGGGAGGTTCCGATCGCGCAGGCGAGGGAGTCGCATCCGGACTGCTTGACGAAATATTCAGCCTCTTCCGGCTTCGTGTAGACGTGGTCAGCTGCGTGGACATCTTCTTCAATACCCTTGAGCAATCCAAGTTCAGCTTCAACGACCAGGCCTTTGGCATGGGCGGCGTCTACGACACGCTTGGTGATCTCGATGTTCTTTTCGAGGGGCTCATGGGAGGCGTCAATCATGACGGAACTATAGACGCCCGAGTTGATGCAGTCCATACAGGTGGCTTCATCGCCATGATCCAAATGCACAGCGAAGATGGCATCCGGGAAGATCTGGTCAGCGGTGGTCATCATGGTTTCGAGCATCAGCTTGTGGCTATAGGTACGTGCGCCTTTGGAAAGCTGGACGATGAAGGGTGCCTTGCTGTCAATATTGCCCTTGAAGAGACCCATGGTCTGCTCGAGATTGTTGATGTTATAGGCGCCGATGGCATATTTGCCGTACGCCTGCTGGAAGAGTTGCTTTGTGGTTACGATCATGGTCTTTGCTCCTGTCTGTTCGGTTGCAGACCTCTTACCCGAGTAAAAGGCCTCATCGCCGTAAAAAGAAGGGGATCACTATACCCAAAAAAGAGGGCGATGAGCAAGCCCAAAGAAGGGGCAGGGACTATTCTTTACGGACATCCACCTTTTTTGCGCCGCCACGCTCGTAAGGCGGGGGGCTGACATAGGCTTGGCTGTCATCCGGGGGAGGGGTACGCGTGGTTCGTCCAAAGAAAGGGAACCCGAAACGGGAAAAAGGATTTCCA
>CAMBQV010000088.1 GCA_945870145.1 Akkermansia muciniphila
TAACCGCGGAAATTTTTGGTGCCGCGCAAAGCTGTTATATTACCAATGGTTCGTCAACCGCCAACAAGGCGATGCTGATGACGCTCTTACGACCCGGCGAATATGTGCTTCTGGATCGGAATTGCCATAAGTCTGTTCACCATGCGGTGGTGATGTCTGGGTCGATTCCTGTTTATCTGCCTGCCCAATTTAATGCTCGTCTGGGTGTCTGGGGACCGATCTCCATTGCGGACCTCGGCAAGGCGATTACGGCGGAATATCCTGAGGAGAAGAAGCCTCGTATGGTGATCTTGACAACCTGTACGTACGAAGGGATTCTCTATCCCGTATGGGAGATTGCCCGGCTTTGCGAGCGCAATGGCATGCTCTTCTATGCCGATGAGGCGTGGGCACCGTATCTGAGTTTCCATCCCTATTACACGTGGGTGACTGCGGATGGCCGGCGTGTGCGCTACAATGCCATTCATGAAACCACCAGCGCGCACTTTGCCGTCCACTCGACGCATAAGACCATGGCTGCCTTTAGTCAGTCTTCGATGATCCATGTCTCTTTTAGATTTAAACAACTCTTCGAAACGGAGTCAGTAGATTGGCAATGGCTGAGATCCCGTTTTGCAATCAACGGACATGGCTCCTATTCCAAGTTCTCTCACGATCTACATGAAGTGCTGCGCTATTGGCACTCTACCTCGCCGCACTATCCTATGATGGCGACGCTCGATTGTGCAGGGGTGCAAATGCGCTTGGAAGGCATGCGTCTGATTGAGGAACGGTTGCGCTGGATTAAGAACTTCAAAGAGCGTGTCACCCAGGGCTGCGGGCTGGCAGAGTCTGAATGTTTTGTCGGACTGAGAGAGGTCGTGGGCGAGGAAAAGGCTGACGAGTATGAACGCGCAGGGTATTTGCATGATCCTTTGAAGTTGACGATTTCGTTTAAGACGCCAGAAGGCTGCAGCGCCTTTAAGACATTGTTGCGCAAGTCGCGGATCCAGTGGGAAAAGTCAACGCCCGTGACGCTCCTCTTCTTAGTATCTATGGGAACGGTAGAAAACCATTTTGAGTATCTTTACCGAGCACTTTATCAGATGAAGGATGCACTCGGACGTCCCGAGAAGGATGCTTTTGCAAGCAGTGTCGTGGATGCAGTCAAGGGACAGAATGTCATTGTTCCACGCGATGCAGCGCTGTGTGATGGTGAACTGATGAAGCTTGAAGATACCGAAGGGCGTATCAGCAGTCAACTTCTCGTTCCCTACCCGCCCGGCATTCCGCTCTTCCTGCCCGGACTCCAGATTACCCGTCCCATGATTGATATTGTACGTTCTGTTGCAGCGAAGGAGGGCGCGGACTCTGTCCACGGGCTCTTCGAACGCAACGGTGATTTCTATGTCGAAGTCATCCGCGATGATGAACTCGTCAAACTGAGACTTTTAAAATGAAAAAACTGCTTAGTTTATGGGTTCTTGCCATAGGGCTATGCTTGGGGATCAGCAGCGTGGATGCCGCCACGGGAGTACCCGCTGAACGATTTGATTTTGGCAAGGAGCCGATGCGCTACCTTGAGAATAGTCGGCTGCGCCTAGGGGTTGATCTGAGTCTAGGTGGAGCCGTGACCCTCTTGGAGGACAAGAAGAACGGCAATGTGAATATGATCAATAGCCACGACTGGGGACGGCAGATTCAGCTGTCCTACTACAGTGGTCCCGTTCCCTATATTGGTCCGAAGGGTGAAGAGCCCCATAAGGCTTGGGCGCAATTGGGATGGAATCCTATTCAAGCCGGAAGCGTGGGTCGTATTAAATCGAGGACACTCTCTTTTGAAAAGCCGGATGCCAAGACCATTCGCGTACGTTGTGTGCCGATGCAGTGGCCCCATATCAATGTTGAAGGCGATTGCATCTTTGAAACGATCTACACCCTTGTCTCCGAGAATACGGTCCAAATGAAGGCCCGTTTGATCAATCAGCGTACGGATAAAACCCAGTATGCAGGACGCCATCAGGAGATGCCCGCGCTCTATACGAATGGACCTTGGTACAAGTTGGTGACCTATACGGGCAATGCGCCTTTTACAGATGCTCCCACTACAAACATCGTTGACAAAGCAGATGGCAAGGGTTGGCCGTGGAGTTACTTCGAGGCAACGGAACAGTGGTCCGCGCTCGTGAACGAGTCCAACACAGGTGTCGGACTCTATCAGTCAGAGGTTATTCCAGTCACGGGTGGCTTTGCTGGCGGAGACGAGAAAAAAGGCGTGGGTGGTTGTAAGGACGGACAGACAGGTTATATCGCGCCGATCGGTACGGTAATTTTGGACTAT
Organism: Akkermansia muciniphila; assembly: GCA_945870145.1. GTDB lineage: Bacteria > Verrucomicrobiota > Kiritimatiellia > RFP12 > UBA1067 > CAIZQW01. The sequence goes on from CAMBQV010000088.1 coordinate 2,321, forward strand.
AACATTGATTGGACCTATCAAACGTACTTGATTGTCGGCAGTGTGCAGGAGATTCGCCGCACAGCCTGTAAGCTTCACGGTCCACCCAGTGCACCCTCCTGGCGTTTTGAAAACGATCGGAAAGGATTTACCTATCGTGGCTCAGCAAACGATTCAGGCTGGCCGATCAAGGATACGCTGCAGATTACTTACCGTGAAGAAGCGCGCGGTGTCGTCGTGTCGCCCATCACCTGTTGGGAATCGGCTACAGTGCCCATTCTTGAACTCGATGCAGCGTTTAGTGTTAATTCGACAAATGCTGATTCCAAGGTGATTGTCCAAGTGGTTCCTTTTTCAGGGGAACAGATCTCTTATCCTCTAACAGTCCAGCCGGATGGTACACGTAAGAACTATGAGATCCGGCTTGCCTCCAAGCCCGAATACAAGGGGGCTATGAAACAGATTCTGATTCTTCTGCCCAAAGCAGAGGGTTCCGTACGATTGTACGAAATAAAAGGGGTTTTAGCCTTCTAGGGGAAGTGTCAGCAACTTTTTAAAGAGGAGGATAGAAGTATGTGTGGAATTGTCGGATATGTGGGGACTCGCCCCGTGGTTGACATTTTGGTGAACGGCCTTCGGCGACTGGAATATCGGGGGTATGACTCGGCTGGTGTTGCATTTTGTACGCCCACGGGCCTGCGTATTGTCAAAGAGGTCGGGAAGGTCGCTCAGTTGAAAAAGAAGCTAATTGAGGTGACGACAGAGGCTGAACAGGCATCGGCTCACCTTGGGATTGCGCACACGCGTTGGGCGACCCATGGACTTCCAACCGAGGCAAACGCTCATCCTCACGTGACCTGCTCAGGGGCGTTGGCGTTGGTGCATAATGGTATTATTGAAAATTATGCTTCTATTCGAAAACAGTTGGAGTCGCATGGTACGGTTTTCTGCTCGCAGACGGATACGGAGGCTCTTGCGCATCTCATCGGTGCCTACTACAAGGGTGACCTGCTGGCCGCAGTCTCCCAGGCGTTGAAAAAGGTCGAGGGAACGTACGGAATTGCTGTGATCTCTGCTTGCCATCCCAAAGAGATGGTGGTGGCGCGTAAAGGGAGCCCGCTCGTGATCGGTGTTGGAGACCACGAGACGATCGTGGCGAGCGATGTCTCGGCTATCGTCTCCCACACGCGGCAAGTGATTTATCTTCAAGATGGAGATATCGCGCTCGTCACAGAGGAAGGTCCCCTGATCTATACCCTCGACAACGCCTCGGTCCATCGCCCGGTTGCCATTGTTGAGTGGGAGATTGGAGCCGCTGAGAAGGGTGGGTATGAACATTTCATGCTCAAGGAGATTTTTGAGCAACCCCAAGCACTCCAAAATGCGATTCGAGGGCGACTCGACATTTCGCTGGGTACGGCAATTCTCTCGGGGTTAAACATGAACCCTCGTGAGCTGGCCGCTGTCCAGAGGTTGATCATTGTAGCCTGTGGTACATCCCTCCATGCAGGGATGGTGGGGAAGTATCTTTTTGAAGGGTTGGCTTCGTTGCCAACGGACCCCGAGCAGGCCGCTGAGTTTCGCTATTGCAATCCGATCCTCGGACCGAATGAACTGGTGGTGGCCCTGAGTCAGTCAGGGGAGACGGCCGACACGCTTGCTGCAGTGCGCGAGAGTATCCAGAAGGGCGCACTGGTGGCTGGACTTTGTAATGTGGTCGGTTCGACGATCGCTCGCGAAGCGGGGAGGGGGATCTATCTCCATGCTGGGCCTGAGATTGGCGTTGCTTCGACCAAGGCTTTTACAGCTCAGGTAACGGTGCTGTTGATGCTGGCACTCAAGCTGGGACGCTGTCGGAGGCTCTCTCGCGAAGATGGGTTGAGTCTCTGTCAGGAGATTGCCGCGATTCCTGCTCTGATTGAGATGGTTTTAAAACAAGCGCCTTGCATTGAGAAGATTGCCGCCAAATATGCTTCTGTTTCGAATGCGTTCTTTATTGGGCGTGGCATTCTCTATCCCACAGCTTTGGAGGGTGCTCTCAAGCTTAAGGAGATCAGCTATATTCATGCAGAGGGCTATCAGGCTGCTGAACTGAAGCATGGGCCGATTGCCCTGCTGGATGAACATTTCCCCGTCATTGCGCTTTTAAATGATATTCCGGGCAAGGAAAAGACCTTAGGAAATGTTCAGGAGTGTCGCGCGCGCAAGGCACCGATTGTCGGGCTTGTGACAGAGGGAGACCATGAGGCGGAGCAGGTCTGTGATGATGTTATCTCTCTCCCTCGGACCACCGTATATACCGCACCTGTGGTTACTGCTGTGGCACTTCAGTTGTTTGCCTATTATGTTGCACGTGCGCGGGGTTGCGAAATTGATCAGCCTCGCAACCTTGCCAAGAGCGTGACAGTCGAGTAGAGATGAAGGGAGTTTAAAAAATGGCGAAATTATTTGGAACAGATGGTATTCGTGGACAAGCGAATCGTTATCCTGTCAATGCGGAGTTGGCTCTGAAGCTAGGAAAGGCTTTGGGAAAGCAACTTAAGGCGCATGGGAATGATAGTACCCGTGTGGTGATCGGCAAGGATACGCGCCTCTCGGGCTATCTCTTGGAGACGGCGATTACCAGCGGCTTGGTTTCTGCGGGTTGTGATGTTTATCTGGTGGGGCCAGTTCCCACTCCGGCTGTAGCGCATTTGACCAAGTCGCTGGCCGCAGATGCGGGAATCATGTTGACAGCCTCCCATAATCCGTATGATGATAACGGCATTAAGCTCTTTTGCCCCAAGGGCTACAAGTTGGCGGATGAGGATGAAGATGAGTTGACACATCTCATTTTGGATACGGACCTGAGCACGGATGACATCCGCAGTGACCAGCTGGGCAAGGCTTACCGCTTGGATGATGCGCGCGGACGTTATATCGAATTCACGAAGAATACGATTAATAACATGAAGCTCAGTGGTTATAAGATCGTTCTCGATTGCGCCAATGGCGCTGCCTACAATTTGGCGCCCTGGATCTTTCGTGAGTTGGGTGCAACCGTTATTAAGACAGGGGTCTCACCGGACGGCCTCAATATCAATGAGAAGTGCGGAGCGATGCATCCAGAGGTTATCTCTGGCATGGTCAAAGAGGCAGGGGCTGACATTGGTATTGCGCTGGATGGCGATGCTGACCGCGTGATCTTCTCGGATGAAAATGGTTGTATTGTTGATGGGGATCGGATCCTTGCAGCCTGCGCGATTGCCTTCAAAAAGCGTGGCATTTTGGCTAAGGATACGGTGGTGGTCACTAGTATGAGCAATCTGGGACTCCACGATGCGATGCGCAAACATGGAATACACGTCGAGGTAACCGATGTGGGCGATCGTTACGTGATTGACGCTATGCGTAAGAATGGGTTTAACTTGGGTGGTGAAAAGTCTGGTCATTTAATTTTTCATGAGTATGCGACCACGGGCGATGGAATCTTGAGCGCCTTGCAGGTGCTTCGTATTTTGCGTGAAGAGGGGGTTGGTCTCGCTCAGTTTGCGGACTGTATGGAGGAGTATCCTCAGACCTTGGTGAGCCTTAAGGTTAAAGAGAAAAAGCCCCTGGAGGCAGCGAGACACTTGTCTGAGGTTATACGCGCCTGCGAGGCCGATCTCACCGGGCGCGGTCGCGTGATTGTCCGTTATTCAGGAACAGAACCGAAAATTCGCCTGCTTGTTGAGGCGTGCGAGCAGAACTTGGTGGATGGTTGGATAGGCAAATTGAAAGAAGCGGTTGCCGAGGATTTGGGCTCTATATAAGTTAAGGGAGAAACATGAAGAGTACACGACGTGAGTTTGTAATCGCCACTGGCATGGTTGCCGGGGGCCTGGCAGTGTCTGCGGCGCAACCTGGGGGTATCGCCAAAAACGAAAAGGAGGAAAAGATGAAGAAGATTGTTGTAGCGGCTGATCCATTTGCCGTTGTTTTGAAGGATGCGATTGTTGCTCATCTCAAGGCTAAGGGGTATGAGGTCTCGGATGTGGGTGCCACAGCCACTCAGGCAATTCCCTATTATGACGGGGCGGTTGCAGCCGGCAAGGTGCTCCAGTCCGGCGGGGCGGAAAAGGCCATTCTGTTCTGCGGAACAGGCATGGGCATGTCCATTGTTGCGAATCGCTTCAAGGGTGTCACGGCGGCGGTGGTGGAGTCTGTTTTTGCCGCCAAGATGTGCCGCGCGATCAATAATGCCAATGCGCTCTGTCTTGGTCAGATGATCTGGGGGGAGTGGATGGCCAAGGAGGCCGTGGATACATTCCTGAAGACGGAGTTTACGGAAGGCCTTGACGGTTTTGCCTGTTTCTTGAAGGAGGCAGTTCAAAAGGTTGATGCCATCCGTCCGAATTGATCAAGAAAGGACTTAAAACATGAAGGTGTTGCAATTAGCCTGCCTCCTGGTCGGTGTGTGGATCGTTGTCCTGTTGACAGGGTGTGGCAAAGGGGAACAGAAGACGGAAGGTAAGGTTACTATACAAGCACCTGTCCAATTGACCGCGACGTTTGAAAAAATCAAGGGCAAATGGATGCGGTCAGATGGCGGTTATTGTCTTGAATTTAAAAGACTTATGCCGAATAATGAACTAGAGGCGGCCTACTTCAATCCCAATCCGATCCATGTTGGAAAGGCAAGGCTGTATGAGGAGAGAGGTTTTACAAAGGTTTTTGTGGAACTTCAGGATGTTAATTATCCAGGTTCGCGCTATACCTTGATCTTTAATTTGGAGAAGAAGCAGTTGGTTGGAAACTACTTTCAGGCCACTCAGGGAGTGGACTATGAGGTTTCATTTGAAAAAATGTAATTTTGGCTGGAAAAAGGCGAAATTACATGTTATGTTATGCGCCGTTTTGAGGATCTTTGCGTAAGGAACAGCAAGTAAGGGGCATAAAATGGTAAAGAAACCTGACCAACCGAAAAAAACATCTGCGTATGCACAGGCCGGCGTGGATATTGACTCCAAAATGTCTGGTATTGAAATCATCAAAAAGATGGTTTCTACAACAAAGACGAAAGGCGTCATCGGCGGAATCGGAAGTTTTGGCGGGCTTTTCCAGTCGCCTGGTAAAGATATGCTTCTGGTGGCCAGCACGGACGGGGTCGGAACCAAGCTGAAAGTCGCTGCTCTCGCTAAGAAACATGGCACGGTCGGACAAGACATTGTCAACCATTGTGTCAATGATATCCTTGTTCAAGGCGCTAAGCCCCTCTTTTTCATGGATTACATCGGAACAGCCCGTTTTGACACGGTTGTTTTCACTGAGGTGATCGGGGGACTTGTAAAGGCTTGTAAAGAGAATGACTGCGCGTTGTTGGGTGGCGAGACGGCAGAGATGCCTGGACTTTATCCCTTGGGCGAGTATGATCTCGTGGGAACGATTGTCGGTGTTGTTGAAAAGCGGAAGGTGATTACCGGTAGCGCTATTCATGCGGGTGATGTGATCATCGGTTTGCCCTCGGGTGGCTTGCAAACCAATGGCTTCTCACTTGCGCGTAAGGTGATCTTTGATCAGTGTGGACTCATGCATCAAGATCTGATTCCTGGGACCCATACGACGGTTGCCGAGGCGCTGTTGGCCGTCCATCGCAGTTTCTTGAAGCCTGTGACAACCCTGCTGGAGAAGGGTATTGCCATTCGTGGCATGGCGCATATCACAGGGGGTGGTTTTGTCGATAACATTCCCCGTGTGCTACCGGAAAAATGTAATGCCATCATTGATCGCGCTTCCTGGACGCCTCCAATGGTCTTTAGCTTTATTGAACGTCAAGGTAAAGTGGACCGCGATGAGATGTACCGCGTCTTTAACATGGGCATTGGCTATGTTATCGTCGTACGTTCTGCAGATGCCAAGAAGACCCTCGACCTTTTAAATAAGATGAAAATGGCCCCTGTCGTGATCGGCAAGATCGAAAAGGGAACTAAGAAGGTCATCTACAAGAACTAAGCCTGCCGCCCGTGGGCGGCACAGTGGCAGTAGGCAGTAGCAGTTGGCAGTAAAATCCCGAAAATAAACGGACTGGTAACTCTTTTGCTGAGGTGTCCGTTTTGGCGGATTTTCCTGCGGTGGACAGACGTGAAAATGTTTTCCTGAACCCTGCTTGTCCACCGTATCTTTAGCTTAGGTGTCTGCCCACTCCCACTGCCGACTGCTACTGCCGACTGCTACTGTCTACTTGGTTTCTGGAAGAGGGGCAGGGGGTTGCCCGACGATCAGCGAAGCAGGATTCGCTTGCAGATCTGTAATGAGCTGGTTGAGCGTCGTTGACGTTGTCCGCAGATTTTGAATTAATTCTGTTACGGCATACTGTTGCGACGCGGTCAGGCGATTCATGGTCTGGGCTGTCTTGCTAAAAGAATCCAAGGTCTTTCCAAAGGTGTCGAGCGTCTTCTCCACCGTGTTAAAGGTCTCATCAATATGCGCACCTGTATTGGTTGTCACTGTTGAGAGGGAGACCAACAGGTGGTCTGTACGGTTTGCCACACTTTTGAGCGAGGTGATCAGGGGTTCTACTTGCGCGTTTAGATTTGTGACCGTATTGTTGATCTCTCCTAAAACGAGGGAGACGTCCGTTGGAATCTTCTGAATCTCAGGCGAGGCGACAATCTTTTCTAAGGCCTTCGTGGTCTGACGCAGTTCACGCACCAGTTGAAGCGCCTCCGAGGAGAGATTTTGCATGTCGAGTTGCGCTACTTTTTCATGCGTTGTTTTCAGAAGCTCGTGAAACTCCGTGGCGATGCCCTGTAAGTCCAGCTGATTGAATTTGAAAATCAGGTCCTCTGTGTTCTTCTTAAAGATAAAAAAGGTACTCGGAGCTGAAGGAACATAGACGTTTTTAGGCTTCCAGCTGACCTCTTTGAACTCGTTTGAGTATTGGCTTGCAGGGAAGAAGTCGAATTCAATGCTGGCGATACCCGTCAATCCCTGGGAGGCGACCTTGACGCGTAAGCCGCTGACAATGAGGTCCTCTAGAAACTTGCTGGGGTCCTGCGCCTTCATAGGCAAAAACTGCTTTGGGTCAAGCGCCATGATGACGAGGATGCGCTGGGCATTCATCGAGGCGTCATTCTGGTTCATCTCGGTACCGTATTCGCTGTAGACGAAGCCGACGCGTTTGACCGTTCCGATTGGTACCCCTCGATACTTTACTGGCGAACCGATCTCAAGCCCAGTTACCGATTCAGAGATGTAGGTCTCGGCGAAGAACTCGTTACGTTTCAGTACACGTGCACCTGCAATACCGATGGCCACCAAGATGAGTGCGAAACCGGTCAATACAAAGAACCCAATCTTAGCATAGTTGGCTGTATTTTCGTTCATAGTCCTTCACGCTTTCGATGTTCTTGGTTTACACGTTGCAGAATGCCTGCAATGGCTCGTTGGGCCGCCTCGAGGATCTCCTGTTCGCCGGGAATGGTTCGATTGTGCATTAAGAGTCGGCCATCACAGAGTACGGAGTCTATGCAGGAGGTGTCTGCCGCATAGACCATATTGGATATTAGATGGTGGTTCGGCACCATAGCGGGCTGGCAAAGATCAACCAAAATAGCATCCGCAAGACGCCCCTCGGCGATGGTTCCTGCTTGTATATTAAAAGCTTCCGCTCCTTTGAGGGTGGCTGCATCAAAAATAACATGCGCAGGGGCGACTGTAGCATTCCGGCTTTGATCTTTTGCGGAGAGGGCTGCAAACTTCATGGTGTCGAGCATCGAGAGATTGTTGTTGGAGGCAACCCCGTCCGTGCCCAGGGTGATCCTGCACTTGGACTCTTCAATCACCTCTTGGAAGCGGAAGCGTCCAGATGCCAGCTTTAGGTTGGAAATTGGATTGTGGGCAATGATGCACCCCCGTTCACGGATCAGATTGATGTCTTCAACCGCGAGGTGGACACAATGCGCCAAAATGGTCTTGGGACCCAACATGCCACAGCGATCCAGCCAAGCGATCGGGGACATCCCATGCTCCTTGTGGCTATTGGAGACCTCTCGCTCAGTCTCGGAGACATGGATATGGATGAATTCATTCTCAGCCTTAGCTCGCTCAGAAATCATGCAGAGTGACTTCCCTGAGACCGTGTAGATGGCGTGAGGAGCGTAGGTC
>CAMBQV010000089.1 GCA_945870145.1 Akkermansia muciniphila
AACAACATGGTCCTCAGCCTGAACGAGGCGCTCCTGACCGACACAACGCTGACCACGCTCACCCTTGCCGATGAACAGGGGTGGACCATTTATCGGGCCTCCTTGAGCTTTCTGCTGGCTAAGGCTGTACACGAACTTTTTCCGACCTGCGAATGCCGTGTACGGAACTCTATTGGACCTGGACTCTATTGCACGGTTGGTTGGCCGAGTCTGGTAGAACAGGACATTGCTGTAAACGTGCAGAAATTGAAAGCCGCGATGGTCGAAATGGTGCAGCACGATTTGCCCATCACCTACGACATTGTTTCGTATGAAGGGGCGGTGAACTGTTTTAGAGAAACCCAGCAGACTGATAAATTAAACCTTCTTGAACACCGCAATCCTCCAACCGTCTGCATGACATGCTGTGGTGAGTTCCGGGATTTAAGCCAGACGTCGCTCGTTCCCAGGACCGGCTTACTCAAGCTTTTTGATCTCGTTCCACAAGCTGAAGGCTTTGTTCTGAACGTACCTTCTACCGCATCTCCGAACAAACTCAAGCCCATATCGCCTTACGAACGTCTCTTCGATGTCTACCGGGAGCACATCGCATGGGGAAAGATTGTTGGCATCACAACAGTCGGACAACTCAATCAGGCTATCCTTGAAAGGCGTGCCTCTGATTTCGTCCAGACTATCGAAGCCCTCCATGAGCGTAAACTGGCACAGATTGCCGACCGCATTATCAACCAAACGCCAAGGGTCAAACTCGTCTTATTGGCCGGCCCCTCTTCCGCAGGAAAGACGACCACGGCCAAGCGTCTCATCACACACTTGCGCGTCAGCGGCCTCAACCCCTTGCTGATTTCAACCGATAACTATTTTTTGGGTGATGAGCTCAACCCCAAGGACGAGAAGGGCAATCTCGACTACGAGCATATCGAAGCCATGGATCTTCCACGCCTCAACAACGATCTCTCTCGTTTGATGAATGGCGAAGCGGTCAAGATGCGTTCTTTTAATTTCAAGACCAAGACGGGCTTTGATCAGGATCAGTTCACCCGACTTTTCCCCAATGGCATCATTGTCATGGAGGGAATCCACAGTCTCAATCCGCGATTGACCGCCGATGTCCCGCGCGAAGAAAAGTTTCTAATTTACCTCAATACGCTGACGCAACTGGGCATTGACAGTAGCAACCGCATCTCGACCAATGACACGCGCATCATTCGGCGGCTTGTCCGTGACTACCAGCAACGCAACCGCAGTGCGCTTCAGACCCTGCGCCTCTGGAAGTCCGTCGCACGCGGTGAACAACGGTGGATCTATCCCTTTCAGAATCTCGCAGACGCGGTCTTCAATTCCGCGCTTGATTATGAATTAGCTGTCCTAAAACCCTTTGCCTCCCCCCTGCTCAACCAAGTGAAGTCCTGGGATCCAGAATACATCGAGGCCCGCCGCCTCTCTGGCATGCTCCATAACTTCTCCGCGCTCAGTCCGAATGTGGTCCCCAGCGACTCAATCCTGCGCGAGACCATTGGCAACAGTATTCTCGAATACTAAGCAAGCGCGTCAGTTTGTCGCAGAGCTCTGCGCTTTTTGTCCATACGTCCACGACATGTTGTGGCCCTTTTTATTTACATTTTTCGCCTCTTCATGGTTTTTTGAAAATCTTACCGCAAAAACCGCGAATTTTGCGTGACTATCACATCCGCCTCACCCGTGAATACACGGACGGCGGAATGGATAGTCACGCGGAGTAAGTAGGGAGTACATAGCAATTACCAGTCTGCTGGTCACTGTAATCAATATATAACTAACTTATTTTTCAGCTCAAATGCCCGCTCCGCCGTCCGTGTATCCACGGGTGAGGCGGGCTAATGGAACCCGTGCGGGTCCGCCGGGCCCCTGCATTTGAGCTCTTCTTTGCGGTTTTTGCGCTAAAACCCGCAGTTCTTTTCTTTGGCACATCCTATGCTGTACGCAAAGTGTATAGTAATAACAAGGAGGAAAAGTCATGAGAGAATTAAAAGCATTCACGCCATTTATGGTAGTCACCCTGCTACTGACCGTGTCACTACCGGTCCGAGCAGCGGAAGGCGATTTTCGAAAAGGCTTCTCGGGCGTCGCCAAAAAGGCAAGTCCGGCCGTTGTGTTCATCCAGGTTGAAAAGCAGATTCCCATGGGTGGTCCCCAGCTCTTCTTCAACAACCCTTATGATCTCTTTGATGAGCAGTTGCTCGAGCGCTTCGGCTTTCCCCGTGGGCACAACAAGAGACAACCTCCTCAGCACCGTCAACCCCAGCAGATGTTCAAACAGATGGGGCAAGGTTCGGGCTTTCTGATCAGCAAGGACGGGTACATCTTGACCAACACCCATGTGGTCGGCGATGTTGATAAAATCACCGTGCGTCTCACGGATGGACGGGAGTACACCGCCAAACGGATCGGTGCGGACAGCAAGACAGAGGTTGCCCTGATCAAGATTGAGGACAAGGGAGATTTTCCCTGCCTCTCAATCGGCGACCCTTCCAAACTGGATATCGGCGAATGGGTGATTGCCATTGGCAACCCCTTTGGATTAAAGGAGACCCTCACAGTCGGCGTGGTCAGCGCCAAGGGACGCAGCAACATGGGGATCACGGATTACGAGGACTTCATCCAGACAGATGCCGCGATCAACCCCGGCAACTCTGGAGGCCCCCTGCTCAACTTTGATGGTGAGGTGATCGGCATCAACACCGCGATTTTCAGTCAGAGTGGTGGATATATGGGCATCGGCTTCGCTGTGCCGATTGACATGGCCATGCAGATCAAAAACCAATTGCTCTCTCACGGGAAGGTGACACGGGGTTATATCGGCATCTACATGAATCCGGAGGAGATGAATGAGCAAATGGCCCAGTCTTTTGGTTACAAGGAAAAAACTGGCGTCCTGATCGCGGATGTTCAAAAGGATGGTCCTGCAGATAAGGCAGGTCTTGTGAGCGGCGACATCATCATGGAGATGAATGGCAAGAAGGCAACGGACCAAGTCAGCTTCCGAAGAACCATTGCAGGAATCGCCCCCAAGGAGAAAATTAAATTGCTAGTCTTCAGAGAGGGGCAGACCAAGACCATCACTGTGACGGTTGAAGAACTGTCTGATGAAAGCGGTGGCACGCCATCATCCGACCCCACTGAAGCTTCTCCCGAAAAGTATGGTCTCAGTATTCAAAACATCACGCCTGATATCGCCAAACGTTTCAATCTGGAACGAGAGGATGGTGTGATGATCTCCGAAATCGAGCAAGGTTCACCTGCAGCCGAGGCAGGACTCCAACCTGGCATGCTGATCATGGAGATCAACAGAAAGAAGATCAATAATACACGTCACTTTATGACGGAACTCAAGCGGTCTGATAAACGTGCCCTGTTACGTGTCAAAGGAGAACGTGGGACCTTCTTTGTGACGCTCAAAACCAATTAGGAAAGGAGGAATCAGGGCTTTAACGCCCGTCCCACATCCGGAACAGCCGCGAGCAGGCTCTTGGTATAGGCTTCTCGCGGCTTATCCATAACCTCGATGGCGCTTCCGTGTTCAATAACCTCCCCTTGATACATGACACAGACGCGGTCACAGATGTTCCGGACGACAGCCAGGTCGTGGGAGATCAGAAGCACCGCGAGATTCAACTCCCGCTGAAGCGAACGGATCAAATTAAGAATGCGCGCCTGAACCGAGACATCCAAGGCGCTCACGGGCTCATCCGCAATAATCAGTCGAGGCTCAAGAGCCAAACAGCGCGCGATACTGACACGCTGGCACTGTCCGCCGCTCAGCTCACGCGGGTAGGCCTGCAACACATCAGAGGGCAACCCCACGAGCTCCCGCAATTCCGCCACGCGTGACCGAATAGCACCCTCCGGACGCATCCGGTGGACACGCAAGACCTCTTCGAGCATCTGCAAGACCGTTTGGCGCGGATTTAAGGACCCTACAGCATCGTGAAAAATCATTTGAACCGAACGACGGTAGGCCTTAAACGCCTCCCCGTTTAAGCCAGAGACCGCTTGCCCCTCAAAAAGGATCCTCCCAGAGGCCGGCTGAAGAAGTCCCATGACCGCTTTCGCCAACGAGGTCTTGCCACATCCGCTCTCGCCGACGATGCCAAAAGACTCCCCGGCGCCTACATTAAACGTAATATCGCGGACTGCAAAAAAAGGGCGTCCTCCCCGCACAGGATACGCCACACTGACCTGTTGTACTTGTAAAAGCATTTCTTTAATAGTATCACTTTCTCTGTTTCGAACTCAATCTTTGAGTTTTTTCTATTTACGGCTTGCTCATTCGAGGGTTTCATTGCATATTATATCCCATGCGAAATTTACTCTTTACCCTATTGGCTTGCTTCATCGTCGTATTGACGGGCTGCATCTGGCACAGTGGCGTGAACGAAACCCATTTTCAGGTTGAGTCCTCTGGTCTAAACTGGGTGGATATCCGGCAGTACGAAACCACGGGAATGAAACGCCGAATCAGACTCCGTATTGATGGCAATGGAATGGTCTCTCTGCGTGAGGGGACAAGCGCACTGGTCAGCAATTCATTCGCAGCAAACAACAAACAGGAAAACTGGGAGGATATCCGTGAAAAGCGTGTGACCCTTTCAGAGGCTGACACCAAATTGATCTTTCAATCCTTGGTCGATACAGGACTCTTTGAGAGGTACGAAGAAATACCCTTTGTGGACGAGAAACCTGCACCCTCCACAAACGACACCTCCTTTGTCTACGTCTCCGCCAACATTAACAATAAAACAGTCGGCTCTGCTGATCCTATTGGCAAACCAGAACTTCTGGAACAACTCAAGATTGTGATCCTCACCTTCTATCAACCCAAACCCATGCGCCAGCAACGTGACCCCTCATTCTAATGGTTCACATGAAAAAAATCTTTGTCACATTTCTTTCCCTTGCCTGTACGCTAACCCTGCGTTCGGAAAATGCGTGGATGGCCACGCTCGAAACTGATAGTCTTCGGTCTCTTCAGCTCAGTGTCAGTGCCTTCGCACAGATAGCCACCCTCCCAGGAGAGATCGAAGAGCAGAATCCCCTCTTGCTAGATTTTTTTTCGCTACCGTCGCTCGACTGTATTAATGAGAATGAAACGTTACGTATCTTCTGGGCTGCAGACAGCACCCGTCCTCTGGGAGCAGACGCAAAACCTCTTCAAATTTCCGTACTCCCCCTGCGGCGTGACACTCAAACGTTAGACCTCTATCTCTTCAAGTCCTACAAGACCAAGCGCATGCTCCAAGGCGTCACAACATATTCCTTCCCCATTTCTACCAACAGCCCTGCGTGTGTCATGATCAATGAGGTTGACCGAACCATGACCATCGCCGCTACACGTGATTTACTCACCTGGTTCCAAGCCCAAAAGCCAACACTAAAATCCTACTTACCCAAAAGAACAACCGATCTACTTCGAGTCTCGATTAACCCACAGCTCGTTGACCAAGTTCTGCTCCCAAAATTAAACATCGGCCAAGCAAGTGGCCTTTTAGGCGACGCCTGCCTTTACGCAGGAATCGGAGTAGACTTTGACGGAAGAGGCTGCACCCTCACCTTCCGCCTGCAACCGAAAGCTGGCACTCCTTTGGATAAGCTTCTGCGCGACATCCCCGAACCCAGACCCGACCTCTGGAATGGCATTCCCGAAAACGCCATCTTTTCAACCCTTTATACTGACCCTGGAAAAACCAATTGGAACACTTATTTTTCTTCCTCCCCGACAAACGCGTTATCCTCCATCTTTGCAGACATTCAACCCTTCCTTGGAAGGGAGCGCCTCATCTATCTTGCCCCCACAAAGAGTCAGACAAGCCTGCGGCTTGTGCAAATCGCACCTGTTTTAGATGAACAGGGTGCCCGAGAGGCCATCAAACGACTCGACACCCTTGTAAACACCAATGGTTTTCGACTGAAGCACGAACGGACCCGAACCCAAGCTGAGCAGACCTTTGAGCAATACAGTCTCTCGTACCAAGCAACGGCACAACCCATAGTCATTAAAAATATCACAACAAACAGTGAGCCGATCGCTCTTTCAACCCTGATCCCGCTCTTTCTTCGGAAAGCCCGCCTAGAGGTCTCCATCAAAAATAACCATCTCTTTGCCGTCACGGCCAACACAGACACCCTTGAACATGAGACCCCTGACTTTCCTTTTCCGCCTCAGCGTTTCACGCTTAAGCAACAACTAACGACCTTCAGCACGTCCACCCGTATCGTCGCAGCAGGAAATATTAATGTCGTCTCCTTCCTGCGAAAGCTTCTCACCACCCTTGCACCAACAGAGGCGCAGTCTCAAAAAATCTTCGCTACGATCACAGATGGCTTCCAATTCTGGCTTGTCCAAGAGGCGGACAACACCTCGGCGCTTTCCCTTCGTCTGACCGGCAATGAGATTGCGGGCCTGCTCAAAGCGGTCCGGGAAGATCGTGAATCGCTGCAAGACATCTTCTTTAACCTATTTACAAACCAGATGAAGCCTGTGGCAGAAGACGCCCAAAAGAAACCATGATCGAATTTCGTAACATCAGTGTGCGATACGGCACACAAGAAGTCATCCAGAACGTCAATTTTCGGATCAACAAAAGTGAACGCGTCGGCATTATCGGGCCCAACGGTTCAGGCAAGTCAACACTCTTTCGATTGATTCTCAAGGAAGCCGATCCTGACACAGGCGATGTTTACATCGAAGAGAATCCGCGAATCGGCCATATCCGTCAGCACTTAAAAGCCGATACCGACGATGAAACACTCCTGGAATATGCACTTCGCGGCATCCCTGGCCTTGGCGAGATGGAACATGAGATCCATGCCCTCGAACACCAGTTATCGGAGACACGAAACGAGTCTGACCGCCAGCGTCTGCTCAAGCAGATCGGCGAGGTTCAGAGCGAGTTCGAGCATCTCGGAGGTTATGAAATCGAGGCCCGTGTCAAAATATCCCTCGGGGGACTTGGCTTCCCCGTCGACGCCTTTGATCGACCCTTCAAAAGTTTTAGCGGTGGCTGGCAGATGCGCGCGGAGCTCTCCCGCGTCCTCGCCTCCCATCCAGACCTACTCCTCCTCGACGAACCGTCAAACTATCTTGACCTCCCAGCCGTCGAATGGTTGCAACGCTTCTTGAAGAACTACGAAGGCACGCTCATGCTCATCTCGCATGACCGGTACCTGCTTCGAACATTGACCTCGCTGACCGTTGAAGTGGATGCCAACACCGCCACACGTTACAACGGCAACTTAGATTTCTATCTGCGCGAACGCGAGATCCGCTGGTCCAATCTCCTGGCTGCAAAAGAGAATCAAGATCGGCGACGCGATCAGCTTCAGCGTTTTGTCGACCAATTCAAAGCCACAGCCTCTAAAGCCTCGCAAGCCGCCAGCCGCATGAAGATGATCGAGAAGCTCGACGAAGAGGCTGTTGTCATGCCGAGGCGCAGCCTCGCAGCAGGGTATCTGCGCCTTGCCCCTGCCCCACATGCGGGTGCCGAGATCGTGCGTCTCACCGACGTGGACTTCTCCTACAATGGCACGGACATGATTCTGAAGAACGTCAATCTCGCCGTCGCACGAGGCGAGAAGATCGCCATCGTCGGCTTTAACGGCATGGGTAAGACGACACTCCTACGCATCATGGCTGGCACACGCCAACCCACTGCCGGCTCCCGTTCGCTTGGCCACAAGGTCCAGCCAGGGTACCTCTCACAAGAGTTCTCAGAGACGATCCCAGGAGAGGTCTCTGTCTATGAGTGTGCGAAGCGCTGCAAACCAGGGTCGACAGAGAAGGAAATACGTTGCCAGCTCGGCTCCTTTGGTTTCACCTCTGATGACATCACCAAGCCCGCAGGGGTCTTGAGTGGTGGTGAAAAAATCCGCTTGGCCTTCCTCAGACTCTTTCTTGATCCGCCCAACTTCATGCTCTTGGACGAACCGACCACCCATCTTGACCTTGAAGGCCGAACAACACTGGAAGCGTGCATCCGAAAATATGACGGCACCGTCTGCCTCGTCAGCCATGACATCGAGTTTGTGCGCAATACCGTCTCCACCATCATAGAGATTTCGCCTGCGGGTGTCCGCCGTTTTCCTGGTGGCTACGATTACTACCGCGAAAAGAGCGCCCAGCTTGATCAAGGAAAACCGACGACCCAAGCAACGGTTACGCCACGGTTTGCGGATGACAATGCTCCCCTCTCTGCCAAAGATCAGCGTCGTGCACGCGCTCAAGAACGGACCAAGTTTCAACCTAGGATCAAAGCCCTCCGTGAAAAGGTCACGCAGGCAGAGGCCAAGATCCATGAACTCGAGAAGGAGCTGGAGAAGCTCTCAGCCATCCTCTTCAATCCGGCCCCTGAGACCAAATTTGGCGAAACCAATCGCAAGCTCAAATTTGTCCAAGATCAGCTCAGCCACCTGACCGAGATCTGGGAGCGTGATGCTACAGAACTCAACACCCTTGTCCAAGAACAAAAAGCCGCAGAAGCAAATCAATAAAAACTGGAGGTTGACTATGGCATCTGTCGTAATGGATCAGATCATGTCGGATATTAAAGAGGCGATGAAGGCGAAGAACAGCGAGGCGCTCCTGGCTCTACGCACCTTGCATGCCGCGATCAAGGACCAGACGGTCAATGCAGGCATTGATGTCACAGATGAGATCGTGGCTAGTGTCGTGAATAAAGCCATTAAACAGCGCCAGGACGCGATTGAGCAGTTCAAAACTGCCGCACGCCAGGATCTGATTGACGTAGAGCAGATGCAGATCGACCTCTTCCGTAAATACCAGCCTCAGCAACTCAGCCAGGCTGAGATTGAAGTCCTGGTCAAGCAATGCATCGCCGAAAGCGGCGTCAGCACGAAAAAGGAGATGGGCAAGGTCATGGCACTTCTGATGCCCAAGGTCAAAGGCCGCTCCGATGGCAAGCTCGTCAACCAGGTCGTGCAGTCGCTACTCACGTAGAGGGAACGTATTTTGCTTCGCCTTTCCCCACGAAACACACAAAAATCACGAAAATGATTTTTCGTTGGCTGTCTCCTCAATCTCAAGCAGCTTAAGGATTGCGACTCCTTTGCAAGATATGGGGACAGACATATTGTCTCCACAAAATCCTGTCCATCCTACCGGGAACTATTTTCCCCGTAACTGTATGTCTGTCCCTCTGTGCTGTCAGCCGATCTCACCCCATATCGGCTTGCCAAGAAAGACTGCCAGGGTTGTCGCATCTTCTCTAATCCATTGAAGATTGCCGTGATTGGCAACATTGATTCGACTCGCATTATCGAAAACCAGGTTCAACTCATAACATTTGAATCCTGATGAACCCCTGCTGCGTACGTTTTTGGCTAGAAGCTGTAAGGCGTGAATATCATTCAGGGCTCCTTTTTGAGGCGCTCGCTCGAGATTTCCCAATGAGTTGATGCTTCGCTTTGTCTTCGTGAAGGTTACTGACTGTTTATCGAAAATTGATCTGGTCGTTTGAAAATAGAGGTAGATTCCACCTACGCAAAAGGAAAGTACGCCCAGAATGAGAGGTCCGATCCCATCTGATAAACTGGATCGCACTCCAGCCCATATAACCAACAGACCGGCAAGCAAGAGCATGGTGGGCAGCAAAATGAATGCAACCGTAGACCGGAATTCGATCTTCGCGTGGCCGACCCTGACCAACTTGCAGCTTCGACCTCCTGAACCGCCATTAACAAGGGGCTGCCAACTGATTTTGCTGGCCAAGGGGTCACTCAGGCTAGATGGTATGCTACCTCTTGGCGACTCTTCCTTTAGTGTCGTAATCATTATTTTTTGACGGATGATCAGCTTTTCCGGCGGCGAGCTTGCGTGACGTTCGAAGCAAGGTGTGGGTTATTGGGTGCCTTAAATTCATAGAGGACAATCGGCAGGCACTTTGCAAACAGATGAAAATCGCCATCTGTGGTGAAGATGGCCAAGTTATGCCGCACGGCGACCGAACAGATCAAGAAATCGGTATTTGAACCTTGAATGCCTTTTGCCCGACAGAGGTTAAACATCTTAGCCGCCGTCACATAGTCCTCCGCCTGCAGCGAGAGGTCTGGGAAGCAGGTCAAACGGGACTCCAATAAATCAAACTGCACATGATCCCGGACTCCGGAGAGTAACTCCTGACGAATGGGGCCGATGATCTCCACCAAGTGACCGGCAATCAGGCGTTTCAGTTCCTCCGCGTCAGGATTCTGCGCTGGCTCGGAGCGACGCAAGGCAAGGGACCATACACTGGTATCAACAAGGACTCTCATGCTTTTGCCCGCTGCCGCTTGTAGTCATATCCCGGAACAAAATCCACCTTCCCGAACAGGTCTAGCATCTTCTCCTGCTGAAGATTGCGGATATAATCGGATAGCGCCT
>CAMBQV010000090.1 GCA_945870145.1 Akkermansia muciniphila
TGAACATACCGACGTGGTGCAATAAATACTTTATCCATGATAATCTCCTCCCCTTGAAATCATACTAAAAACGATTGCAAAACTATATCACGTCCCCTCTTTTTCTGTCTATAAGTATTTAGGGAGGTTTTAAAGTGCTAGCGTGCTAAAGTTGGGGAGAGTTGCGAAGGGACGTAAGGGACAGGAGTGACGTAAGGGACAGGAGGGAAGTTCTAAAGTTGGGTCGTTCCGACTCGCAAGACTCCGCAGAATTGGTCCCTCGAGTCCCTCAAGTCCCTTCTGTCCCTCATGTCGCTCCAGCACTGCCAACTGCTCCTTCCTCCCTCCTACTTCCTATTTTCTTCCCTACCTCCCATGTTGCGCCTTTAGCCCCCTTTTGATAAACTGATGCTATCAAAAAGGAAGAAGATGTCCGATATTATTATTACAGGTGCACGGCAGCATAATTTAAAGAATGTCAACGTGCGCATTCCGCGTGATTCTCTCACCGTAGTCACAGGGCTCAGCGGCTCTGGAAAGTCTTCGCTTGCCTTTGACACGCTCTATGCCGAGGGTCAGAGGCGCTATGTTGAAAGCCTCTCGGCTTATGCCCGTCAATTTTTGGATCAGATGCAGAAGCCAGAGGTGGAGCACATCGAGGGGCTTTCGCCTGCCATCGCGATTGAGCAGCGCTCCTCCGGGGGTAATCCTCGGTCGATCGTCGCCACGGTAACTGAGATTCACGATTACCTCCGTCTACTCTATGGCAACATCGGAAAAGCCCACTGCCCGTGCTGTGGCAAGCCTGTCCAAAAGCAGAGCGCAGAGGAGATCGTCGAAAAGATTCTCACGCTGGAAACTGGAACCAAGATTGTGTTGCTCGCTCCCCTCGTCCGAGGCAAGAAGGGACGCCACGAGGATATATTTGAAAGTATCAAGCGGCAAGGTTTTGTCCGCATGCGCGTGGATGGCAAGATGCTCCCGATCGAGGAGATCCCGCAGCTTGATAAGAATAAAGCCCATTCTATCGAAGCCGTGGTCGACCGGCTAGTGGCGGGTGAGGGTATCCGCAGACGTCTGACCGATTCGGTCGAGCTGGCCCTCAAGCAGGGAGAGGGAATGCTTCGGATCTTGACGATCGGAAAGGATGGCAAAGAGGTGGAGACGCTCTACTCGGAGAAGAATGCCTGTGCTGATTGTTCCATCAGCTTTGAGGAGCTCAAACCCCGCGCCTTCTCGTTTAACAGTCCGTATGGGGCCTGTCCGACCTGTTCGGGTCTTGGGGCTCAATGGATTTTTGATGAAGACCTCGTAATCCCAGACAAAACCCTCCCGACGCGTGAAGCCATCAAGGCGTGGCGCTGTGTGGGACACCATGCCATCATCTATTACAAGTACCTGCTGGAGGCGCTGGCCAAGCAGTTCAAGATCAACCTCGATACGCCCTATGAAAAATTACCGGAGAAGCATCGTCATCTCTTGTTGCATGGAAGTGATGTGCCGTTGGTCCTGGATTGGCGTAACGAAGATAAGCCTTTTGAAGGTATTTTAGCCAATCTCAAGCGCCGTCATGGGGAGGCGGAGTCGGATGAGATGCGCGAAAAACTGGCGCCGTTCATGAGCCGGCAGGTCTGCCCCGCGTGCCATGGTGCGCGGTTGCGTCCGGAATCCTGCGCCTGTACGGTGGGCGGCAAGTCTATCGTGACAGTGATGGACATGACCGTGCGCCAGAGCTGCGCCTTTTTTGAAAACCTCTTGCTCACGTCCCCGGAGATGCATCAGGTTGAAGAAGTCTTGAAAGAGATCCGGAAGCGGCTGAAATTTCTCTCGGATGTTGGTCTGGACTATCTCTCGCTCTCCCGTGAAAGCGCGACGCTCTCAGGCGGTGAGATGCAGCGTATCCGCTTGGCTACACAGATTGGCTCGGGGCTCGTGGGTGTGCTCTATGTCATGGATGAACCGACGATCGGACTCCATCCGCGCGACAATGAGCGGCTCATCGAGATGTTGCACCAATTGCAGAAGCGCGGTAACACGGTTGTGATTGTTGAGCATGACGAAGAGATGATCCGCACCGCTGACTACATCATTGATCTCGGACCCGGCGCTGGACGCCATGGTGGCGAAGTGGTCTATCAAGGCGATTTTAAGGGCTTGATGAAATCAAAGGTCTCGGAGACCGCAGCCTACCTCTCCGGACGCAAGCGTATTGAAATTCCTGCGAACCCGGTCAAACCCGGAAAGGCGCGACTCAAGATCGTCGGTGCCGCAGAAAACAATCTTCAAAATATTAATGTCGAGATTCCCCTCGGTTGTTTCACCTGCGTGACCGGTGTGTCTGGCTCAGGAAAATCCACACTGATCAGCGATATTCTGAAACGCCAACTTTTCAGACACTTCTACGGTTCCAAGGAGAAGCCCGGCGCCTTCAAAAAGATCACAGGACTGGAGCAACTCGACAAGGTGATCGAGATTGATCAGAGTCCGATCGGACGAACTCCGCGCAGCAACCCAGTGACCTATACGGGCGCCTTTACGGCGATTCGCGAACTCTTTGCCGCGACAACGGCTGCGAAGGTGCGCGGGTATGGTCCAGGCCGGTTCAGCTTCAATGTCAAAGGCGGACGCTGCGAGGTCTGCCAAGGCGACGGCATGCGCTGCCTGGAAATGCACTTTTTGCCCGATGTCTATGTGACCTGCGAACAGTGCGGCGGACAGCGTTACAACAAAGAGACCTTAGAAGTTCGCTACCGCGACAAGAACATTGCGGAAGTTTTGGACTTAACCGTGGAAGACGCCCTTGAGTTCTTTGCACCGGTTCCCTTGGTGGCCAACAAACTCAAGACACTCTCTGAAGTGGGGCTTGGGTATATCCACCTCGGTCAGTCATCGACCACGCTCTCAGGGGGTGAGGCGCAGCGGATCAAGCTCGCGACCGAGCTCTCGAAGCGCGCCACAGGCAAGACCCTCTACCTGCTGGATGAGCCAACGACCGGACTTCATTTCGCGGATGTGCACAAACTGCTGGAGCTGCTGCTTCGGTTGCGCGCTTCTGGCAATACCGTGGTGGTGATCGAGCATAACTTAGATGTCATCAAGTGCGCGGACTACATCATTGACCTGGGGCCTGGCGGGGGTGACGAAGGAGGCACGCTCGTGGCAGCCGGAACACCGAAAGAGATCGCCGCCTGCGCAGCCTCCCATACGGGGCGCTTTTTGAAGAAGCTAGTGTGAGAAACCAGAATTCAGAAGTCAGAAGACAGAAGTCAGAATTGTCCCTGTTGTCACTCTGGTCACTCTCGTCGCTTACGTCCCTTCGCAACTATCCCAACTAAGGCAATACTGCAATACTTGCAAAAAGGCCCCCTTTTTGAGACAATAAAATCTAACTTTTTTAAGGGATAAAATGAAAGTACTTGTCACCGGTGGAGCTGGGTATATTGGGAGTCATACGTGCTTGGAGCTATTGCTTGCAGGGCATCAGGTTGTGGTTGTGGACAACCTGTGCAACAGTTCTGAAACGAGTTTAAAGCGTGTGATGGCGCTCGCCAGCAAAACGCTCTCCTTTTACAACATTGACATTCGTGACCGTGCCGCCCTTGATGCGGTCTTCAAAAAAGAGGGGCCGATTGATGCGGTCATCCACTTTGCCGCGTTAAAAGCGGTCGGCGAATCGACTCGGCTTCCGCTCAAGTATTATGAGAACAACATTATCGGAACGCTTCAACTCTGTGAAGTCATGGAGGCCAATCACTGTCATAATATTGTCTTCAGTTCCTCTGCAACGGTTTATGGCGACCCCAGTTGCGTACCGATCCGCGAAGATTCCCCAACCCCTGGGGCTACGAATCCGTATGGGTGGACCAAGTTGATGATGGAGCAGATCTTCCGCGATCTTCAGAAATCGAAACCCATCTGGAACATTATCCTGCTACGTTATTTCAATCCGATCGGGGCCCATCCCAGTGGCCAGATCGGCGAGGATCCAGCGGGCATTCCCAACAATCTTCTTCCCTTTGTCGCGCAAGTTGCTGTCGGGCGGCATCCCAGCCTCAACATCTATGGAAACGACTATCCCACGCCTGACGGCACAGGGGTGCGCGACTATATCCATGTTGTCGACCTCGCGCTCGGCCACTTGAAGGCGCTCGACAAGCTTGCGTCTCATCCTGGCTTAGCGGTCTACAACCTCGGCACCGGCAAGGGCTACAGCGTCCTTGACGTGGTCAAGGCCTTTGAAGCCGCCTCTGGTCGCAAGGTCCCCTACGCGATTCATCCAAGGCGTCCCGGCGATATCGCAGAGTGCTGGGCTGATCCTGCCAAGGCCAAGAATGAGCTGGGCTGGATTGCCACACGCGACCTCAAGACCATGTGCGAAGACACCTGGCGCTGGCAATCCCAGAATCCGAAGGGATATTCGGAGTAACGGGGGACGGAGCCCAGAAGACAGAAGTCAGAGGCCAGAATACGACATTGATTCTCAATGACTTACGCAAGAAAATGACGCGCACTTGGGTCTCCCCAAAAACTAGAAACCTGAAAAAGTTCACGCGTATCAGACATAAACCGTTGGTGTTCAACTCCTGACTCCTGACTTCTGGATTCTGACTGCTGGATTCTGTGCGATTACTTTATTTTAAAATCGCATCTTCTTTGGTATTTACGCGTGACGGATACCCCCCTGATTTAGTACTATATTTAAAATTTTTAATCTCCCTCGGAATGAACAAGAGGGAGAGGTTTGCGATGTGACTGAAAGGAATCTATGGAAAAGCAAGAAGTGAAGCGGCGATTACGGGGAAAACGCGTTGAGATCAGTGTTGAATCCCTGAAGCAAGATTTTGAACGTCATCTCCGGTATACCCTCGCTAAGGCGGAAGACAATGCCACTGAACGTGACCGTTACACCGCATTTGCACTCTGTGTCCGTGATCGTATCGTTGAACGGTGGATCGAAACACAGGCGAAGTATCGCAATGACAACGTCAAACGCGTCTATTATCTCTCCCTTGAATTTCTGATTGGCCGTCTGCTGGGTAACAACGTCATCAATTTAAAGATGGACCCTATTTGTCGTGAGGCCTTGGAAGAGGACTCCATTGATTGGAATACGCTCCGCGATTTCGAGGTGGATGCCGGACTTGGCAATGGTGGCCTTGGACGTTTAGCCGCTTGCTTTTTAGATTCACTCTCCACGCTGGAACTGCCAGGCATGGGTTATGGTATACGCTATGACTATGGAATCTTCCGTCAGAAGATTGTCGATGGCCAGCAGATGGAAGAGCCTGATCATTGGCTTAAGGATGGTTATCCGTGGGAAATTGCACGCCCTGAACACACTCAGACTGTTCATTTTGGCGGGCGTGTCGAGTGCTCGTCGTATGGTCAGCGTTCCGAGTGGACCTGGGTGGAGACCGAGCGCGTCCTGGGCGTTCCTTACGACTTGCCTGTTGTCGGTTACAGCAACTCCGTGAACACCCTCCGCCTATGGTCAGCTAAGGCGGACGACGAGTTCCGTCTCGATGAGTTTAACAAGGGCTCGTATGTTGACGCTGTGCAGCACAAGGTGTTGGCAGAGAACTTGACCAAGGTGCTCTATCCAAACGACAATGTTCTTGCGGGCAAAGAGCTTCGTCTTCGCCAACAATACTTCTTTGTCTCCTGCTCGTTGCAGGATATCCTGCGCCGTTTTCGTCTAACCAACACGGATTGGTCAACGTTGCCACAGAAGGCCTTTATCCATCTGAACGAAACCCATCCTGCGCTCATCATCCCAGAGCTCATGCGATTGCTCATTGATCATGAAGGTCTTGACTGGGACACAGCATGGAAGATCACCCGGACTGCGACGGGGTACACGAATCACACGATCCTACCAGAGGCGCTTGAGACCTGGAGTGTCTCCTTGATGGAGCGCCTCCTGCCACGTCACATGCAGATCATTTACGAGATCAATTCACGCTTCCTGCGGCAAGTCGCCGCTCTTTATCCAGATGATATGGAGCGCCTGACCCGCATGAGTATCATTGAAGAGCAGGGTGGTCGCAAAGTACGCATGGCGAATCTTGCAATTATTGGGTCCAGCGCGGTTAATGGCGTGGCTGCATTGCACACGGAGATTCTGAAAAAGAGCCTCTTCAAAGATTTTTATGAGATGTATCCATCGCATTTCAGCAATAAAACAAACGGCATCACCCAGCGTCGTTGGTTGCTCAAGGC
This sequence comes from Akkermansia muciniphila, assembly GCA_945870145.1. GTDB lineage: Bacteria > Verrucomicrobiota > Kiritimatiellia > RFP12 > UBA1067 > CAIZQW01. The sequence goes on from CAMBQV010000090.1 coordinate 6,199, forward strand.
CAATCCAAAGCTGGCCGCCTTGTGCACCGAAGCGCTTGGCCCAAAATGGATTAAGGATCTGGATGCCCTGCGCGGTCTTGAGAAGTTCACGACTGACAGGAGTTTTCTCTCCCAGTTCCGCAAGATCAAACAGGCGAACAAGAATAATCTCGCCAACTACATCTTTAACCAGTTAGGGATACACGTCTCCCCTGATTCGATCTTTGATGTGCAGGTGAAACGTTTACACGAATACAAGCGCCAACTCTTGCTCGTGCTCTACATCATTATTCTTTATAATCGCATGATTAGTAATCCGAATGAAGACATCCATCCGAGAACGTTTATTTTCGCAGCCAAGGCTGCACCGGGTTACTGGATGGCGAAGCTCATCATCCGCCTCATCCATGGTGTGGCTGAAGTCGTCAATTCGAGTCCACGTGTCAAGGACCGACTGAAGGTGGTCTTCCTTCCGGATTACCGAGTCTCGCTTGCAGAGCGAATTATCCCTGCGGCAAACATCAGCGAGCAGATCTCGTTGGCAGGGACTGAGGCCTCGGGTACGGGCAACATGAAGCTCATGCTCAATGGCGCACTTACGCTTGGAACCATGGACGGTGCCAATGTTGAAATCTTTGAAGAAGTTGGTGAGGATAACATCTTCATCTTTGGATTACGCACGGATGAAGTTGCGCAATTGCGTCCAACATACAACTCCCGAGAAATCTACGAGAACGATCCTGAGATCAAACGCGCAATCAGCATGATTCGCAGGAATGTCTTCTCCCTGATGAATCCCGGCATCTTTGATCCGATCATTCGAAACCTCTTGGATTTCAATGACCATTACATGCTCTTAGCGGACTTACGGAGTTATATCGAGGCTCAGGACAAGATTGACAAGCTCTATCGTCAACCGTACAAGTGGGATGCAAAAGCACTCATGAATGTGGCGCGCTCGGGCAAGTTCTCCTCGGATCGGACGATTATGGAGTATGCCAAGGAAATCTGGCACATTGATCCTGTCACCATCAGCTAGACTTCTCATGACTGTCAAATTCAAAAAGGTTCACCCAGACGCAACCATCCCCACCTACGCCCATCCAGGCGATGCAGGGATGGACGTCTGTTCCTGCGCTATGCTGACCCTTCAGCCTGGTGCACGGGCACTCGTGCCGACGGGCCTTGTCATGGAGCTCCCCAAAGGGACTGAAGCTCAGATACGTCCGCGCAGTGGCCTGGCCCTCAAGTATGGAATCTCGCTTCCCAATACGCCAGGGACTATTGACGAGGGGTATCGTGGCGAGCTCGGTGTCATTCTGATTAACTTGGGAACGGAGCCCTTTGCAATCGTTCCGGGCATGCGAATCGCGCAGATGGTCATCGCGCCCGTCCTCCATGTGACGGTTGAAGAGGTCACCGACCTCACCGACACAGCCCGTGGCACCGGCGGCTTCGGTTCAACCGGCATCTAAGTGGTCTAAGGGAGGAGATAGGAAGTAGGAGGGAGGAGATTCCACTCCTTCATTTGAATTATGTCAACGGAGCTGAAGGAACAATCCACAAGCGAGACCATTAGTGGGACCGTCGAGTCGATCGTCTATCGAAATGACGAAACCGGCTATACGGTCTGCACCCTGAAGACGGTCACCCGCGTCGCAGGTTCGCGTCTCCACGAGGAGAAGGTGACCGTCGTCGGTTCGTGTGCTGCGATGTGGGAAGGCGAAGAGCTCCACGCGGAAGGACAATGGAACCGTCATCCCTCCCATGGACGTCAATTCCAGGCCAAATCCATCACCTGCATTACACCAACCTCCACAGAGGGTATCCGTCGATATTTAGCGAGCGGCATGATCAAGGGGATAGGCCCCAAGTTCGCAGAACGGATCGTTGAAAAATTTGGTTCCCAAACCCTCGAGGTTATTGATAAACAGTCTGCGAGACTACGTGAGGTTGAAGGTATTGGCGCAAGCCGGTGCGCGTTGATCAAGGATTCGTGGATCGAACAGCGCGGGGTGCGAGAGATTATGATCTTTCTGCAATCCCATGGGATTGGCACTGCTAAATCAGCTCGTATCTTTCGTCAATATGGTGGCGATGCAATTGCGCTGGTCAAACGCAACCCCTACCGTCTCTGTGAAGATGTCTGGGGCATCGGTTTCAAGACAGCCGATGCGATAGCCTTGAGTGTCGGTATCCCACACGACTCAGAGATCCGCGCGTGTGCAGGGATCGTCTATACCCTTAAGTCTGAAGCAGAAGAGGGCGGACATTGCTTTGCGAATGACGCGGATCTCCTCCTGCATGCGCAAGAGTTGCTCGCCATCTCAGTCGAGATTCTTGCTGCTGCGCTGGCCAAGCAGATTGAAGAGGGACTTCTCGTCAAGGAAGAGAATAGAATTTATCTGCGCGATCTTTATCGCGCCGAGTGGCGGGTCTCACAAAAACTGAAACAGTTACTCGAAACGCCGCGCCTCTTTCAGCCCATCGATGCGGAAAAAGCGATCGTGTGGGCAGAGGGCAAAATGAAGCTCCAACTGGCCCCGCTTCAACGCGAGGCGCTCGCCAATGCGATCCACTCCAAGGTCTCGATCATCACAGGTGGACCTGGCGTGGGTAAGACGACCATCATTCGCGCCCTCACAGAGATTTTCGCTGTTCGGAAATTAGAGATCCGGCTTGCAGCACCTACAGGACGCGCTGCGAAACGGATGTCAGAAGCGACCCATCGCGAGGCACAGACCATCCACCGCTTACTCAAGTTCAATCCCAGCTTAGGACGTTTTGAGTTTAACGCCGAGGAGCCACTGGAGGGGGACTGCTTCATTATGGACGAGACGTCCATGGTGGATATCAAGCTCATGGATTATTTTCTGTCGGCGCTCCCGAACAAGGTCACCCTGATTCTTGTCGGAGACATTGACCAGCTTCCAAGCGTCGGACCTGGAAATGTGTTGCGGGATCTCATCGCCTCGGGAAAAATCCCTTACTGCAAGCTCGATACGATTTTCCGTCAGGACAAGACAGGACTCATTGTTCGCAACGCCCATCTTGTTAATCACGGCGAGCTCTTCGAGACCAGCGAGTCCAAGGAGAGTGACTTTTATTTTATCGAGACCGCTGAACCTGAAAAGATCATTTCCCGCACTGTCGAGTTGATGACCCAACGTATTCCTGACAAGTTCGGGATGGATCCGCTGCAAGATGTCCAAGTACTGACCCCGATGCGAAAAAACCTGTTGGGAACAGAGAATCTCAACGATGTCATCCAGACAGCTTTGAACCCATCAGGTCCGACACTCTTAAGGGGGTGTACAAACTTTCGCAGAGGCGATCGCGTGATGCAGATCCGCAACAACTACGACAAGGATGTCTTTAATGGCGACATCGGGTTCATCAAAGAGGTCTCCGAGGAGGACCACTACCTCATCATTCTTTTTGACGGACGTCCGGTGCGTTACGAGCAGAGTGAACTCGACGAACTGGTATTGGCTTACGCCTGTTCGATTCACAAGTCCCAAGGAAGTGAATATGCCGCAGTCATTGTCCTCATGCACACCCAGCATTACAAGCTCCTGCAGCGCAATCTGCTCTACACCGCGATTACTCGTGGCAAGAAGCTGGTGATTGTGGTCGGCTCCTCACGCGCGGTGGGCATCGCCATTCGTTCCAATCAGGTACGTGAACGAAGGACCACGCTGAGTGTGCGATTACGCGAGTGACAGGAGGATAGTTTTCGACAGGATCGAAACACGGAACCTCAAGACGTCACTCTCTTCTTAAAAAATCACTCTTGTTTAGTACGATAAGTCTCACCTGTTTCGGCGACACAAGGGACGTCCGGACACGTTTGACTGGCTGGCAGGAAGCCCAGTTTCCGGGCCGTTTCACCCGATTCTTGAAGACGTTTGCGAACCGCCTCAACGATCCCGAGCCCTTCAACATCGCGCGCACAAGCCGCCTTCCACTCACGCACCTCCAAGAGTGCTTTAGATTCATTCCATCTATTCATCGTCCACCACCTCTTGCGGA
>CAMBQV010000091.1 GCA_945870145.1 Akkermansia muciniphila
CAACTGGGGAGCGAAACCCTCTTTGACTCCATTCTTGAAAACCTCAACCTCAAGCCGAACGCGGGGGGCGCTATCGGGTACTGGCTGATGACCCGTCTACTCTGTCGCTGGTTTAGTCCTGTCGGTGGAGGCATCCTCATGCTGAGCATCATGCTCTTCACGCTCATGATGGTCATCGGCATCCGAAACATCGTCTATGGTCTTGGTCGCTTAACAGAGTGGTGGGTCGAGCGTCAGGCAAACCTGAAGGCCCAGCGGGAGAGTGCCCTCCAAAACCAAGAGCAAAACGAAGACCCTATAACCGTTGCTCCTGATCCTCAAACCCTTAAAGACGCTGCCAAGCGAGCCAAAGAGGAGGCGAAGCGGGCGCGTGAATTAGAACGTCAACGGAGGACCGAGGAACGTGAAGCCCAACCCGCCGTTCTCGCACCCACGCCTGAACCCGCCCCCAGTCGTCCAGTACCGCCTGTACCAAAACCTGTGGCAATCCAAACCGAGACGACTCCCCCCGGCCTCGTGGACTACCCCATGCCTCCGATCGCTCTGCTCAACCCCATCCCCAAAGGAAAAGCTGACCACGGCAATATCGAGGACATGGAGAAGATCATCATCGAAACGCTCCAGCACCAAAATGTGACCGTAGAGGTGATCGGCAAAATCCCTGGCCCCGTGGTGACCCAATATGAACTTCGCCCTGCTCCGCATGTCAAAGTCGAGAAGATCTCCGCCCTGCAGGCCAATCTCCAAATGGCCCTAGAGGCGAAGAGCATCCGCATCGAAGCCCCTATCCCTGGTAAGAATGCAGTCGGCATTGAGATTCCCAATCGCCGGGCGCGCCCCGTCACTTTCCGCGAAATTCTCGAAGGGCAAGCTTGGAAAGAGAACACTTGCGAGATTCCCTTGGTGCTCGGAAAAGATGTCGCAGGCAATGATCTTATTTATGATCTCACAAAGGCACCGCATTTGCTTGTCGCGGGTGCCACGGGCTCTGGCAAGAGCGTCTGCCTCAACGCCATCCTGGCAGGCTTCCTGATGAGTCGCACGCCAGAACAGCTCAGACTGATTCTTGTTGATCCCAAGCGCGTCGAGTTTACCGCCTACAATGATCTGCCTCACCTACTCGTGCCCGTCATCAATGATTCCAAGCGTGTCGCCTTTGGTCTCCGCTGGGCCATCATCGAAATGGATAAGCGCTACAAACTACTCCAGAAGATGGGGTGCCGCAATATCGTCACCTTTAATTCGCGGCCCAAGGCTACACAAGGCGACCTCTTTGGTGGTGAGCAACAGGAAGAGGTGAGCGAGAAAATTCCTGAGAAGCTACCCTACATCGTCATCGTGGTGGATGAGGTCGCAGATATTATGGCTGCTGTGGGTAAAGAGGTTGAGCCCGCCATTGCCCGACTCACCTCCCTCTCCCGCGCAGTCGGCATTCATTTGATCCTTGCAACACAACGTCCCTCAGTGGACGTCATCACCGGCACGATCAAGGCCAATATCCCTGGACGCATTGCGTTTAAGGTATCACAGTCTAACGATAGCCGAACGATCTTGGACTGCCCTGGAGCCGAAGAGTTGATTGGGCGCGGCGACATGCTCTTCCTCAAAGAAGGTTCACAGCTCCAGCGCGCTCAAGGCGCTTGGGTTGATGATTCTGAAATCGCTCGCGTGGTTGCCTTTGTCAAGGAGCACTGCACCTCCTGCTATGACCAGACGCTCATGGGCAAGATGGACCGCATCCGAGAGGTCGACCCGAATGAAGCCCTCGACGAGGGCATGGATGACGCCTCAGGTCCCGCAGGGGGAACAGGCGAGGGAGGTTCGGGTGCCGGCGTTGCAGTGGATGAAGATTCAGACGAAGCCATGGCTGATAAGGCACTAGAGGTCATCCGTATGACCCGACGCGCCTCGACAACCATGTTGCAACGCCGTATGCGCATTGGATATACACGTGCTGCGCGATTGATGGATATTCTTGAGGCGCGAGGCGTTGTGGCTCCACAAGGCTCTTCAGGTGCAGGCGCGCGCGAGATTCTTGTTGATCTCGATGCCATCATTCCCAAGCATCCAAACAGTGCCGCCCTGACACCTGACGTCGTAAACGTTGAGGATGGACCAACGACCAGCAATGAAAAGAATCTGACCGATAAACCAATTTAAGGAGAAGCAAATTATGTCAATGGGTGAAATTCTGAAGAACGCACGTGAACAACGTGGTCTCTCGACCTCTGCTGTTGCAGAGTCCACACACATGAAGGTCCAGATCGTCGATGATCTTGAAAAAGAAGATTTTAGCCGAATTGCCGCACCCATCTATGGACGTGGCTTTGTCAAGCTCTATGCCGAATACCTCGAGCTGGATCCCACGCCGCTGATCAATGAATTTATGGACATCTATTCTGGCAGACGCACGCCCGTAGTCGGACGCCGTCACGTAGACCCCGCACCCGCCCCAGCGAATGAAATTCCCCCTGCCCCTGTAACACGTTCCTTGAGGAGCCGCTTCGAAACCATCAAGCAACCTTTTAGCAAACCCTTGGTTCGTACCATCGAGACTGCGCCAGCACCAGAGCCAACGCCCATGAAGGCAGTGCCGCTCTCTATGCCAGAACCCCTCCCCTTGACATCCTCGCTCACCCCTGAACCCTTCACCTTTACACCGCCAGAACCTGTGCTCTCTGATTGGGAACTCCCACAAGAAAAGCCTCTTGTTGCTGAAGCCCCCACCGTGGACAATGAGCCCAACGAAGAAAGATGGGTGGTCGAGCCTGAAGCCCCGTTTGAAAACGATGATGGCGAACCCGATCTCTTCTCACAACATATTCCCGGTCGCCAGCCCGTGACCTCAACGCCACTCGTCTCCGTAGAAACGCCAAAGAAGAAAGGCTCTTCTTCGAAACGTCGCTCGGGACCTATTTTTAACATGAGTCGCCTCGACACCTCTCCGGTTGAAGATGAGCAAAAGGATGAGCGAACCCATCTACGGCAGCTCACGAACCTCAAGACGTTTGTCGAGAGTTTTACGCGACTGGGCGCGAACACCCTGAGCAGAGGCCTCTCTGACACCTTTCTTCAGCAATACCGCAAACCCTTGATTGCAGCAGGAGCCATCTTGCTGATCTGCATGCTGATCGGCATTACGATGCTCTTCACAATGAAAGACAAACCCAAAAAAGAGCTGACCAACCACAAGTTCCAACAAGTTGCCCCTATCCCCGCCCTCTATGCAGATTAATCCTTCCTTCACTGTAACACTTGATCTGTTAATCAACTAAGAAGTAAATCTATGTCAACCTCAACCGATGCTTTTGCCGCGCTGGTCTTGAAGCGGACACAACTCTTCAGCGAGACCCAAATCTCGCAAATCTTGACGGCTGACCGTACAGACGGAACCGGTATCCCAGGTGTTATTGTTCGCTTGGGCGTTGCTCGCGAGGATGATTTTCTCAAGCGAATCGGAGAGATTCTGGGCTTCGCATATCTCGATCTGACCGATGTCCGACCAACGGATGAAGCGCTCACCAGTCTTCCCGCCCGCGCCGTTTACCAATACAATGTCCTCCCGCTGGCACTGGAGAACAACAATCTCAAGGTTGCCTCCTCTGACCCCTTCAATATCGGTATGACCGATGGTCTGCGTCTGGCCGCTGGACGCCCCATCAAGGTGGTCCTGAGTCCCCGAGAGGAGATCAACAAAGCCATCCAGAAATTTTATGGCGTGGGCGCAGATGCCATTGAGAAAATGATCGAGGACGGCCGCTACGAAGTAGACTCCGATATCGCCTCCATCTCTAAAATTGATGTCAATGAGATTGGCGCCGAGGCCTCTATCGTCAAATTCGTGAACCAGATTATCTCTGAGGCTGACCGCCAAGGCGCAACCGATATTCATGTGGAGCCCATGGAGGACGAACTGCGTATCCGCTATCGCATCGACGGTATGTTGCACAAGGTGGATGTACCTCCTCAACTGAATAAGCTGAAAGCCGCCATCATTTCGCGTATCAAAGTCATGGCGAATCTGGACATCGCAGAAAAACGCCTCCCCATGGATGGACGTATCGGTGTGCGTTTGAATAATGATGATATTGACATTCGTGTCTCCACCATGCCGACCGCGTATGGCGAATCCATCTCGCTACGTCTGTTGCAGAAATCTGGTAACTTCGTCAAGATTCAGGATCTTGGCTTCAATGATCGCGATCACGCCCATATCGTTAAACTCATCAACCGGCCCAATGGCATCATCTTGGTCACAGGCCCCACAGGCTCTGGTAAATCAACCTCACTCTACGCCTTTCTGCACGAGATCAACAAAATGCAGGTTCGCATTCTGACCGCTGAGGATCCAATCGAATATGAGATGCCCGGGATCAATCAGGTGCTGGTGCGACAAGATATTGGACTGACCTTTGCCCGTGCGCTTCGCGCCTTCCTGCGTCAAGACCCTGACATCATCATGGTCGGTGAAATTCGAGATGGCGAAACCGCAGAGATCGCCATCAATGCTTCGCTGACCGGTCACTTAGTGCTCAGTACGCTGCATACCAATGACTCGGCTGGCGCTATCCCGCGTCTGATTGATATGGGCGCAGAACCCTTCCTTGTAGCCTCAGCCTTAGCAGGTATCATGGCCCAGCGCCTCGTGCGACGTCTCTGTCCAAAATGCCGGAAAGAAATTCCCCTCGACCCCAAATGGTATGATCTCCCCTATCCACCCAGTTCTCAAACAGTCTTTGACCCCTTGGGTTGCGAATATTGCAAAAAAACAGGCTACAAAGGACGGGGTGGACTCTTTGAGTTGCTCGTCGTCAACGAAGAGCTCGAGTCATTGATTATCGGACGCAAGCCAGCCTCTGTCATCCGCGAGGCCTCTCTGCGCGGCGGCATGAAGACCCTGCGCGAGGATGGCTGGATCAAGGCCTTCCGTGGCATGACCTCTGTCGAGGAGATCATGCGCGTCACTGAGGATACTGAATAATGGCAACCTTTAACTATAAAGCCATGGCCAAGGATGGCCGCAAACTCGAAGGGACTGTCGTCGCGGCAGACCGCCGGGGTGCTATGACGGCTGTCGAAAAGCTAGGATACCGCCCCATCTCCGTCATGGAGACCAAATCCGCACAAGCCCAAACAAAAGGTGAGTCGATCTGGAAGTTGAAGATCGGCAATGCCACGCCGAGGATGAAGACAATGGAGGTGTTACTCTTCACCTCTGAGCTGTCCGATCTGCTCGAAGCGGGCATGACCCTCGGTGCAGCGCTCAACTGTCTGGCCAGCCAAGGAGAACCTGATTCGCCCCAGAACATCATCGCCGGCGACTTGCGCGACCGTATCATACGGGGCGAACAGCTTTCAACTGCTGTGACCGCCCATCCCCTAACCTTCCCTGCACTTTATGGAAACATGATTCGAGCAGGCGAAGCCTCTGGTGCCATGATTGAAATCTTGCGACGCCTCGTCGAACATTATGAGCGAAATGAGAGCATGCAGTCCAAGATCAAGTCTGCCATGACCTATCCAATTGTCGTGCTTATCCTCGGCGTCGTCACCGTGGCCTTCACCATGACGTATGTGTTGCCACAGTTCAAAAAGATCTTTGATAGCATGGGCGCTGCACTTCCCTTGCCGACACGCATTCTCATGGGCACCAGCGAGTTCATGATGAAATACGGTGTCTTCCTGATTTTCTTAGCCATCGCGGGTGTTGTCATGTTGAAGCGTTATATCAAAACAACCGAGGGCCGGCTGAAAATGGATGCGATCAAGTTGCGCGCACCGCTCATCAAGGGCATTATTGCCTGTGGTGCCTTCTCCTCGCTTGCCTACACGATGAAGACACTCCTCTCAAATGGTGTCAATGTCCTGCAAGCTCTCAAGATCGCAGAAGAGACGTGTGGCAACCAAGTGATCGCCAATGCCCTTCGGAACGCCCGTGAACGTGTGACCGACGGCACGAGTATCTCCGGCCCATTGGCGCAAAGCAAAGTCTTCCCCAGACTCATGACCGACATGCTCTCCGTGGGTGAGCAATCAGGTGATATGCCAAGTTCCCTTGGCCATATTGGCCGTCGGTACGAAACAGAGATGGATCGGAACATCAAAATCTTTACCAATGCACTCGAGCCGATTCTCATCATCGTGATCGGTGGCATTGTAGGTTTTGTGGCAATCAGTATTCTGATGGCCGTTTTCAAAGTGACCAACGCAATAGGAGCAAAGTAGGGGCAGGCCGTTGTGCCTGTCCGCAGGGGCAGATCGTCGCGTCTGCCCGAAAGGAAAAAAATGACCAACACACACAAAGACAAAGAACAAAATCAGAACCGTAAACGCCGTGGTGGCTTCACCCTCGTGGAACTATTGGTGGTGATCACCATCCTCGGCATCTTGGCAGCTGTCGCGGTGCAGAACGTGATCCAGCATGTCGAAACTGCTCGTATCGAAGCAACCCGCCTCAGCATCGCGGAGATCGAGAAGGCTTGCCAAATCTATTCAATGAAACACAACGGCAAGTTCCCAGACGCAATCGAGGCTTTGACACAAAGTACCGACACCAACGAGAGCTTACTGAAAGAGGGCAACATTACTGATGCCTGGGGAACCCAGTTCACGCTCACAAAGAATGGAAAGAAAATCAAAATCACCTCCGCAGGACCTGACGGCGAGTTTGGCGGCGCAGATGATCTGACCAACTGATGTCGCATGCGCTTTACTCCCCATAAACGCGGGTTTACGCTGATCGAGTTGCTCGTGGTGCTCGTGATCTTCGGTGTCATGGCTGGACTCATCACGACCTCCCTCGTCGGCAGCTCAGAGGTTGCCAACGTGCGTAGTGCAGCAAGGGGGTTTGTTCAACTCTCCCGTTACGCGCGCACCATGGCGGTCCTACATCAGAAACCCATGCAGTTTTCATTTACGGAAAGCGGACAGTTACGGGTCACCCCCCATGGGGCCGCACGTGATGCAACAAGCCTTGTCTCCGCAAGGGCCTTCGCCACAACCAACACCCTTGTAGACGCAGAGGCTACAACAGCGGCTGAACTGGAAAGAGAAGAGGATACTGGGGGGGCTGAATACAGCATGGCTGATATTCAAGCCTCTCAGAATTACAAACAAGTCAAGATCACCTTTGCTGAATATCTGGATGTTGCTGAAGATGGCTGGACTGCCCGCATGCGTTTAGCCTTGTCTGGAAATGACACATCTGTGACAAACGAACTCGAAGAGGTCTCGTCGCAAACGCTAATTCTCTATCGTAGCAATGGCACCTGCCGCCCCTATCGGGTCAAAATCTCTGCAGACGAGGGAGACTCCTATGCCTTGACCATATCCATTGATCGACTGGGCGTCGCAAAAATTGACGAAGACGAGGAGAACGACTAACCCATGGCAAGATTACAAAAGGGATTTACGCTTGTCGAAATCTTGATCGCCACCATGATCTTGTCCATTGGTATCATGGTCCTGCTGACAGGGGTTGGTAACTGTGCCAAGATGATGCTCCTCTCGAAGCAGTTCCAAGAGGTTCAGTACATCTTTACCCTTGTGGATCTCAAGTACCCGATTGAGGCCACGGATAAGGTCGAGGAGGATCTTCCGGTCGCCTCTGTGAGCGCGACAGAACTTGTCGAAGTAGCCAGCCCCCAGATTCGGGAAGTTTTGGAACGTTACACCTTTGAACGCATCGTTGAAGAGAAGGAGCTGGAGACCAACCAGGTGGATGACGGACTCTACATCGTGCGCTCCATTGTCACCTGGGGCCCCACCGACGATGACCGTGAGGAACTGCTACGCTACGTCCGGCAAACAAAGACTGCGACCAAAAGATGAGTTACACAAGGAATAATGGAATGTTGAAATATTGGAATACTGAGGTGTTGTTAAACCGGCGTACGGGCGTCCTCGCCCGTACTTGTGCAGGCGAGGACGCCTGCACACCAAGGCCGCAAGTAGCTTTCTCCTCCATTCCATTATTCCACCATTCCAAATCTTCTCGCCGCGGTTTCACGCTGGTCGAGATCGTCATGGCGATCACGATTCTCGCCGTCATGATGCTGATCTCCTTCTTCAGCTTTGATGCGATTGTCTCGAGCTGGCGCGCTGGACAGGAGATGTCCAACACCTTAGGACAGGCCGACTATGTCATTGACCAGATGGTCTCTGGCCTCCGTTCCTCCTACTATCCCGCCATCGGCAGACAGGACTATAAATACGGCTTTCAGCTCATCGACAATGGCGAGGATGCCTCTGCGCGCGACTCCATCAGTTGGGTTAAGATGGGGTCTGCACTGGTAGGCGAGGAGTGTGGTTTTTCCGAATCCCCCCACCGAGTTTCTCTTTCCGTCTTTGAGGGCGATCGTGATGGTAAGACGGAGAAGGGTCTCGCGCTTCGAGCCTGGCGTATAGATCTGCAACTCGAAGATTTTAAACCCGAGGAGTCTGTTAAGGAATTTATCCTCGCGCCTCGGGTCATCGGCTTCAATTGTCGTGTGCTCGACAAGACACAACCCAAAAAGAATGACCTCCCCAACTGGCAGGACGAGTGGAAGTTCTCCAATAGCATTCCCAAGGCTGTTGAACTCACCCTCTACATGGAACCCATAAAAAGGGATGACGACCCCCTCGAGATCAAGCGCATCGTCGAAATCCCCATGTCCGACCTCTCCCTGAAACCCACGAGTAGTGACAAAAGCAGCCAGACAACACCCGGCACGACCCGCATACCAACAGGAAGCTCCCCACGCTAATCGCCCCAAGCGCAAACCCAAGTATACCCAAATGACTATCATGCGACATATAGGACAAATGCGACGTATGGGACTTATGTCCTGTCGTCCTATTCGACATGCGTCCTATTCGTCCCATCTGTCCCATTCCCCTACCGCTCTGACCTCCGACCTCCGTCCTCTGACCTCTGACCTCCGTCCTCCGTCCTCCGGCTCGGCGCTCATCATCGCGATCTGGACGGTCGCGTTGCTCAGTATCCTTGTGCTCTCCTTCTCCTTTGATGCCATGCTAGAGGGACGCATCGGCACGTATGTCCGCCATCGCCAGCGCGTCAACTATCTCACCCAATCAGGCGTAGCCATCGCTGAGCTGTTACTCGAGAAGCAACGTAACGTCAGTGCCACCTCCGCCACGACCGCCGAGGAGGATCGCTGGAAAGCCCCAGCCCTCCGAATCAAGCGCGGACAGACCGCCATCATCGACGAACCTCTTGGCGATGGCACCATCCATGTCGAGATCATCCCAGAACAGTCCCGCTGGAACATCAATAAGCTCTGTAAAAGCGCACAAGGGGCGGCAGCAAGCACCGCCACCTCCGGCCAGCCCCTGGGACAATCTGATCTCGTCTGGGAGCAAATCTTCCGCACAGCAGGCGTCCCAGACGAGATGTTTGAGGACCTCGTTGACAGTTGGAATGACTGGACCGATGTTGACCGTACTATTTCCGGACGTAATGGCGCTGAAGATGAGTACTACAAGCAGGAGACAGACCCTAAGACAAGAGAGCCCCGCATCCCTTATATGACGCGCAACGGACCCATTGATACGATTGACGAGCTTCGCCTCGTCAAAGGCTTTATTCCTGCCATCCTTGATGGAGGCATCTTGAATCCAGAGGAAAAGCGGCCAGATCAACAAATCATCGTTCGGGGCATAAAGGAATTGTTTACCACATACGGAGAAAATGGTAAGATAAACGTTAATGCTGCGCCAAGGGAGGTCTTGATGACAATCCCGGATATGGACGATATCACCGCCGGAGCCATCAT
>CAMBQV010000092.1 GCA_945870145.1 Akkermansia muciniphila
TGAGCATGTCTACTTCTCCTCACTCTTTCATGCGGAATCGCCTCGCGGTGAAATCATTGTGACCTTCTTGGCGTTGTTGGAGCTGCTCCGCATGCATCAGATCGTGCTCCAACAGAATGACTCTTTCCACGAGATCGTCATTCTTCCAGAATCGTCCGCCCGATATGAACCGATACTGCAAGCCGTGAGCGAAGGAGACAACCATGCCTAGCCAAGATGATATCAAATTACCCTTGCCCTCAAGTCTTCAACAGATTGTCGGTGCGTTGCTCTTCGGCGCAGATCACCCCTTGACCATTGAGGATATCCGCACCTGTCTTAACCATGTGGCTGAACAGGCGACAGAAGGGAACAAAGAGACGCTTCAACTCTTTGCAGAAGCATCCCCTCGCGAGGTGACGGATGCCCTCAAGGGTATTGAACAGGAACTCGAGCGTATCGGTCTCGGTATTGAAGTCGTGGAGATGAATGGGGGTTACCGTTTTCAGACGCAGGCGTGTTGTGGTCGCTGGGTTCGGGATCTCTTGAAGGTTGAACGTCCCAACCGCCTCTCTCGCCCAGCACTGGAGACGCTAGCGATTATCGCCTATCGTCAACCTGTTGCGAAATCAGAGATTGAGTCCATCCGCGGTGTGGTGATTGACCATATTCTGAAGGCACTGATGGAACTGCACTTGGTCCGTATCGTGGGCCGCAGCGACTTGCCAGGCCGCCCCTTCCTCTACGGTACAACCGCGACCTTCTTGGAACACTTCGGACTCAAGAGTCTTGAAGAACTGAATGAGCTGGATCCAACCCTACAACGCTCAAAGGCTTCCGAACGAAAGGCGATGCACAAGAAGGAGAAGAAGAAAGAGACACCCGAGGCAGCCCAACAGCCCGAACTTCCCGTCGAACCTGATGCTGCTGCGGTGAAGGAGATTCTGGGCAGTAACGACGCACCTGTCGAACCCCTTTACGAGAGTTGATATGTCCATTCTCACAGATGTACCCCAGCGACAACGTTTTGACGACTTCGGCGAACGCGGAGCCTTTAATACGTGGATGAAATACTCGATTGCCTTTGCAGTTCTCTTCTGCTTGGGCGCACTCTTGATTGTCTTCTTGATGGACTCGAAACGCACCGCGGACAAACCTCCAGTTGAAAAGGAGAAGGTCGTTGAAAAGTTGCCGGTTGTTGCGGATCTGCCAAGATCAAAAGCCGGCACAACCACTGGAAAAGAATCTTCAAAGACAACTACCGGCTCTGCTGCGAAGTCTACAAAGAGTGGCACAACAACGACCAAGAAGACCACGCCCCGTAAGACAACCAAGACGAATTGAGTGCCATGACCTCTATCACCATCCCTCAACTGGACGCTAATATTGTCGATGTGACGATTACGTCTTGGTGCAAAAAAGTCGATGATCTTCTTGTGCTGGGCGAGTGTGTGGCAATTCTGACCACGGATAAGGCTTCGTATGAACTCGAAGCACCAGTAGCTGGAACACTCTTGGCGATTCTCGCGCCAGTCAAAAGTATTGTGCCGACAGGCTCGGTGATCGGACTAATCGGCCAGCCCGGCGAAAACGTGGAAACAGCGATTTCTGAGATGACGCAAGGACAGAAGGATATCAGGCCAGAAGAGGTTGTGCGCAGAGCTGTCAGCACCTCACTGCCCCGTGTAAGAGCTACACCGCGTGCCCGTAGGCTTGCTCAGGAAAAGGGATTTGATCTTCTCGCCATTCAGGCGGCGTTGGGGTTAGAGATTGTTGATGAAGCGGCAATTGCCGCGTATGAACGAACAACAGGAGAACAAAAATGATATCACGTCGTACATTCTTTGGTTCCGTAAGTGCTGGAGCCGTGGCCACAACAATTGTTCCCATGCTTTCGCCCTTAGGGACGTTTGCGCAGGAAACACCCGCAAAGGCTAAAAAGGAACTTCCGTTTAAGCTTGCGATCGCAGGATATACCTTTAACAAGTTTAAACTGGATGAGGCGCTGACCATGATGAAGCAGGTCGATGTCCATCATCTCTGCATCAAGGATTTTCATCTGAAGCAGGAGTGTACGGCAGAAGAGGCCAAGGCCTTCCATGAAAAGTGTGCGTCCTTCGGTGTGACCGGCTATGGTGTCGGCCCGATTTACATGTTGAATGAGGAGGTCGTAAAAAAGGCCTTCGCGTATGCCAAGGTCGTCGGAGTCAAGATGCTGGTCGGCATCCCTTGCGAGATGGACGGAAAGAAGCGCGTGGCGTCTTCGAAGCTCCTGAAATTGATCAATGAACAGGTGCAGGAGTATGATATCAAGTATGCGATCCATAATCACGGACCCGATATGCCCGAGATCTTTCCGAATGCGGAAAGCGTGATGGAGGTGATTGAGAAATTGGATAAGCGCATCGGGTTGTGCTTGGATATTGGTCACCAGTTCCGCGATGGCAAGGATCCTGTTGCTGCCATTATGAAGTATCAGGAACGTCTACATGATGTTCACATCAAGAATGTCACGGCTCCCTCGAAAGCGGGTAAGGGTATTGAGTTACCGCGCGGACTGATTGATATGCCTGCGGTTGTGCGCGCACTCGTCAAGGTCGGTTATACCGGCGCATGTAGCCTTGAATACGAGAAGGACATGGACAAGCCGTTGCTCGGCATCGCCGAGTCCATCGGCTACTTCCGTGGCGTCATGGATGCAGTAGCATCGGTTTAAAAATATAATGAGGATCGGATTCATAGCGTTACTCTGTTGCGCCTGGCTGCAAAGTCATGCGCAAACTGTGGTACACTGGCGAACATTGAAGCAGGCTGAAGTAGCCTTTGGCTGTACCAACTGTCTGTGGGATGGTGACTCGATCCTCTTTTCAAACGAGACGGACACGGTCCGTTTTTATCCAGGTCGCCGAAGGGCATCTGTTAATGGCAATACGGTCTGGTTGAATGTGTTGCCAGAGGGTAATGTCTCCAACGGTGACTGGCGCCTCGGCGCGATTGACCTCGACTTCATCAAGCTGGGTATTTTGACCGCTACCAATGGCGAACCGAAACAGCTTCACGTCATGCTGGACCCTGGCCATGGCGGGGTGGACGGCGGTGCGCAGTCGAAGGCTCCTTTCGTGTTCAGCGAGAAACATCTGACCCTAGATCTGGCTCGGCTGGTCGGCGCACGGCTGGAAGAGGCTGGAATGAAGGTCACCTATACGCGCACCAATGATCTCGCAATCGCCCTTGATGATCGTTCAGGTGCAGCCCGCAAAGCCAAAGCGGATATCTTTGTGAGTATTCATGCCAACTTCTCGCCGAATGCCCAATCCTCAGGAACCGAGACCTTTGTGATCAATCCAGCAGGCTACCCGGGCACACCCGAAGGGAGCCGCGCGCGAGGCTTTCAGATCGGGAATGCAAATGATTACCTCAACACGCTCCTTGGGTACAACATACATAGCCGCTTGGTGGAGATGGACTCAAAGGCCCCAGATCGTGGACTAAAACGGCAGTCGTTCTTTGTTTTGCGCGAAACCAGTTGTCCTGCGGTATTGGTTGAAATCGGCTTTCTCTCGAATCCTTCCGAACTCCTCAAAATGCTCGAGCCAGAGTGGATGGATACATGCGCTGATTCAATCGCCGAGGGCATTTTTGATTATGCCTCGAAGGTGGATGCCTTGAATGTAGCAGTCCGCGAGAAGCGCAACCGTGAGTTTGAACTGAAGAAGGCGAAGGTTGAAAAAGAGAAACTTGTGGCGGCAGAAAAAATTGCCAAGGTGGTCCCTGTTGCAGAAACTAATATAGCAACAGTGGTTCAAGCCGAACAACCAGAGCAAGATGCTCCAGTGACGAACACGGTTGAAAAGACCGTGATTGAAGAAAAGCCCGCTGAAAAAATTCAGCCAGCCGCGACCAATGCGTCGCCTGAGAGTATTTTCGATTTCTACTCAAAGAAGTAGGGGTCGCAGACCAAGGTGGCGCAGACATTCCTGTCTGCGGTAAGAATGGCAGACAGAATCCAAGGTGGCGCAGACATTCCTGTCTGCGGTAAGAATGGCAGACAGGAATGTCTGCCACACCTTGAACGCGCAAGTCAACTTCTGTCCTTTCGTCCTTGTGTCCTTCTGTCATTTGGGTGTAAAGTATGCATACTCCTTTTGAGGGAATATCTTATGAACTGTCCGAAATGTAATTCGCCTATAGATGAAGTCGCGCAGGAATGCACTTCCTGTAAGCCTGGTATCTCAACTATTTGCGAGAAATCAAAGGTGCCTGGTAGAACTTCAAAGATAGCGAAAACGATTTTTCTGTGGTGCTTCGTCAGTCCTGTCATAATGATGATTTTGGGGACGGGAATGTATCTGTTTGTTGACAAGTTTTGTGTCATTCGTTGCCCAACCGGCAATGCTGTGAGTAGCCATGCCAAAGATATCTATGTTGCAATTATTTGCGCAAACACAGAGCGTGAACCGCTTGGTCTTGGGCCAGTCTGGCCAAAGACCCAACTAGAGCCTGGCACCGACACCTCAACGCGAGACATTGCTGTAAAAACCTTCACAAACAGCACTGATTATTTTTATGAGCTCTATGATGGAGTCAATGCAGGTACGGATCGACATGATCCTTTTGTTAGTGGGTTTGACTATTCAAAACTGGTTGGCCCAGGCGAAAAAGTGAAAGTCGTGGAAGGTAAACTAACTGCGCAAAACAATATCTGGGCCATCGCTGCGAACATCACAGAGCAAGATGCGGATATCATTCCTGTGCTGATCACTCGTAATGTGGATGTCAAGTTACTCGAATATTTTATCAATCACGGGGGGCCGACGAGCAATTTGAATATGAGGATTGCTTTAGGCGCAGGAGAGTATAAAACACCTTATGGAGACAAGGGGTTTGTATGCGTCAGAAAAGGCGGCGGAACTTTTTCAAACACAGCAAAATATGCAACCGTACGACATCTTTTCAATTCAGAAACACTCCCGCCCCGCGACCCCTCAAAACCGCCGATTATGTATCTGATGCCGTAGGAGAAAAACTATGGAAGCAACAAAGGAGAAGACACCAGGTCAGAAGAAACCGCTATGCGCAAGAGCTCTTTGGACGCTCATTCTCTGTTGTTGCGTTGGCTTGGCTGTGTTGGCGGTCGCCTTATTTCCCGTTATAAATAAAAAGTTATTCAAGGTGAAGTTGACTTCTGTCAGTTGCAACGGGAGGGATATCTTTATGGCAATTGTGCGTGCAAATGAGAATCGAAAATCATTAGGATTGCCTCAAATATGGCCCAAGACGTGTTTGCCGACGACGAATCTTTCCCAGGATATCTCCGGCATGACATTTAAGACGAGCACCGAGTATTTCAAGGTGCTTTTCGATGAGGAGCACATGGGCACTGACGCTTGGAAGCCTTATGTGAAGGGGGTTGACTATAGCAAGCTTGCGGGTATGGGTGTGCCCGTCTCGAAGACGCAGCGGCTAACATCCACCAATAACATGTGGGCCATTACCGCGAATATTACGGATGATGACGATGATATTATCCCTGTCTTGATTTCGCGCAATGCGGATATGAAAGTAATCGAAGAGGCGATCAGCAATGATTTTGCGTGTAACAATCCGGGCGTAAAAATTGCACTGGGGACGGGCGACTATCAAACGCCATTTGGAGAAAAAGGATTTTTGTGCGTGCGAAAGGGCGGTGGCACGTTTTATAATGTAGCGAAATATGCAACAATTCGCGTGCTTTTCAATAGTTCTGGAATCCATCACCCGCGCGATCCGTCAAAACCGCCAATTGTGTATTTGATGCCGTAGGGGAGAGTGACGTAAGGATTCAAGGACGGCAGGACGTCAGATAATCCTCTGAGGACGTGACTTCTGTCCTTTCGTCCTTGCGTCCTTCTGTCACCGATCTGCGAGATGTCAGATCCCAGCCGTTTTAAGCTTTATCCAGTGCCATCGCCAGCGCTTTTGCTTGGCTGATGGTGTCCTGTATACACGGCAGGACATTTTGCCCGCGTGTGTAGGGGGTCTGATAGAGCAACCCTTGATGGGTGCGGGCTGCTAACGTCTTGAGGTCTTGCTGCGTGAGCTCAGCATGCTGGGTTCTTGAAACGCGCGGATCGTGACTACCCAATCCGGCGAGGAAGAACGTGGCGCTTGCCAGACGGTCTGTCCAGCGTGCGCGGGTCTTTGCATCCAGAATCTCCCCATGCGTGCACAGGGCTTCAGAGAGGGTCGTTGCGTTGAAGGCGGTTGTCTCGTGCCATTGCTCGCCGAAATTACTCAGCCAGCATCCATTGGGCAGGCTGAGACTCTCAGACCAGGAGTGTACGCGGATCGCTGCGTCCAAATATTTAGCTTCGCCAGTCGCGTGTGCGACATGGAGCAGGGGATAGAGTGCATCGAAGGAGCGTCCATGAATGATCTCGCAGGCTGGACACGCAAGGCCTCCATGGCTGGCTACCTGGTGGGCCAAGAGACCGTCGCACCACGTTTTGAGCAGCGCAGTGCAGTGTTCACGCGATAAACCTTTGACACCGGTGAGTGTCTCTGAAAAGCCCACCATCGGGATGAGCGCAGTGGCTTGGACACCTTTGATGAAGCTGCGCCGGGAGATTTGTAGGTGTGTCATGGTGCGAGTCCTTATCTGTAAATTCAGAGTTCTTATCCACAGATGACGCAGATGTACGCAGATACTGATTTAATCTGTGTTGATCTGCGATATCTGCGGATAAAGTTAATCATCTTGTTTGTTCCCGGCGATGCACCTCTACCGCGTTTCCAGAAGAAGCCCCTTCTTGAGGTCTGAGGCATCTAGAACGCAGGCGGGGTCGAGTTCGAGCGGGAGGCCTTCGGGGAGGGTGATGCTGTTGGCTGCGAGCCAGCGGCGCCACTTGGCTTGCATATCGTGTTTGCAGGTTGCAGGGGAGTCGCTTCCCTCTGCATTCTTGACAGGTGAAAACTCATCGGCGCGGTCAAAGGCGAGGTTGACGACGGTCTTGGCATCGGGCATGACATCGAAGATGAACTTTTCAAACTTGTAACCATTGTTCTTCTCAGGCTTGATGACTGTGCCGTCGTCTGCGCAGACTGGAATCTTCTTGAAGGCGATATGCAGGGGCATGTTGCGATTGGCCTCCTGCTTGAGGAAGTCAAAGGAGAAGAGATGGATCGCAGGGCTCCCATATTTGAAATAGAGGTCGCCATTGGCGGTGCGACGGTTGGCCTGTTCATCGGTCAGCTCAGTGTACTCAATCATCTCAAAATGGTCCCCGCGAATGGCGACAACACCCATGCCCTCTTTGGCATCACGTTTGGCGCATAGTTTTAAGGAGAAGTCAGATTTCTTAGAGATGTGAAGTCCGATAAAAGCGGGATCTGCAATTTCAACCATGGGGTTGTCCACTTGGAAGTAGAAGATTGTCGAGATGCCGCGCTTCTGCATGTCGGCCAAACAACCGTTCTTTTCAAGGGCTGAAATGGTTCCGCCATGGCCATCCGGACTCATGAAGATGTGCCCGGGTTGATCGAGAATGATTTTTCCTTCTGGGGTCAGAGCAGGCCAGACGCCCTGTTGGAAAAAGATGACGTCATCCTTGTTCAGTCCGAAATAGTGATGCTCCGCAAAGTGAGCCTGGGTTGCCGCGTCGTTCACATCACTCGTCATGATATAGAAGGGGATGCGCGTCTGATAGCGCCTGTTGAGTCCCAGAATCTTGCGACTGTGGAAATAGAAGAGGGGCTTCTGCGTAATGGGGCCGATGCTGTAGGCGCCCTTGGGTCCTTCATAGCCGAGACGCGAACCTTGTCCGCCGGCCACGAGGAGCACAGCAACCTTGCCCGCGCGCAGTTCCTGTTCGCCCGCGGTGTAAGCTTCGGCATGCGTCTTCGCAGTGAACTCAACCACCTCAGGGGCGATCGGGTCGGCAAGTGCAGTCTCTGCGGCCTTCTGCGCCAACATCGCTTTCATGCGCTCGATGCTTGCAAAATCAAGCGAGGCGATCTGCTTGAGCAGGGATTGCTGCGCTGTCGCATTGAGCGTACCCCAGAAGCGGAGGACCTGGGACTGGTTGTTGGACTCTAGTAAAGATTTAGCTTGTTCGTAGGTCATGATGTGTATCCTTAGTCTATAACTTCGAAAAAATTGCCTTATTGCCTTATTGCCTCATTGCCTTATTTTCAACATTCGTGTGGTTCGTGTTATTCGGATGCTAAAAAATACTTATCAGTCTGTTCTCTGGCTCCGGGTGGCGCACTCACGCCTTCGTGGCGTTTTGTTTGAGATAGGCTTCGATAAAAGGTTGGATGTGGCCGTCCATCACGGCTTGGACATTTGAGGTCTGTTCGTCGGTGCGATGATCCTTGACCATGGTATAGGGCTGGAAGACATAGGAGCGAATTTGGCTGCCCCAGGCGATCTCGCCCTTCTCGCCATAAAAGCGTTCCATCTCTTTGCGTTGGCGGTCCTCGTAATATTCGTAGATCTTCGCCTTCAACATGCTCATCGCCTTGGATTTGTTCTTGTGCTGCGAGCGTTCGGATTGCACAGCGACCACAATGCCAGTCGGTGCATGGGTGAGGCGAACCGCCGAGTCTGTTTTGTTGACGTGTTGTCCGCCTGAGCCACCCGAGCGATAGGTGTCGATGCGCAGATCCTCATCTTTGATTTCGACATCAATTTCCTCGTTCAGCTCCGCGACAACATCCAAGGATGAGAAGGAGGTGTGACGGCGCTTGTTCGCATCAAAGGGGCTGATGCGCACGAGTCGGTGGACTCCGCGTTCCGCTTTCAGATAACCATACGCATAGGGACCCGAGACCAGCATGGTCAATGATTTCAAGCCGGCTTCTTCGCCTGGCTGCTCGTCCAAGATTTCAAGGGTAAAGCCGTTATCTTCGGAATACATGCGATACATGCGGAAGAGCATGTCAGCCCAGTCGCAGGATTCTGTACCGCCCGCGCCAGAGTGGATCGTCACGAAGGCGTTGCACGAATCGAGCTTGCCACCTAAAAGGGATTGTAACCGCAACTTGGAGCAGAGAACATCAGCCTTGTCACAACTGTGGACGATCTCTTGGAAGGCTTGTTGGCGCTGTTCACCCTCTGTCTCTGCTGAGGCCAGTTCGAGCAAGAGACTGGCCTCTTCGAGCAGGTGAACGAGTTCATCAAACGGGCGTACAAAGGCGCGCTGACCATTGGTCTTTGCGATGTTCTCTTTTGCAGCAACCTGATCGTTCCAAAACTCGGGTTTGGTGGCCTCGGCTTCTAGCACGGCCAAGATCTCGCGGCGGTTCTCAATATCGAGATAGCTCCGCATCTCCGAGATGCCGTCATTCAGCTTCCTCAACCGCCCTTGGATGTCATCAATATCAATCACACAGTAATCCTTTAAAAGTCCTAAAAAGTGAACACATTATGTCAAAAAATGACCTCCTTCGGCAAGCCTTGTCTATAGTTTCAAAAAATTGCCTTATTGCCTCATTGCCTTATTACCGCTTCGCTTTCGGCATTCGCCGAATGGTTTCCGCTTCGCTCCAACGAGCCTTATTAATCTTTGTCGCGAGCTTTGTCGATTCAAAAACTTTGTAAACTCTGTGGGCTCTGTGAGAAAAAGTTACTCTTTCGTTAATTCCCGGGACCCCGGGCGGCGTGCTTGTCTATAACTTTACTGGAATGTTGGAATGATGGGGAAAGCCTGTGCGCCATAATGGTGTGCAGGCGTCCTCGCCTGCACAAGTACGGGCGAGGACGCCCGTACACCGGCTTTTAAACACCCCATTCTTCCAGTATTCCAATT
>CAMBQV010000093.1 GCA_945870145.1 Akkermansia muciniphila
CTTGAAACCGTGGAGATCCGCAATCGGATCCACTGCAAGGGCAGTCAGCTGGATTTGAGGTCCACCGTCCTGATGCCGTTGGCGGATCCTGGACGGGTGACCCTTCATGCGCAGATTCCGGATCTCCGCTTGTCCGAGCAAGACGCAATGGTTTCATGGATAAGGACGTTCGATGACACCCTTACCGCGGAGGGACGTTGTTCAGCGGAGATGGAGCTTCGCCGCATGGATTCCGGTCTTTATCTGCACGGGAAAATCGCTATCGCAGAGGGAATGCTTACGCGACAAGGAGTGAAGGTCTCCGGGCTTCATGCCGAGGTACCGTTCGAGTTCAGGAATGGATTTCGGACCTGCCAAGCGCCCGTTGTTGCCTTTGAAAGGATGGAGGCCGGCCGATTCGTGTTGAATAAGGGGGAGGTTTTATTCCAGCTTACGCCCGAGGAATTTTTTATTGAACGGGCGCGAGTGGATTTCTGCAAAGGGCAACTGAATACCTACTCGATCCATCTGAATCTGAAGCAGCCCAATACCGATTTGATCGTTTATGCGGATCGCGTCGATCTGGGCGAGACGT
This sequence comes from Akkermansia muciniphila, assembly GCA_945870145.1. GTDB lineage: Bacteria > Verrucomicrobiota > Kiritimatiellia > RFP12 > UBA1067 > CAIZQW01. The sequence continues at coordinate 575 of CAMBQV010000093.1, forward strand.
TGATGATGGTGACTCCTCTGACGGGGAAGATCGAAGGGATTCTGTACGGTCGCTTTCCGGTCAAGATTGCAGACAAGAAAATCCATCTCTCTCCGGGATTTCTGTATTCTCTTCCGGGACAAGGCGGAACCTTCAGGCTGGATGATGTCCGGCAAATTGAACCGTGGCTCGCTCAGGCCGGAATCCAGTCGGAGGTCCAGAGACCTTTGTCAAAGGCCCTGGGCAACATGGATTTCAGCACCCTGCGCATGGAGTTGGAGACGCCGCCGGACAAAGGCGAGGCAGTTTTACGTCTGAAGATCGCAGGAAAATCAAACGACAAGGAGTGGCCTGCGCCAGTGGATCTAAATCTGAACTTGCATGGTCCCCTTGAAAAGGTGTTAAATATGGGAATAAACTTTTCCCAGAAATAGGAGAATGAACAAATGAAAAAGATGCATATGACGCCAGCGGCCATTTTGCTGTTGCTGATCGTGAATGGATGCCTGTCGATCAAGACCGAGCATGAGATCAAACCGATCCAGATTACCTTGGATATTAATCTGAAGATCGAGCGTGAACTTGAAGACTTCCTGAACTTGGATAAATGAACGAAAGGAGATGAATATGAAACGGATGACAATGTGGATAGTGATGGCATGTATCGCAATCGGGACGACGGTGTTTGCAGATGCGTTGAGCGATGCGAAGGATCGCCGCAAAGCGCGACAGGATTCGATCCAGCAGATCGTGAAAGCGGGAGATGCAACAGAGGGCGATCAAGGTTATCTGGAACCCAAAGCAGGGATTGCCGCGGACAAGCAGGCGTTGATCAAGGCGGAGAATGAGGATCGCAAGGTCGGCTATGAGGCGATCGCCAAAGCGAACAGCAAGACTGTCGAGGAGATCGGCAAGAAAGCTGCGGAGATCAACCGGAAACGCGCGGCAGGAGAAAAATAACAGGGGCACGGGTTTTCCAACCCGTGATTCAACGGACTGGATAGCCCGTTCTCCTTTGTCTTGCCTTCAAAAAGGCGCGAAGGCACAAAAAAACCCGTAAACATTGGGTTAAATCGCTGTTTACGAGCTTTAAAATGGTCGGGGCGGAGAGATTTGAACTCTCGACCTTTTGCACCCCAAGCAAACGCGCTACCAGGCTGCGCTACGCCCCGAGAAAAGTGGTGAAAAAGTGTGCATACTTTAGCTTATTCCAATTGTCCCTGTCAACAGCAAAGCACACGGGGGGTGGTTTTATTTTGGCTAAATAAAACCGCACCAGACAGGAGGTAACAAGTAGGAGGGAGAAGGGAGAAAGGGAGGAGGCTCGTCAGGGGTTATTAAAAATCTAACCGCAAAATCCTTAAATGGTCTGTAAAAATCATTGCGGGATGTACGTTAGTCTTGTTACACTATTTCTATTGACCACTGCTAGGTCTTGGACTCTTTTTATTGGATTTAACCCTTAGGAAAAAACATGCAACTCAAACAAAACTGCAAGTATTCGCTTCTCGTCCCCACCAGCATGGGCGTGCGTATCACGCCCGTTAATGGACAACCTGTCCACAGAGGGGGCATGTTCATGATGCAAGCCACGAGCGCCGAGACGAATGTCGCGAGCGTGGCCGCTTATCTGGGACTGCCGGTCAAAGTGTTGACGACCTTCGTCAAGGGAAGCCCAATCGCCCAATTGATCAAGGATGATCTGCGTGGACGTCACATGGATTTCGAAGGTGTTGAAGTCGCTCAAGGCGGACCCTGGGGTTGTCGCCACCAGTTCAATATCGCGGACAGCGGCTTCGGTTCACGCGGACCTCGCGTCTGGAATGACCGTGCTGGCGAAGTCGGATGCACACTCAATGTCAAGGATTTCGACCTAGATCGCATTTTTGGGAAAGAGGGTGTTCAGATTGTCCACTTGTCTGGGCTGATCGGCGCACTCTCCCCAGAAACCAGCACATTCTGCCTCGAACTTGCCCGGGCTGCCAAAAAGCATGGCACAAAGATCTCGTTTGACCTCAACTATCGCGCCTCTTTCTGGAAGGGCCGTGAAGCCGAACTCTCTGCGATCTTTGCCGAGATCGCCAGTGTCTCTGACATTCTGGTCGGCAATGAAGAAGATTTTCAGCTTTGCTTGGGCATTCAAGGACCCGAGGCCGGCGGAAAAGACATTAAGGCGAAGATCGATGGCTTTAAGGGCATGATTGAACGCGTGAAGAAGGCCTTCCCGAATGCGCAGGTTTATGGAACAACCTTACGCGAAGTTGAAGATTCAAACAACCATCTCTGGGGCGCGCTGATGGCAGTCGGCACTGAATGGTTCACGGTCGAACCGCGCCACATCACCGTGATGGATCGCATCGGCGGCGGTGACGGTTTTGTCGGCGGCATGCTCTATGCCATTCTCAAGGGCTGGGAACCTGCAAAATGGATTCAGTTCGGTTGGGCCAGCGGCGCACTCGCAACGACCATGATGGTTGACTATGCGTTGCCTGCGGATGAAGAGCAAGTCTGGAGTATTTGGAAGGGCAATGCCCGGGTACAGCGTTAAAAGTTCAAAGTTCAAAGTTCCTCCTCCGCGAATACGACTACGGCGGACAGGTAAGAGTTGAAACGCTGAACGTTGAACTCTGAACGATGAACGTTGAATTTAGAGACAAGAGGAATTTCTCCCAAGGAGTATTATGACGTTAAATGGAACATTCACAGCAATAGTCACGCCTTTCAACACGGATGGCAGTATCGACTATGGCGCGTTGAAAGATTTGATCAACTGGCAGATTACAAGTGGTGTAGAAGGCCTCATTCCGGTCGGGACGACGGGCGAATCCCCTACCTTGGAAATGTCTGAACATCTGAAGGTCATTGAAACCACGATTGAAACCACGGCCAACCGGGCGATCATCATTGCCGGGACAGGAGCCAACTCCACTGCCGAGGCCTTAGAGTTGACACGCGAAGCAAAGATGCTCGGCGCTGATGCCACCTTGCAGGTGACCCCCTACTATAACAAGCCCAATGCGGAGGGCTTATTCCGTCATTTCTCCGCTGTTGCAGAGCTTGGCTTGCCAGTCGTGCTCTACAATGTACCCGGGCGTGCTGGCAAGGAAATTCCCTTGGAGACCGTCGTGCGGCTGTCCAGTAATCCGATGGTTGTCGCTATCAAAGAGGCGGCAGGTAGTGTTGATCGTGTTAGCGCCATCCGTAACGCCTGTGAGCTCACCATCCTCTCCGGTGATGACAGTTTAGCCCTCCCGATGATCAGCGTGGGTGCTTCAGGTGTGATCAGCGTCGCCTCCAATGTCATCCCTGCCGAAATGTCAAACATGGTTCGCTTGGCACGACATGAGAAGTTCTCCGAAGCACGTGAATTGCACCGCATCTATTATCCGCTCTTCCGCGACCTCTTCCTGGACACGAATCCGATCCCCGTCAAGGCTGCGCTCGCCATGATGGGACGTATTCAAGCCATCTACCGGCTCCCCCTGTGTGAGCCGACGGAAAAAATCCGCGAACAACTGCATCACACGCTCTCATCACTCAATCTTCTCTAACATGAAAATAGCAATTCTTGGCGCCGCTGGACGCATGGGGCAGAACCTGTTGCGTTGTGCACAAAAAATTAATGGTTGCGAAATTATCGCTGCCGTGGAGCGTACGGACTTTCCCGGGCTGGGGACACAGGTCAAGGACTTCCCTGCGAAACTGACCTACACTTCCGCATGGCCTCAAGAGGCTGATGCCGTCATTGATTTCACGTTTCACACCTGTGTAGCAGGGAATATCAAGAACGCTATTGCAAACAAACAGGCTGTGGTCCTTGGAACGACCGGACTGAGCGAGGATGCGCAAGCGACTGTCAAGGAGGCCACTCAACAGATCCCCATTGTCTGGGCTGCCAACATGAGCCTTGGTGTCAACTTGCTCTTGGAACTGGTTAAGCGTGCCTCAGAGGTTCTCGACGACAGTTATGACATTGAAATTGTCGAAGCACACCATCGACTGAAGAAGGACGCTCCCAGCGGGACTGCACTCATGTTAGCGGAGGCCGCAGCAGCAGGACGTAAGGTCGCGCTCAAGGATGTCGCCTGTTATGGACGGGAAGGCATTGTCGGCGAGCGTCCCAAAGGTGAGATCGGGATCCATGCTGTGCGCGGTGGCGCGATCATTGGCGACCACACGGTTGCTCTCATCGCTGATGAGGAGTGCATTGAGATCTCGCACAAGGCCAACAGTCGCGAAGCCTTTGCAACGGGTGCGTTGCGTGCTGCGCTCTGGTTAGCCCAACGTAAGCCAGGGCTCTACACCATGCGTGATGTCCTCGGCTTCACGACTCAGTGATCTGAGATCAGAGGGCGGAGGTCAGAGGACAGTGATTGCAAGAGCTCTGTGACGGTCTGTTTCTGCCCGGGCAGACGATAGTCCGGTAGAAGCTCCGCAAGCGGGGCCAGGACAAACGCGCGCAGATGGGCGCGTGGGTGGGGCAGCGTCAACATTGGCGTCGCTATGATCAGATCCCCGAGGGCGATAATATCAATATCAATCGTGCGTGCAGCTCCATAAGACCCAGATCGCTGGCGTCCCAGCGAGTCTTCAATGCGATGCACAGCCTCAGAAAGTTTCTCGGGTGATAATGAGGTCTCACAAACAGCCACGGCATTTAAAAAGAGCAAGTGGCGCTCGCTTTCAGGAACTCCGACTGGAGCCGTTTCCTGGAGTGTTGAAACCCTGAGGTTACTGATTCCAGGAAGTTGGCGTAACGCCCGACACGCCTGTTCAATAGTCGACCGCCGAGGTTCAATATTGCTTCCGAACGCTAAAATCGCTTGTGCGGTCTGCATAGTTAAAAACTGATCCCTGCCCTCCGCCCTCTGATATCTGACCTCGGACCTCTGTCCTCTGACCTATTCGTCATCCGACAGCGTGTAATCAAAGACATCCTTGCGATTCTGGCGCAGCGCTGCAACTTGTTCGGATTTGGAAATTGGGTCCAACTTGGAATCTTCTTCCTCGATGATCTGACGCACTGCCTCAGAACCGACGGCGACAGCGGGTACCGTGGACATCTTTTGCCCAGCCCCGTATGATGAGTACCCGTACTTCGAGCCATACTTATACCCATACTTGTAATGGTAGTCATACTTGCCGAAATGCTGATGGCGCCCAAAGTCGACATCATTCACAACGACACCGATCACTCGCGCACCTGATTCTGTCAGATGCCGGTGCGCATATTTAAGCAGATTGAAACGTGTCCTCTCAGCGCAACACATAATCATCACCGAATCCACAAGCGCAGCAAGGGTCATGACATCACCAACAATACCAAAGGGAGGCGAGTCCACAATGACACGGTCATAGTGTTCACGAGCCCACTGGAAGAGTTCAATGATCGTACCGCTACCCATCAACGCTGCAGGGCTGATCTCTGAGGAGGCCTTTGAGCAGATCAGGTCTAAGTTTTCGACACCAGAGGGGACCGGCAGCGTATCAAAAAGCGAATTATCCCCTTTCGCCAGAGTATGAGGAAGACTCTTGTAATCAGCGGGGTTCTTTTCAAAGATACGTGCAATACGGGGACGACGCATATCGAAGTCCATGAGCAGCGTTTTACGTCCGCTCAGCGCGCAAGACTCCGCAATCGAACACGACGTAATGGTCTTTCCCTCACCTGGCTGCGTACTGACACACAAGATCACCTTTGACAGTTCAATGTAACGTGGGGAATCCAGCAGATTTCGGAGACTTGCCACGGCTTCCGCAAATTGCGAGAACTTATCATTCACCACCAGGCGTGCAATCTGTTCACGCTTTTTGCGTCGAACATGCGGCAACACCACCAGCGTCTTCAGACGCAGGCGTTGCTCAATATCAGCGATCCCCACAATTTTATCTTCGAGATGATCCACAATGAGCACAAAAAAGATACCCAAAAGCAGACCGAGGAAGGGTCCCGCTGAAAAGATGATGAGTGGATTGGGCAACACATGTCCAATCGGCTTATAGGCAGGCTCCACCTGCTCAATCAGAGCTGTTGTTTCATCCGAAGCGACCTGCGCATCTTGCATACGTTGACGCAAGTACTGAAATTGCTCCTCGGCCACCGTACGATCACGTTCCAGTTGATCCAAGCGCATTTTTGCCGTAACGATCTTTAACTCCAGGTCTGAAATCGTCTTCATCAACTCTTCTTTTCGAGGAGACAGCTGCGCCATTTGACGCTGCAACAAGTCAAGATTAGCCTTTGCGGTCTCCAGTGCGCGTGCAACAGCATCAACAAATTGCTGCTTGAAGATTTCGGCTTCACGCTCCTTAACCTTCACATCGGGGTGGTTGGCTGTAAAGCGAGCCAGGAGAGAGTTCTTCTCTGCCAACGATGCTTGAAATGTCTGATAGGCGAGTCCGATCTCCTGTGAGCGAGGAATAGATTCTGGCAAAGAACCAAACTTTTCTGGATCCCCTTGAATGATTTCCAGTGTCTTACGAAGCTCCGTCGCTGTTGCTGCTTTACTCTCGATATCGAGCACGTCAGCCGTAACCTTACTCAAAGCTGTTTCAGCAATTCTAACTTGAGAGGCCATCATATCGATTGGATTCGCTGTACGATACGTGACCATCTCTTTATCTGCGAGCTCAAGCGTACGACGTTGTTGCTCTGTCATTGAAGAGAGCCAAGCTATAGCACCGTCAGACTTGTTACGGTTCTGCTCGGTGGTAAAGTGTTCGGCGACCTTCGAATAGGCGTTTGCCAAATCAGCAGCAAGTTGGGCATCTGTTGAGCGAACCGTCACATAAATTAATCGTGAGCGCCGCTGCAAGGTCATCTTTGACTCACCGAGTGTTGACGCCAGCTCTGGGTCTGTAAAGGTCTCACTCGGATGCTCGCTTCGATATTGCGCAATAATCTGATTAAAAACTTCGCGGCTTCTCAAGCTCGCCAAGCGCGTATTAAAAACTTCATCCAGAGTCGTTCCCCCAGCCTCCGAGTCCATGATGGCCTGAGGTTTTCCCGTAATTGTTGGCCTACGGATACTCATGACAAATTTACTGGTCGACTCATAAATAATTGGGGATACTTTATAGACTGCAAAGGCGACGAGGACACCCACAATCACAAAGACCAAAATTGTGATCCAGCTCTGCATACAGACCCTGAGAATGCGTCCGATCGTCAGAGCTCCCATAATCGAGTTATCCGCATCAGGATTTTCTGCTCCGACACCACCACCATAATAAAACGGACTACCTCCGTAAGCCCCGCCATTTCCATAGGCAGGGGCTGAGGCACCATAATACATAGGCTTGGGCGCTCCCCCATAATACATAGGCTTGTGCGCTCCCCCATAATACATGGGGTGATTACGTCCTACGGCTCTTGACTCTTGAGTCTTTTCGCGTTCATCACTCATCGAATTCACCTCGCGCTACGTTTATCCTTGACTGACGGCTTGGAAGCAAGCCTGGTAAGAGGGCTAATACAAAAAACCAACTTAAAAATGTGATAGGACATTGAAAAAGACTGGAAAACCACCCGTACACCAGTAACGTAACAAGGGCAACTATGCTCGGCACAATATAACCATCTAAAGAGATAAAAACATTCCAAGCAACATGTTCATGCCCCTCAGGATGGGTAAAAAGATTTCTCAACCTTACAAAGAGAGGTATGAGCTGAATAATCACAAGGGCGATCAAAATACCTGAACCAATAACACCCCACTCACACAAAATTTGTATTGCATCATTCCAAACATAGCGTCTGTCCATTTTGAACTGCTTCCACTCAACATCTTCAATAGCTGTTCCAAGATAATGTGAGAAGCCGAGAGGTCCGACACCTGTCCAAGGAGCCTCTTCCCATATTTTTAAAGCAGCGTTCGCACGTAAATGGCGACTTGAGTCAATCTCACTCCAATGAGAGGCGTCCCCCACCTTCAAGACCCTTGATTTGATTGGCGAAGCGGGCAGAAAAAAAACAATGGCTCCGACAACCAGTGACACCAAAAGAAGAATGCCCATCGCAAACCGAAACTTCTTCTCAACGCTAGCATGCTGGCTGATCAACATCATCATTCGAAAGCTCAGGAGCACAACCCCAAGAGCACAAAAAATAATCACGCCGATCCCAGTCGAAAACTGGAGCAGACCTGCTAGGTTCCCCACTAAAGCCAAGCCCCACCAAAGCATGGTCCTCACAAAGCCACTCCATGGAGAAGAACGTGAAACCGTGAACCCCCATCCTGAAGCGATAAGAAACCAAAAGGCGAAGAAGTAACCAAGATTACAAACCCCAGGCTGTAAGGCCCACTCAGAATAAGGTAAAACACCCATATGACTCTTCAAAACCGTGTAGACTGCTATCCCTCCGCTCACGAGAGAGGCTGCCTCAAGAAGGAATCTGCGTCCACCCTTCCCGAGGCCATTTCGGATGACCATAACCCCAGCAAAAAGAACCACCACGACGGAAAGGAGATTTAAGGCAGGTTTTGGCTCAATACTATAAGGCAGCCACTCAAAGCGCGGCGAACCATACTTCCAAATATCGGCATCTGGAAAATAGATCAAAACACACCCACTATTTAACCACTGAATGCATACGAGCACGACAAGGAGCAGTCCAACATATGTAAACGCATCATCTTCAATAGAGCTCACGACACGTTTTCTCGCGTCCACGAGTGATTCTGCTTTAAAGATCGTTGGCAAGAGCACAAGAGCTTCAATCGCAAAAAGTGAAAACCAAAAGCTATAAGCAGTTCCCAGATAGTCGCTACTGAAAACGCCTAAACTCATCACAAAAAAGAGAGTAAGCACATGCAAGGGTAACCAATATTTCGTCAAGAGCTTCTGAATCATGCTGGAATCCATTCTTTACAACAAAACGCCCACGCCAATGTCTCGTTCGCGTGGGCAAGAATCCTTTTCACTTTCCGAGATGCCTTCCGCTTAATAACGGAACATACAGCCCAAAGAGAGACGAATACGGTCCCAGTCACCTTGAAGGTCATCTGTCTGGAAGGTGTATTCTGCGGCTGCATAAACGCTTGCATAGCGGACAAACCAATACGAAGCACGATAACGGATGGCATACTGATCCGTTACGTAGTCTCGGAAGGCGGCCAAGG
>CAMBQV010000094.1 GCA_945870145.1 Akkermansia muciniphila
CTTAAAAATACAGAAGAATTCTTGAGATAAACATCGAGTTGCGGGAATGGAATCGAAATTTTATTCTGATTCAAAAGAGTATACATTCGAATTTGAAGTTGCGTTGAAACCTCAGTGTACACAGGCATTTCAATCCAAATCCGAACGATGAAACGAATTGCACTCTCTTGGAAACCTTGTATATAAACCATTGGCTTACGAAGAGAATCACGCGCAATATTCTCCTGCTCCACAGTCGCCTGCAACAGCAACCGTTTGACAAGCTCTAGGTCTGTCCCGTATGCGACATCCATCGCGATATCATAACGACGATACTTATCATTCCGTGTCCAATTTCTAAATTCCTTCGAGGTCACAACCGCATTCGGATACGTAATAATAGCCCCATCGGTTGTTTCAACGATCGTCCGACTGAAATTGATTTTCTGCACGGTCGCGAACTGCCCTCCACCAAGCTCCACCAAGTCACCCGGACGAATCTCTTGGCCCACAAGAAGCGTAATTCCAGAGAAGAAATTTTCAGCAACCCCTTTCAATGCCAACCCCAATCCCAAACCAAATCCGCCGAGCATCACGACCATACTCTTCGCATTGATCTGGCAGATGACGCAGGCCACAATCACGAAAAGGCCCCAGGATAGATATCGCCCAATCGTCAGCGTCGAGGTATAGAGGGCCACATCTGATTCGTCCTTGTCACGCAGACGATGTCGCACCTGTTCAGACACGAACTTAACTCCAAACTGCAAGAACAGTGCTAAGAGGGCAATCAACAACATCCGATTCATGGTGATGACGGCCACTTCTCCAAAGGGCAAGGGCATGCGAAAGAGTTTTTCAAAATAATCTTGGAGGTGATAGGTCTGAGTCAACCAAGCAAAGAGGGATGCCAACAGTACCACCCAGACTAATGGAAGAACTAGCCGTTTCAAGAGAATCATCCGGAACGGACGCGCTACATCTCGCGAAATCAAATGATAGATATTCAGAGAGACAACAATCGCTAACATCACTTGCGCGACTAAGACCTGCCAGCCAAGGGTGATTGTAAAGGCGAAGTAGACAAACCCCGAAAAGACCATCCACGTGGAGACCAAGGATTGCAGGATGGTGAGGGCTCCAATCAAAAACGTGAACGTGTCATGCCTTTCCGACATCAGACAATGAATCAACCACAAAGCAACCACTAGATTGATGACGGGAAGGATCACCAACAGAGGAACACGGGGAACAAGGGTGATGTAGAGTGTGGCGCAGAGCAGATGTTGAACGAGCACTGGCATCACGAAACGAATGACTCCCCGCGTCTCTAGGGAGGTTGCATTTCTCATCAACATGGCCAGCAAGAGTACACCTGTCGAGAAAAGCACCTGATAAACCTGTGTAAAGGCGTTTGCCGCCCCCTCTGACACCCAACCTGACAAGACACACAGGTAAAAGACCATGGCCAGCGTCAACAATCCATAACCGAAAGAGAAGAGACTCAGCGCAGAGGGCTCATTTGCCACTAAGGCAGAGCGAAGCAGGAAGGGCTTAACCCAACGAGCCTTCAGAAAGGTGAAAAGAGAGGTCATCAGCGAAAGAAGCACGAGGAACCGTAGCCAGAAATCCAATGTCTGAGGAAACTGAGTACGCCACCATCCTGAAATTTTAACCTGCCACAAAGGCAGGTATCGCACAAACGAGGTCACCCCTCTTCGCAAATCAACCGTACGGACGAGGAACATGCCCTGAATCGCAGCGTCTCTTTTCATGTTGGACCGCTCATAAAGCTCATCCACCACAACGTCCAAGCGATCCATTCGCTCGACGAAGGCCTGCAAGGGCTGTTGAAGCGAGACGATCTGCTCCAAGTTTGCGCGACGTTCGGCAATGTTCTGATCAATGGCGGAGACGAGCCCGAGCGCGGTATGACGCGACTTCTCCTCCTCCAATGTCTGAATCACACGATTCAACGTATTGGTCCGGAGGATAATATCTTGTAAACGCGTAACCTGTGCCTTCAGCGTCTCATGCTCTGCCTTCAACGAGGAAATCTGGCGACAACAAAGCATCAGCTCAAAGACATCGTCACGATCCTCGTAACTGTTCAACATGAAGGAATAGGCAGATGTTTTCTGACGAAGACCATCCAACGATCCTCCATATTGATCAAGGCGCTCTTTAGCATGCTGAATGCGCACCTTCGTCGTGTAACCAACGACTTTAAGATAGCGCTGATCCTCCAGCACAAGACGAGCCCAATCATCAGGGGCTTTCTCATTCTCCTGGACATTCTGGGCGACCGGCGGCCGTACATACAGCAACGAAGCTGCCAAAATCCAACCGCCTATCAAGACAAACTTCTTCGCGTGTCTATTAACAAACCCAGATATATCCAATATCTTCATGCCGTCTATTCAGCGGCTTCTTCACCGCCATAAACTGAATCCAGCGCATCACCCAACATCTCGAGAGCCTCTTCGATATTGGTCTCCTTGACGTTCAAGGGTGGGAGGAAACGGACCACGTGTTCTCCAGCGACACAGCACAGCAGACCATTGTCACGGCAAGCATCCACAATCTCCTTGGCGCTTCCTTCAACAACCAAGCCTACCATCAGTCCTTTCGCGCGGACCTCCAGCACCTGCTCGTACTTTTCAACGAAAACAGTAAGCCCTTCAACAAACAACTCGCTCATCTTGCTGGTGTGCTCGAGCAATCCTTCTTCCTCGATCACATCCAAGACCGCCAAGGCTGCAGCACAAGAGACTGGGTTACCTCCGAAGGTTGCCGCATGCATGCCTGGTTTGAAGACATCCGACAAGGCCGGTGTCGCCACCAAGGCTCCCATCGGAATACCATCTGCCAAGGCCTTAGCCAGCGTGAAAGCATCCGGCTTGACAGGATAGTTCTGCCAGCCAAACCACTTGCCCGTACGTCCCATGCCGCACTGCACTTCATCGCACAGCAAGAGCAACCCCTTCTCGTCGCAAAGCTTACGCAGACCAACGACAAATTCTTCCGTGGCAGGAATCACACCACCTTCACCCTGAACCGCCTCGATCAATACCGCAACGGTGTGTTCGTTGATAGCAGCCTTGACAGAATCAAGATTGTTAAACTCCGCATACGCGAAACCAATCGGCAAGGGGTCGAAGCCCTTCTGTACTTTAGCCTGGCCCGTTGCTGTCAGCGTCGCCAGCGTACGACCATGGAAGGAGTTCTGCATCGAAATGATCTCGTACTTGCCCTTCTCATGCCCCCAGGCACGCGCCAACTTGATCATGGCTTCATTCGCTTCCCCACCCGAATTGCAGAAGAAACATTTGCCATTCAAGGAGAGCTTGGAAAGGCGCTGGGCAAGAAGTGCCTGGCCTGTCGTATAAAACAAATTAGAGGTGTGCCCGAGGGTCGCGACCTGAGTTTGAATCGCCTTGACCACCTTGGGATGGCAATGTCCCACATTGTGGACAGCGATACCCGACGTGAAGTCCAAGAAGGTATTCTTCTCAGGGTTGTGAACCTTGCACCCGCTACCGTCAACCAGCGTCGCGGTTGGCGAATAGGTATGCATCACATACTGATCAAACAATGCGGCAATATCCGTACTCTTACTCATCTGCTATAATCTCCGTTCCTACACCTTGTTTTGTGAAAATTTCCAACAGCAACGAATGCGGCATGCGGCCATCAATCAGATGGACCTTGCCCACTCCGGCGCGGATCGCCTCCACGCAACTGTCTAATTTGGGCAACATGCCGCCACCGACGATACCTTCGCCTTTAAGCTTCTGCACGCTACCGATCTTCAGCGTCGCCAGCAAACTCCCTGGATCATTGACATCCATGAGCAATCCCGGCACATCCGAGATAAACGCCAGCTTCCTCACCTTCATCGCCTTGGCCAGCGCGGCCGCAGCAGTATCGGCATTGACATTGTATGTCTTGCCGTCCTCAACGCCAGTTCCGAGCGGGGTAATCACCGGAACAATACCCGCATCCAACATCTCTTGCACGGGTCGCGTCTCGACTGAGACAGGATCGCCGACATAACCCCAGTCAATGACTTCCCCGGTCTCCGAATTTTTTCCCGTCTTCTTGGCGACAGAAAAGATCCAATCACCATGAAGCGGTCTCGCCAGAGCCTTGTGCTTTTGCAGTAACCTGACTACATTCGCATTCACTTCGTTTTTGATGACCTGTTCCACCACCCGGACGGTCTCTTCGGTCGTCACCCGCAACCCCATAACAAAGAGGGGCGGTATGCCAGCCTTCTCCATGCCTCTGGAGATCGCCTTGCCACCCCCGTGTACCAAAATCGTCTTGATCCCGACAACATTCAGGAAGGCAATGTCCGAGAGCAGGCAATCCAAGTTTTCAGGCACCTCCATCACGCTACCGCCGACCTTCACGAGAATAACTGATCCTCTGAAGTCTTCAATATACGGCAATGCCTCGATCAAAACCGCTGCTTTATCAACTGCTTCTTTCATGTTAGGTGGTATACTCCGCATTAATCTTCACATAATCATACGAGAAGTCACAGGTGTAGACTGTATCCTCCCCAGAACCTAAATTCAAATTGACGGTCACATCAAAGGCGCGATTGCGCATCACGTCCTGCATCGCTTTGAGCAAGCCCTTATCCGCCACACGACCTTGGTCGTACGCACAGATGTCGCCGTAATAGATCTGTGCCTTCTGGTCATCCACCTGTGCGCCGGAATAGCCGGTTGCGGCAATCACGCGGCCCCAATTGGGATCGAGACCGAACCACGAGGTCTTGACCAAAGCAGACTTTGAGATCGCCCGCGCCGCCTTCTGGGCATCGCTATCGGTCAGCGCACCTTTGACGCGCACGGTCACAAACTTGGTCGCGCCTTCGCCATCCATCACCATCTTCTTGCCGAGCTCAATGCAGACAGTCGTAAGCGCATCAACGAAATCTTGCCACTGGGGATGCTTCTCGTTCAGCGTCGCATTCCCAGCCACACCGCTCGCAAAGACCATGACCGTGTCGTTGGTGCTCATGTCGCCATCCACCACCACCCGGTTGAAACTCTTGTTGGCGGCCACGCGAAGCGCTTGATCGAGTGCTTTCGCGTCAACTGCGGCATCGGTTGTCACGAACCCCAGCATGGTCGCCATATTTGGCTCGATCATTCCTGAGCCCTTACACATGCCGCCGATACAGACGCGCTTGCCGTCAATTTCTAGCGTGACCGCAGTTTGCTTGTCCACGGTGTCGGTCGTCATAATCGCATGGGCTGCATCATTGCCACCCGTGGGACTCAAGGCGCCAGCCGCCAGCTTCACGCCCGAGGCGATACGTTCCATCGGCAGATTCACACCGATCACGCCTGTCGAACAAACCAGCACCAAAGTCTCATCAATGCCCAATGCCTCACCAGCCAACCGGGCCATCTCACGGGCATTCTTCAAACCTGTTTCGCCTGTGCAGGCATTGGCACAACCACTATTGACGACCACGGCCTGCGCCCTTCCGGAAACAGTACGTTCACGATCGATCTGCACAGGTGCCGCAGCAACCTTATTTGTTGTGTAAACGGCGGCTACTGTTGCAGGCTGATCCGCAACGACCATCGCCAAGTCGCGCCGGTGCTGGTACTTGATACCTGCTTCGACACCACACGCCCTGAAACCTTTGGCGGCAGTCACACCGCCTTCAATCATTGAAAAGTTTTTCATAACATCAACAAAGTCAAAGAGATAGAATTAAAAGACATCAGAGATGCCTTGATAACATAAAAATCTGATAAGCCTTTTTTCAAAAGGTTATAGTATTGACTATTTTAGGCGCAAAGTCCATGAAAAATAGCCTTTCTTAATATCTTTTTTACGTTCGAAAAAATGTCATACCCGCCATAACAAAAGCTCTTTCCGTGGCGGGACATTTGTTCCAAGTTTTTAGGTCAGCCATTTTACTTGAGCCGGGCAGTCCACACCATCCACTTCACGGTCGTCGGAGAGGTTACGGCCCCCAAAGCAATCGTTCCGGACATTGAATAACGCCCGCTCTTTTTTGCTGTAAATAGGATTGCCGGGGTCCAACCCAATGGCGCGTCCGAATTTGTTTGCCCAGACAAGGCCAGAAATAAATCACTATCCCTCATCGAAAAAAAAGTTATCCCTTGCACAGAAGGCAGCACAAAATACCCACTTTCCTGCCCCGGCAGTGCATCAATCGTTCTGCGTATGACAAGAGACTGATCCTGCCTTTGAAGTCCCTTCAAGAAAAAAGTCCCTAAAGCCGTATCCGAAGGCACTCCCGTAAAATCTGCTGTTTCACCTTCTTTACGCACGATTTTTAAATTTTTCACCGAGCCACCGCCATCTTCGGTGGAACTCGATTTCCACACCGCTAAAATAACAGACTCTCCGGCATTCAGTAGAAAATCACGTAGTCTCTCCTGTTTTGTCAAATCAACGGACGCTCCATGATTGCCGAACCCTTTGGCCAGTTCTTTATTCTCGCTCGGCGGCTTTTGTACATTCCCCACGCTCTTTTTTATCTCCGTTTCGATCGACGCCCATTTACTCTTCATCCCTGAAAACAGCTTCTCCGCCGCTTCAACCTTTACCTTGATCGTCTCCCCATCCTTCATCCGGGCCCTCACTTCTTGCTGGAGTTTCACCAGTTGCTCCTTGTCAACCAACGCTTTTGTCAAGGGCTCGGGCTTGGACTGCTCCGCGTGGTTACGAAACACTTCCACATCATGAAACAGCGCCCGCACCTTCTCCCCGTCCGCCTGGATGGTTTTGCTCTTTTCAGCCAGCGTTGAACCTCCCTTGCTGATCCTTCCTTCTTGCGCCTGCACGACGCCAAGCAGTTGCTGCGCCTCGCCCTCAATCTTTTCTATTTTCAAGTAAGCATCCCGAATACATGTATACGCTTTAAAATAGTGCTCTTCCGTTTTCTGTGCCTGCGAAAAAAGCAGCTGTTGCGTCTTCTCGGAGCCCTTCATCAATCCGTATCCCACGCCCCCCAGGATCGCCACGCCCGCTAAAACAGCACCGGCGATCACAAGTCCCTTACGGGATGATTTGGGTGGTTTTTCCTCCGCAGGGACGACAGAATAGAGGGACGAGACCGCCGCAGGAGGCAATACCGCGCCTGTCACCCTAATTTTTCTCGTACCCGCTGTCTTCCTGCTCCCATGGTTCACAAGGCGGGATGGTCGTGTTAATTGCTCACGCGGGATGGTCGACAAAAACCTCTTGATGTCCGCGATAATGGATTTATAATTCGGATAACGGCGCAAAACATCCTTCTCCATCATCCGGCTAACAATGGCCTCCACCGCAGGGGGCACATTCGGACAGAGGGTTGAAACAGGCGCCGCCTGCTCTTCAATTGCCGCCTTGATGACGGCTGTCCCGTCTAATCCGTCAAACGGCGGCCTCCTGGCCAATGCATGGTAGAGCGTTGCGCCAAAACTATAGATATCACACTTATGGTTGGATTTCCGCTCCGTCACCTTTTCAGGCGCAATGTAATAAGGCGTCCCCCAGACCACATTCTTGGTTGCGGACCCACTGATGGCCGCAAGCCCGAAATCCACCAGCTTCGCATGCATCTTGTCATCGAAGAGAATGTTTTCAGGTTTGATATCCCCGTGCAGAAGTCCCGCCTCCTGAGCGGCATTGAGCCCTTCGGAAACTTCCAATGCCACTCCCATCAGGAACACAGGATCAACAGACTCTTCTCCGCTAATCCGGTCCAGGAGGCTCCCGGCAGGCAGCAGCTCCATCACAAGATACGGATGCCCCTTCTCTTCGCCAAAAGCATACACCTGTACGACATTCGGATGGTTTAGCTTTGCCACTATTTGAGCTTCGCGCTGGAAAGTCGCCAGCATCTCCTTGTCTTGCGTCACATCAACTTGGGTCACCTTAATCGCGACCTTGCGCCCAAGCCCCTCGTCAAAACCCTCATAGACGACACCCATCCCACCTTGCCCCAGCACCCTCAGCACGCGATAAGCGCCGATTCTTCCATACACAAAGACATTCTCGCCACAGGATGGGCAACACCCCTCGGAAAGCGCTTTTGCCGAGGAGGTATTCATCTTTTGTTTACAGACAGGACAAAACATCCGAGAAACCGGCTCCAACATCACGTCCGAAGCAGATACCGCAGCCACCGCCTCTTGAGTGGGTGGCTGGACTTCGTTTCTCTGTACTGTTTTTAGAGTCATTATAACGTGTCCTCCTGGGTCAACCCAAGAGACGCTCTGGGTAGACACCCTCGTTCACGAGTTTCGAGATCGCCTCGACCACCTTCTGTTTATCTTCACGATACGTGACACCAAACCAACGACTCTCCGTCGGGAGCACAGAGACCGTTGTAAGCCCCTCTTTAACCAACTCATCTACAACAAACGGGATATACCATTCCGCTTTGACATTGCCTGCATTCCGCTCCAACCAGATCGGGAAACGATCTTTAAGCACAGTAAATAGTTCCGGCCTGAAGCCCCACATATTCATTGAGACGCGCTCTTTACCTGTTAGGCGCAGAGGGGCTTCGGGGTCTTCCTGGTTTTCTATTCCCCCCTCCACACGCACGAGACGCGTCATCTCCGTCACACCCTTGAGAAAATCTTGAGGCCCAAGGGTGCAAACACCCCTTGCCACCGAGCCATTTTCCGAAAGCGTCTGTTCTAACAGATACCCCACCATCGCAAAATCCAGAGGTTCTTGGGATACAGGCTCGCGACTTAAGAATGCGCCCAGCTTCAAAAAGGCATCTTGTCCATAAAAGTCATCTGCATTGATTGCCGCAAAGGGGGCTCGCACACTGTGACGCGCCGCATAGATGGCATGAGCCGTGCCCCAAGGCTTCAAGCGATCGTGGGGCACAGAGTAGCCTATTGGAAGATCCCCCATCTCTTGATACGCATAATCGACCTCGACCAGATTCTTATATTTCGCGCCGATGGTCTCTTTAAAAATAGCCTCGAAATCACGCCGAATCACAAAGACGACACGGTCAAACCCTGCACGTTCAGCATCATAGATGGAGTAATCCATAATAGTCTCGCCAGAGGGTCCCACGGGGTCTACCTGCTTGAGCCCTCCATAACGGCTTCCCATTCCTGCTGCCAAAATCACCAACGTCGGCTTCATCTCTTGTCCCTTTCTTTCGTACAGCCAATCTGCTATACTTTTTCGCCATGAAATCGTTCATTAAAAAACATCTCTCACATGATGTCCACCCAGTCGTCCAATTTATCAAATACGGAATTGTGGGTGGCATGTCCACAGGTGTCCATGCCGTCGCCTTCTTCCTCATCGCCTGGCTACTCTTTCCCTGCCTGACGGACAAAGATCCAGCCGTGAAACTCCTGGGCTTGACGGTCGAACCGATGAGCGATGGCGTCCGCGCCCTGAACGCGCTCTTTTGCACCATCATCGGCTTTACAATTTCCAACGTCTTCTGTTACCTCCTCAACCGTCTCTTCGTCTTCAAACCAGGCAAGCACCACATCATCCTCGAATTTCTCCTCTTCTTCGGTGTCTCCGCCATCAGCCAAGCCGTTTCCACAAGCATCCAGACCATGCTCATCGGATCCTTCGGCATACAGACCACCTATGCCTT
>CAMBQV010000095.1 GCA_945870145.1 Akkermansia muciniphila
CCGTCGGAATACCGACTCCCGCACCGCCTGAATTTCCTCAAGTAACCTTCACACATATCTTCACCCCTTCGGTGTCCATGCATTTGACGGAACCGGTCTGCAGATAAGTTTAAGTTAAGTGTCCTTTTCTATTGACGCAATACGAGGGATGAAGAGCCAGCTCGCCAACCAGATGGGTTATACAACGACCCAGGTCGGCGACCTTGTCGTCGCGGCGCTGAAGTAAAAGAGCGGGTTCAGGAAAAACTTTGTCGAACGAGGACTTGGGACTTGGGCCGTGGGACTTGCAGCACGTGACATCAGGACATCAGACGCAAGGACCCAACCCAACTGCCAACTGCTACCCTGGCCTCCGTAGTCCTATTGGCGAAGGAGGATGCCGACTGCCACTGCCCCGCCCCGGGCGGCGCGCTTACATCCACGCCCAGACCCAGTGGAGGATGGCGAGGACAAAGCCCACATAGCCGGCTGACACATGAATTTTAAGGAAGACGGGGCCGAAACGTTTCCGGATCAGTCCTTGAACCTCGGCCAACACCAATACGGCAAAAGAGATGAAGCCAAACCAGTACCAGAGGGCGGACGGCGTGCCATACTGGAAAAGATAGATGATCGCATGAGCGGCCAGGGATAGGAAAAGACCCAGAGCGAAGCTGACATGGATCGGACGAAAACGACGCTTCAGGCGCATGCGGAAATGGCCGGTGATAAACATGGCACAAGAACAGAAGATCGCCAAATAACCGCCCCCCTCCGCAACCCGCTTGAGGATACGGCTCGGCTTCCAGCGAGGATGCGCCAGCTTTTCACGGATTTCAGGTGGCACGTCATGTTGCACGTGAAGCGGAGCCACGCCTTGCACGGGTAATGGGCTCACCTGTGCGGCAACTTGAACAGGGACTGAT
Source organism: Akkermansia muciniphila (assembly GCA_945870145.1). GTDB lineage: Bacteria > Verrucomicrobiota > Kiritimatiellia > RFP12 > UBA1067 > CAIZQW01. The sequence continues at coordinate 906 of CAMBQV010000095.1, forward strand.
GACGTTGCAGCGGCCAACGACGGGGTGCTTTCTTTGTGCGGATAGGTCTCGGAATCAAAGTGAGCTCTTGCATCCAAGGTCGAATCTTCGCCGAAATAGGTGGCCAAATACGAGATGAGGCGAGCAGACTGTTCAGGCGTGTAGGACTCATTACTGTTCTTCGCATAGTCATTCATTCGCGAGACGGTCAGCTCCCACGACTTCTCAGAGCGGCCGGAAAAGTAACTCTCACAGCCGTGACAGCTCGTACAGAGCCGGATGACCTCCTGCCGCTGCTCCTCCTTACTGAGCTCCTGGGCAGCGTAAAGAAAAGCGGCAAATCCTAACACGCCAAGTGAAAACCGTAATCCAATTTTTCTACCCATCGTACTCCTCTCGAAACTGCACCGGCCGCTTCAATCTAGAACATATAAAACGCTTCTCACCTTATCATTTGCGAAAACCAAGGTCAAATCCGAATATTGGAAGCCTGCGTGGCCCACCATGAATATTCTGTTTCCGGGAGCTGGAAGCTCCCGCCACCTTAAAAGTAGGGGGAGCATCCTGCTCCCCTATTCACTGCCGGGAGCTGGAAGCTCCCGCCACTTTAACCGGATTATTGCGTATATACCGACGTATAGCATACATTGCATTCTCATTGCGCACGATATGATCGTAAGACTCATGTAGCCAGAGTTGCCCATGACGTTTAAGCCTCCGGTTAATTTGATTAGCAGTGAAGGATTTCCACGAATGCAGAATCTCAGTCAGAGCATGTCCAGGCAAGGGTTTGACCAAGACATGTACATGATTGGGCATGACCACATATTCATCAAGTTCATAACGCTTGCCTTGGAAAAAGTGGAAAGCTCCCTTGACGATTTCGGCATTCTGCTGATCACGTAAAACGCAGGAGCCGCGACCCGCATTAAGGAGATTCTCATAACGTTCTGAGAACAAACGATGATATTCCGCCAGCTCTTCCGATGAGAGATTGCTGAGATCGTGCTTCTTCTTCCAATGTTCACGCTGTTCTCTCATTTCCTCAATGACAGCAACGGGTAGTGCATCGGCTAGCCGATAAGTAACAAAATACCAAATTGGGCCTTGTTCCCAGTGAGGCAAATCTCCACCACTTCGAATATCGATTTCCGTTAGAGGATTGAAATACTCACAGAAAGTAGCGGGAGCACCTTGCTCCCGCAAGGTGGGGGGAGCATCTTGCTCCCCTACTTCAGACCGGGAGCTGGAAGCTCCCGCCACTTTAACTTCCTGCCCCTCTAAGGTGGGGGGAGCATCTTGCTCCCCTACTTGAACCCGGGAGCTGGAAGCTCCCGTCACGTTTTCATTCATCATCCTATCTCCTTCTACAGTAACAAAAAGTTACTGCATCGACCCATGCATATTTTTAATTAACAGCAGATTGCCAGAAGCTCGCCCAATCTGTCAAGAGGCAAGAGTAACCCTAAATTTCCACCACTCCACTATTCCATCCCATATTTTCATGCGCACTTGGTATGCTTTTTGCTAAAGTAATACCTGTTTTGTGATCAAGTCGGTCACAATGTTTTTTTAATTTACTCAAACCAACACACGAACGAGGAGAACAGGATGCTCACTGTCAACACCCTCACGAAGAACTTCGGCGTGATTCAAGCTGTAAACGGCGTTTCGTTTACAGTAGAGAAGGGCGAAGTTCTTGGCTTTCTCGGCCCGAATGGCGCGGGAAAGTCTACCACCATGCGAATGATCACCGGCTTCATCCCACCAACATCAGGGACAGCCGTCATTTGCGGACATGATATTCTCACTGACCCTGTCGCTGCCAAGCGCTGCATCGGTTACCTTCCGGAGAATGCGCCAAGTTATCACACGATGACTGTGACAGATTTTCTCACCTTCATCGGTCGCATACGTGGCTTCGAGGGTGCGGACCTCCTCAAGAAGGTGGATGCCGCCATTGAGAAGAGCCGGCTGGAGTCAGTGCGGAAGCAGTCCATCGAGACCCTCTCCAAGGGCTATCGTCAGCGTACCTGCTTCGCTCAGGCCATCCTGCATGACCCTCAGGTGCTGATCATGGACGAACCGACGGATGGGCTCGACCCGAACCAGAAGTTCATTGTACGTGAGATGATCAAGGAGATGTCCGCCTCCAAGGCGATCATCGTCTCAACCCATATCTTGGAAGAGGTGGATGCTGTCTGCACACGCGCCATCGTGATCGCCAACGGTACTGTCGTGGCGAACGGGACACCTGCCGAACTCCGCGCGCGCGATCCGCAGGGCCGTCTTGATGTGGTCTTCCGCAAACTGACGATGAAGGAGTAACCCATGTCCAACTTAAAAACTGTCAACGCTATCTTTAAACGGGAATTCAAATCCTATTTTGATTCCCCTGTCGCTTACGTCTTTCTGGTCGCCTTTCTAGTCTTAGCCGGGTTTCTGACCTTTGGCGTGGCGGCATTCTATGAACGGCGGCAAGCCAACCTGCTCCCCTTCTTCTTCTGGCATCCGTGGGTCTACCTGCTTCTGGTCCCTGCGGCTACCATGGGCCTCTGGGCAGAAGAACGGCGCACCGGTACGATCGAACTCCTGCTGACCCTTCCTGTGACCCTGGTCGAGGCGTTACTCGGAAAGTTCCTGGCCGCCTGGGCCTTCATCGGAATCGCCCTCGCGCTGACCTTCCCGATTGTGATCACAACCGCATGGCTGGGCAACCCGGACCTCGGTGCGATCTTCTGCGGGTATGCAGGTTCCTTCCTGCTGGCAGGTGCCTGCATCGCGATCGGCGTCTTTGCCTCGGCCCTCTCACGCAGTCAGGTGATCAGTTTTGTGATCGCCCTGGCCATATGCCTCTTCATGCTGATCATTGGTTTTGACCCTGTGATCAATGCCGTGGCGCAATGGGGCGTTCCCTCCGCCGTTGTGGAGGGTATCGCAACCTGCAGTCTCATGCAGCACTTTGAGTCCATGCGGCGCGGAGTGATTGACTTCGCGGATATCACCTACTATCTCGGCGTGATCACCTTCATGCTGGCGGCAGCGCATGTCGTCACGGACAATCGTAAAGCGAGCTAATACGGGAGAACTCTGATTATGGCAACAACCTCTTTTAAACGTTTCACTGCAGGCGCCTTAGGCTTGGCCTGCCTGCTGGTCATCATTGGCGCAGTCTATGTGATTGTCGCGAACCTGCGCATCCGTGCTGACCTAACAGCTGAAAAACTCTACACCCTCTCCAAGGGTTCCCGCGAACTCCTAGGCAAACTCCCCAAGGATGTGACCCTGAAATTCTATTTCAGCCGTTCCTCCGCCGAGATGCCCATGGCCCTGAAGACCTACGCCGATCAGGTTTGCGATCTACTCAAGGAGTATGAACTCGCCAGTGGCGGACGCCTCGTGCTCGAAGAGTATGACCCGAAGCCGGATTCCGACTCCGAGGAGTGGGCACAGCGCTATGGCGTAGAACCCCAGCAGACCTCGATGTTCGGCCAGCCGGTTTACTTCGGCCTCGTGGCGGTCAGCGGATCGAGCCAGCAAGTGCTCGTAGGACTCAATCCCCGCACCGAGGCGACGCTCGAATATGACGTCACACGCCTCATCACACGCGTTGCATGGCCGGAGAAACCTGTGGTCGGCGTGATGAGTAGCCTAAAAGTGCTGGGTGAACAGCCGAATCCCATGATGATGATGCAACGTCCGCGTCAGAAACCTGATCAAGGCTGGGCCGTCTTCCAAGAGTTGCGCAAGGACTATATTGTGCAAGAGCTTGAGATGGATTCGGAGACCATCCCTCAGGAGATCACGACGCTCGTGGTCATCCATCCCAAGAACCTCACGGACAAGACCCTTTTCGCCTTAGACCAGTTTGTCCTGCGGGGCGGACGCTTAATCACCTTAGTCGACCCCTTCAGCATTGCGGACTTCAATGCGAACGCACAGCAGCAGAATCCGATGATGCAGATGGGTGGTGGCGGACAGGCCGGTCCCTCCACACTCGGTAAGCTCTTCACAACCTGGGGCGTCACCTTTGACACGGGTAAGGTTGTCGCAGACCTTTCGGCTGCCACCAAGCTGAATGCTGGAAGCGGGCGCGTCGAAGACAATGCAGCCTTCCTGTCATTGAAACCCACCAACACCACAAAGGATGATCTCTTAACTGCCCAGCTCTCCCAAGTCATGCTCCCCTTTTCAGGCTGCTTTGAGTTTGCGGAGAACAAAGAGATCAAGATCACCCCGCTTTTCCTGACTTCGAAGGATAATGCCTGCCTAGTGGATCAGATGAATGTCCAAATGGGTATGGGTGCCATGCGGGCTCAGTTAAAGCCGGACGGGATCCAGCGCACCCTCGCTGCCCGCCTGCAAGGAACCTTCAAGACCGCTTTCCCGAATGGATATGCCGAGGCAGGTTCTACCAACGCACCGGTCAAAGGGTTGACCACAGGAAAGGGAAATGTGATGCTCTTCGCGGATACTGATTTTATCAGTGATCCCTTCTGCGTCCAGGTCGTGCAATCGCTCTTTGGCAATATTGCACAGCCGATCAACGACAACATGACGCTCTTCGGAAACTCCGTTGAACAGCTTGCTGGGCGACAGGAGCTCATCGGCGTCCGTGCACGTGGCAACTTCAACCGTCCCTTTATCAGGGTAGATCGCCTTGAAGCCGCAGCCATGAAGAAGTGGCAGGCTGAAGAAGAGCGCTTGCAACAGCAGCTAAGCGAGACGCAACAGCGTCTGAATGAGTTGCAACAGCAGAAGAAGGGGTCGGAGCGCATGATCCTCTCGCGCGAACAGCAAGCGGAGATTGCCCAGTTCCGCAAGTTACAAGCCGACACCAGTAAACAGCTCAAGAATGTCCGCAAAAATCTGAACCGCGACATTGAACAGCTGGGCTTAAAACTGAAGCTCATCAATATCGCCCTTATCCCTCTCATTGTCATCTGCTTCGGTATCGGGCGTGGCCTGCAACGCAGAAAGCAACGTTAACAGTTATAGGAGTTACAGATCATGACAGCAAAAAAAGTAACCACACTCGTCATCACTGCCGCGCTCTTGGGAGGCCTTGCCTATTGGAGCTCCCATCGCGGACGCATCAAAACACCCTCCCTCACCGGCAAGCCAGTCCTGAAGAGCATAGACTTGAGCCAAGTCGGACGTCTTGAATTAACCACTAACGGGAAGAAGAGCCTCATCCTGAAGGGAACAGAGGCGGGATGGAAGATCGAATCGCTCTTCAATTATCCTGCTGACATCACCAAGATCCGAGCCAATCTTCTCAGCTTGACCGACCTAAAGATCGGCCAGGTTGTCCGCGAGAAGAAGTTGGAGAATGCCACCTTGGCAGACCTACAAAGTCCGGAAGGGAAGTCCCTTGCGATCCTGCGCCTTGGCGAGCGTCATCTGCGTGAGGCGCCAGGCGAGATGGCCATGATGGGCGGCGGTTCATTCCCGGACGGCCGCTACGTGGCCACCGAAGAAGAGACTGTCTATCTCGTGAAAGAGACACTGGATGCCTTTGATGGTGACATCAAGAACTGGGCTGACACGCAGATCTGTGCTGTCCCTGGCTCTGATATCGCCACTGCCGAATTCAAGGTCAACAATGAGACACTCAAGCTGGAGCGCAAGAATGGCGCCTGGGCCCTTGAAGGACTCGGCCCCAAGGAGGAGCTGGATACCTCCAAGCTCTACAGTATCGACTCCACCTTAGGCTATCTCAACTTCAGCAGCATTGCAGATCCGGCGCTGACAGAGGAGCAAGCTGGGTTCACGACCGGGGTTGTCTATGTGGCGACACTCAAGAATGGCGAGCGCTATCAGGCCCGAGTCGGGAATACGATCGGAACTGACCGCGCTTTCAAGGTCAGTGCAAGTTTTGAGCCCAGTGGAACGAACGCCCTTGAGAACGCGACGATCAAGGCAAAGGTTGATAAGTTCAATGCGGATGTCGCAAAATGGACCTACCTGATCGCTTCCAGCAGCGCAGATAACTTCTCAAAACGTCGCACAGACGTGGTCAAGGCGAAGGAAGAACCCAAGCCTGAAAAAGACGAGAAGAAAAGCGAATAAGAGGCGAAGTGGCAGTAGGCAGTACCAGTTGGCAGTGCCGTAGCACCGACTGTCATTGGTATCGGTACTACGGTACTACGAGACTACGGGACTGTTATTTGGCCCTGAGACGGAGCGAAGCACTAATAACGCAATAAGGTAATAAGGCAATTCTTAATCCGCTGAATAGCGGGCGCAGGATTCAGGTGTTTCGTAGAGATTGACGGACTTCACCTGGATATGCGCCTGCAACATTTGGAAGATGTATCTCGCCAGATTTTCAGCGGTCGTCTTGAAAGGCAGGGCTACGCAGCGAAGGGAGTATTTCGAGAGCGTGGCGGCGATATCACACTCCATGTCGCTGTTTTGGTCATAGATAAACGAATGATCAAAACGGGAGAGGATAACCTCACCCATGATGCGTTTCAAATCCTTAAAATCGATGATCATGTCATTCTTGTCTTCGAGACCAGCGACCTCCACGATCAGGCGATAGGTATGTCCGTGGACATTCTTGCACTGCCCCTGATGGTCAGGCAGAATATGCGCAGCATCAAAATGACACTCTTTAGAAACTGTTAACATACGTTCACTCCTTATTTTCCTGTAAAATTCCTAGATATTTCAGCGACATGTCCATACAAAACGACTACAGACTCGCCAGCAAATCAAAGCCCTTAAATCCTGTAATCTCTACTGGGATAAACTCCCCTGCTTTGGCCGTCGCAGGAACATGGCTGACAAAGGTCTCGCCATCCACTTCAGGGGCTTGACGCGGGAGGCGAGCAATCCACTCCCCTTTCACCTTCTTGCGCAAGAGTAACGCCGTATCTTTCTTGCCCTTCAAGGCCGCCATCCGCTTTGTAGCAATCTTTTTCTGGAGTGCCATCACCCGCTGGCAACGTTCCTCAACAATTTCAGGCGCAGGCGACTCCTTCTCAAAGGCAGCTGTCCCCTCTTCTGGCGAGTAGCCAAAGACACCCAAATGATCGAACGCCGAGGTTTCCAGCGTTTCGAGCAAGTGATCAAAGTGCGCCTCGGTCTCGCCAGGGAAACCTACCAGACAGGTGGTCCGCAAGATCACGCCGGGAATCGCCTGGCGCAGACGTTGGGTCAGGCCCGTTGTGGCCTTGATCGCTGGTGAGCGGTTCATGGCCTTCAAGATCTCTGGATGGCTGTGCTGAATCGGCAGGTCCAGATAACGACAGAGATGCTTCGCAGAATTAAAGAGCTCAAGCAGTTCGTCTGTAACCCCAGCAGGATAGCCATACAGGATACGCAACCAGAAGTCGCCCTCCAGTGCGTCAAGTTCCTTGACCAACTCGACAATCTGAGGCTTCTTGGCAAGATCCTCACCATACAGCAAGGAATCTTGCGAGATCAGATTAAGCTCCTTTACCCCTGCGGTAACCATGGATCTGGCCTCTTTCAAAATATCGGCTTTTCCGCGCGAACGGAAGGAACCTCGAATCAGGGGAATCGCGCAATAAGCGCACCGATGGTCGCAGCCATCCGCAATCTTCAAATAGGAGAAGGGTCCGCCTGTGAAGAGGAGGGTGGGATAAAGCGGGTTATAGACCTTTTTGGCATCGCCCGCTGCGGCAAGTACCCCTATCCGCTTGCCAGTCGCCACACGCAGGACAACCTCCTTGATCTGCTCAAGCTCATCAATACCGATGAAAGCATCAACTGCGGGAAAAGCCTTTTTTAAGCGCTCACGATAGCGCTGGACCATGCACCCCGTCACAATCACTGCTTTGCAGGCCCCTGCCTTTTTATGTTCACATGCACTGAGAATCGCCTCTGCAGCCTCCTCACGGGCCGCCTCGATAAAGGCGCAGGTATTGACGAGGATAATATCCGCGACCTCAGGCGATGGAGCAAGTTGAATCTGCCCTGCCTTGAGATAACCCGCCATGACTTGGGAGTCCACCAAGTTTTTTGAGCAGCCCAAACTGATAAAACCAACCGATACTGACATATGCTATTCCGTTTTAAACGTCTTTGTTTTCTTCTCTTTACCGCCCCAGAGTCCAACCTTCGTTGGGGTGATCAGATACAATGCAAAATCTTTACCAAACATACCTTTGAATTTCGGATGCACCTCGTTGAATTTTGCAATCACCGTTTCATCCTTACACACCGCTGCCGTTCCCGAAAAGCGCAAATACACCTTTCCATCCGCGGCTGTCGTGCAGAGTTCAACAGCCGAATTGGCCGTCATCTGCTTGCTCATCTCCTTTTTAAAGGATGTGACAATCGCGAGTTTGTTGTCCATGATGCACGAGAAACGAACCGGGCGAACACAGGGACTGTTTGTCTCAGCAGTAGCAAGATAGAGAATGCTGTTCGTCTCCATAAAAGAGGCCATCTCTTCAAGAAAAGCATCCTTGCCCTGTTCATTAACGAGCAAATAGCTCTTGGATGCCTCTTTATCCTGACCAACCCCCATGAGGGCGCACATCATCATTCCAACAAACACCATTTTACTCATCTTGTTCTCCGCTGAATTACGTCCATGTTAAACGGTTTCTTTTGCAAAGACAAGCCAACAGGGTGAAAAATAGAGTTAAAAAGGAATAGTGGAATGGTGAAGTACTGGAAGAGTGGAATGATGGAAGAATGGGGTGCTTAAAAACCGGTGTACGGGCGTCCTCGCCCGTACTTGT
>CAMBQV010000096.1 GCA_945870145.1 Akkermansia muciniphila
CTTCGACCATCTCAGTACGTGCCTTCTGGCCGTTACGCAAGATCTCGCGCAACGACTCGAATTTCGTCATGAATTCCTTGGGATCCATTGCGAATTCGTGTTCAATCGCAGTGACCCGTGTGGAGATATCCTGAAGTTGTTGGTCACGCTTCTTGGTGGGACGTTGCTTTAACAGCTTTGTCCGTTCAGTCAGCATGTTTTTATACGGACGGTAGATTTTTTCATCCGCCTCCGTACAAAGGCTCTCCAGAATCTTCTGCTTGAAATTTAAATTGTAAAAAACTTCGACGAGATCGTGACGAGCCTTCTCCAGCGTTTTTGTCGCTTTTTTCTGCTTGTCTTCCTTCTTGCCTGCTGAACAGAGGTCCTCGAAGGCTTTCAAAAGCTTTGCCTTGGCGTGGTGAAGGCTCTTTTTGACCTTGTCCACACCCTCCATGTAGGCATCACGACTGTCAACAAACTTATCGGTGACGACGCGATCAAAACGCTCGACGCCAGTCTCTAAACGATCGATCAGTTCAAGGTACAGGCGGGGGGTAAAGGCAAACTGGTTGAAAATTTCGCGTTCTTTGCTTTCAGCATATTCAATCCGCTTGCAGATTTCGACTTCCTGTTCGCGCGTCAGCAAGGGGACTTGCCCCATCTGGTGCAAATACATGCGAATGGGGTCATCAAAAAAGTCCATGCGACTGCCACGTCCGGCACGCGTTCCTTCACTCTCTTGCTCGCTACGGAACCGTTCGACCTCAGAAGCGTCAATAATCTCAATGTCCATGCCGCGCAAAATGGCTAGGTAGGACTCGATATCCGTGTCTCGAATAAGGGAGTTCGGTAGAGCCTCGTTGATATCATCATAGGTCAGGTAGCCGCCCTGATTTTCAGCACGCTTGATTAGGGCTTTGATCCGTTCGGTTCGCTCCTCACGTTTGGCTTTTGCGTCAGCCGCATCGGCATCAAGGACCAGTTCAGTTTCGTAACCAACTGAAAATTCGGTTCCGTCTCCCACCTCAAAGGTCATCTCCTCAGGCTCGGCGGCGTCGGGTTCTGCCGTAAAGGTATCAGCTTCATCAATTTCCCCGTCCAAGGCAATGTCGTCAGGGAAGGGACGTACGCGCTCGCTTTCTGCGGCTTGGTTGTAGAGCTCCTCGGCATCAAAATTCAAATCTTCAGGTGTTGGCTCCTCGTTCTCACCTCCGATGTCGAGCTCGGAGTCTGGCTTCTTGGGAGACTTAGAAGAAAGGGGAATACCCTTCTTTTTCGTGGCCTTCTCCTCTTTTGAGCCGCTCGCCTTTACAGGTTTTGCAACAACGGCTACGCTCTTCTTCTCTGTCTTTGTCGAAAGGCTCTTCTGGGGTGTATTCGACTTAGGTATCGCCTTTTGTGGGCTTGTCTTCTTGGTCGTTTCTTTCTTTGGCGGCACCTTCACTTTTGACGTCTTTGCTGGAGTAATGGGCTTCGGGAGCTTTTTAGGGCTCAGCGCAACAGGCTTGGCGCTCTTCTTTGCAACGGGATGCGCTGCCTTTTTCACAGTTTTTTTATGGACGGGCGCGAGCTTTTTGACGAGCTTTTTTGGGGCTACCGCCTTCTTCTTCTGGGGTGTCTTCTTTGCTGCCATACGTGCCTTTGCTCCCTTTTTCGAATATCAAACCAGGAAAAATCCTGTCAGTTTTTGACAGAGTTCACCTATTATAGAAAGAAAATGAGCAAGTAATATATATCTTTTTGGATTTTAAGTCAACGGCAGAATCAAATTCTAAAAATTCAAGCTTGATTTGTTCAACAAAAAAGGCAAAAATGACTAAACCGTTTGTTCGGTATGGTTAATAACGCATGAAAGAATACGTATAATGCTCGAAAATGAAATAAAACTTATCCGTGACCTTGTCGATGCAGGTGGCCCCCTGCCTTCGCAATACCCCTTTGTTCACATATTCTTTCATGATATTATGCAGCGTTTCCGTCTTGGGGAAATTACAGCCGAAGATATCGCATCTCTTCGGACTGTTTTCGGCGACGATATTTCACACAAAACCATGCAGGGATTCGTTGCTCGGAAGCCCCACGGCTATCACGGCGATTTCGAGGTTATTGACAGAATTTACACGCAGTGGATCTCCCCTGATCCTAAAATGGCGAACTGGGACCACTTTTTTCACTCCTGTGACGCCTCGACGGCGGTGCGGAATCGGAAGGATTTCTTCCATGCAGTCTTGGACACGATGAGGGAGTCTATTCCTGACCGGCAAATAGACATCCTCTCGGTTGGTTCCGGCCCTGCCCGGGATGTCGCCGAGTTTCTCTCGAGAGAAACGAAGAAGAGATTTCGTTTTACCTGTCTCGATCAAGACCCGCGCGCGATCGCTCATGCGGAGACGCTCTGCAAGCCGTGGGCAGATCAGGTGACGTTTGTTAAAGCGGATGTCATTCGGCGTCTGCCTGATGAAACCTTTGATCTCGTCTGGTCGGCAGGACTTTTTGATTATTTCTCAGACCGGATCGTCGTTTTGATGTTGAAGCGTCTTTTTAAGCGCGTCGTGCCGGGAGGGCAGATGATCATCGGAAATTTTGGGCCTGAAAATTCCAGCCGCGATTATATGGAGTTTGGCGGTTGGTGTCTCATTCACCGCACCCCTGCAGAACTGCTGTTGCTCGCGAATCAAGCAGGCATCCCGAAAGATGCCTGCATCGTCAAATCCGAGTGCCAAGGGGTCAACCTGTTTCTTGAAGTGAAAAACTAAGAATAGTGGGGACGTCGTTCCGAAGTGTTGGGAGTTCCGCCTTTAGGCGGGGTTTGGGATTATCAGCACTCTTGTGATTCATCAGGTGCATATCTCTAACGGCAAGAAAGACACGCCATTCATTGCCACCTTTGCAGCTCCGGAACAATCCTGGGATGAAGCCTGGAAGATCGGGAACCCATGGGCCAGATGTTCCTGATCGATGATGAGTACTAATAATATTAAAGCTTATATTTGACATTAACGCCAAATTTGTCTAATATTAGCGACATTATGAAAAAAACGCCAAACTTGCCAGTTTCCTCGCGTAAGGTCTTGCCCCTCCTGGGGGAGCAGATCAAACTGGCGCGACTGCGCCGGCAATTGAGTGCTGCCGTGGTAGCGGAGCGGGCGGGTATCAGCCGTTCAACGCTTTGGCAAATTGAAAAAGGGAACCCCAGCGTGGCTTTGGGTTGCTATTTTCTTGTTCTGTTTGCGTTAGGTCTTGAAAAGGATCTACTCTTTGTTGCTCAGGACGATATGCTTGGAAGGAAGCTTCAGGACGCCAAACTCGTCGTGCGAAAACGTGTGCCGAAAACAAGACGAGTGGAGATAACACATGAGTAGCATCCCTAGACAGGTTCGCGTGTATGCTGATTGGGACGGGCTAAACGGCCCCTGTCTTATGGGGCAACTTGCAATGGATAGGGTTCGCGGCAAGGAGGTCTTTTCGTTCGAGTATTGCGACGAATGGTTGTCGATGGGCTTGGCTCAACAACTCGATCCGGAACTTCAAATGTTTGCGGGCAAGCAATACCTTCGGGACGCAAAGCAGAACTTTGGCCTCTTCCTTGACTCCTCTCCGGACCGGTGGGGACGACTGCTGATGCGCCGAAGGGAAGCATGTTACGCTCGACGCGATAGGCGCACGGAAGAGCGACTGACAGAACTTGATTATTTACTGGGTGTCTATGACGGACAGCGCATGGGTGCAATACGATTTCAAGAAGGCGCACTGGATTGTTATTTGAATAGCGATGAGCAAATGGCGACGCCCCCCTGGACGGCGCTCCGCGATTTAGAGTATGCCAGCCTTCGGTTTGAGGAAAGCGATTTACAGGATGATGATGAGACGTTGAAGTGGCTGAATCAGCTCCTTGCGCCAGGCTCTTCTTTGGGCGGAACCCGACCGAAGGCCGGGGTTGTTGATGAGCGGGGAAGACTTTGGATCGCGAAGTTTCCAAGCCGCTCCGATCAGGTGGACACCGGGGCATGGGAGTGTGTCGTTCATGAACTTGCAAGAAAGGCAGGGCTTCAAGTGCCGGAGGCTTCCGCGCGAACGTTCACAAGTCAGTATCACACGTTTCTATCTCGGCGTTTTGATCGTACCCCTTCTGGACAACGGCGTCATTTCGCCTCGGCCATGACATTGCTGGGCTATGCTGACGGGGCTAGCGCGGCTTCTGGAGTCAGTTATTTGGAAATCGCTGAATTTATCATGCGCCATGGCGCCACGCCACAAGCTGATCTTGCCGAACTCTGGAGGAGAATCGTATTCAACATCTGTGTGAGCAACACCGATGATCATTTGCGGAATCATGGTTTCATACTTGCCACGAAGGAAGGATGGCGACTCTCTCCTGCTTACGATATGAATCCGAATCCGCAAGGGGACGGGTTGACGCTCAATATTACAGAGAACGACAACCGGCTCGACCTCGGGTTGGCATTGGAGGTAGCGGAATCATTCCATTTAGAGTTATCCCACGCGCAAGAGTTGTTGGAGGTTGTTTGCCATGCGGTTAAACAATGGCGGCAAGTGGCAACCCGGCAGAAGATATCGAAAATGGAACAGGAAAAGATGGCTCTGGCTTTTCAACAGGCAGGACGTTAAGAATGACGAGTTTCGGGCAATCCCAAAACCCAAGCGTTGTCAGGGGACGAGGGGTTATGATACAATGCGACCAATTCATTATTTCAGTGAGGTGATCTGTATGGCAAAGAAAGAAGATGTTCCCATTGGTTTTGAGCAGGCTCTGAAGAGGTTAGAGGAGATTGTCGCGGGCATGGAGTCTGGGACGCTTGATCTGGACAAGATGATCGCTTCATTTGAGGAGGGGCAGCAGTTGCTGAAGTTCTGTTCCGGTAAGCTGGATGAGGTTGAAAAGCGGATCGAAAAGATAGTCAAGGATAGTTCCGGGGCTGTCGGAGTTGAACCCTTCTCGGTGGGGCAATAGCGCTATGAACGAATCCCTTTTGAGGAAACAGCATGATTTTTTTGTTGGCATTGATTCGGACGGTTGTGTGTTTGACTCAATGCGCGTGAAACAGTGCATACATTTTCATCCCCTGATCATTAAATTCTGGGGATTGGAGGCTTTTGAAAAACCGTTGCGCGCCTGTGCAGAGTTTGTCAACCTCAACTCAAAGTCCCGGGGTAGCAACCGTTTCGCCGCGTTGATCCGTCTCTTTGACTTGCTTAAGACCTATCCAGGTGTCCCGTCCGATGCAATGGACTTTCCTGATTTTACTGCCTTGTCGGCCTATCTGTCCTCGGGGGTGCCGCTGGGGAATCCGACCTTGAAAGAGGCTGTAGCAAAGACAGGTGATTCTGAGCTGAAGCGTGTTTATGCGTGGAGCCTAGCCATTAACGAAGAGATCAATACGAACATGAAGCCTATCCCTCCCTTTCATGGAGCCGTGAAGGCGCTTCAATTGATGCAGGCGACGAGCGATGTGGTCGTCATCTCCCAGACGCCGGAAGATGCCTTGGTTCGCGAGTGGGAGACGCATGATATCCGAAAATATGCTGGCATGGTGGCGGGACTTGAATTTGGAACAAAGGCGGAGCAGATCCGCGCGGCCTCAGAGGGCCGTTACGACGTTTCGCGGATGCTGATGCTCGGGGATGCCGTCGGTGATCAAAAGGCGGCGCAAGAGACGGGCATCCTCTTCTATCCAATCATGCCCGACCAGGAGGATGCCTCCTGGGAGCGGTTTATTTCCGAAGCCTATCCGCGCTTCTTGGCGGGGACGTATGCGGGTTCTTATTCCGACTCCTTGGCAGCAGCCTTTGATGCCGCGCTTCCAGAAACTCCGTCGTGGCAAAGGGGAAAATGAAACCTGAACTCTTAGCACCTGCCGGTGGATATGATGCCGCGTTGGCGGCCTTCCAGTATGGCGCGGATGCGGTCTATGTCGGCCTGCCACGCTTCTCTGCACGTGCGGAAGCTGAAAATATCTCCTTCGAGCAGTTGGGCCTCTTGCTGGCGTATGCCCGCTCCTTGACGCCTGTGAAAAAGGTCTATGTTACCTTTAATACGTTGGTGCCTGAAACCGATTTTTCCGCTGTGATCGAAGCATTGGCTGCTCTTGAAGAGCTGTCTCCGGATGGGGTGATCATCCAGGACCTCGGTGTTGCACGTCTGATCCGGGATTATTTCCCAAGCCTTACGCTTCACGCCAGTACGCAATTGGTAGCGCATAACGTGGATGGTGTTCTGGCCTTAAAAGAATTGGGCTTTAAACGGGTTGTGCTTGCTCGCGAATTAAGTTGCGCTGAGATCAAAGAGATTGTTGAGGCGTGCGCTGTTGAGATTGAGGTTTTCGTTCACGGCGCGCTTTGTTACAGCACCAGCGGACTCTGCCTCTTCTCTGCGATGACGCACGAACGGAGCGGTAATCGAGGACGTTGCGCCTATTGCTGCCGCGAGGGGTTTTCGTGCGACAGCGAAAAGGGTACGCGTTATCCCTTCTCCATGAAAGACCTCGCGTTGGCGCCGATCCTAGACAAGATCGTCAAGACAGGCGCACATTCCCTGAAGATAGAGGGCCGCATGAAGAGTCCGCTCTATGTGGCCTGCTTGTGTGATTACTATCGGAAGAAATTGGATGGCACCTTGACTTCACAAGCAGAGGGACAACTCATCCAGGATGTGCAGACCGTCTTTAGTCGTCCGTGGACCACACTTTATGCTGAGAGCCGGACAGCAGCGCCTGAGACGATCATCGACCCTGTGGCGATTGGACATCGGGGTGCTCGGATCGGAGAGGTCGAGGCCATCTTGAACGAACAGGAGAGGGGCCGCTGGTTGCGGTTCAAGACCGGTCGCGCCCTGGAAAAACATGATGGCATCCAAGTCGAACTGCCAGGGGGCGGAAAACCCTTTGGATTTGCCGTCACCCAGATGCGCCTCAAAGGGCGACCCCAGACTGTCATTACCGCTCCTGCCGGGGCTATTGTCGAGCTCGCCTTGCCAGAGGGGGTACCCTTTATCCCGCAAAGTACCCCAGTCTTCTGCTCCGCGTCACAAGCGGTGCGACGTCGTTATGAGATGCGGTCAGTCCGTGAGTCTGAACTGAAAGTTGGCCTGCCGGTTGATTTCGAAATTGCCTTATCTCCAGATGGCATTCGACTGGTGGCCACTGTCTCACACTTCATGAAGTGTGAGACAGTCGACAGCTTAACACGCGCAGAGATTTTTTTGCCGATGGTACTGGAGAAGGCCAAACAGCCCGAGCGTACGCCCGATGCGGTGCGAAAGGCGTTTGAACGCCTAGGCGAGGCGGCTTGGACGTTGGGGACGTTGACGGTGAAAGACCCGGATGGATGTTATGCGCCAGCCTCAAAGTTGAACGAGCTTCGGCGCTTAGCCGTGGCTCGGCTCGACGAAATCTGGGGGCAGCGCCGGACCGAAAGGCTGGCCCATATTCGTCAGCAGGTCGCAACTCTGGAGGGCGAGGCTGCCTGTGACGCCATAGCTTTGCAAAGGCGGATGCCGAGCCGTAACGGGTGAGAATCCACTGCGCAACGTGCCCTTCGGACGCTCAAAGTCCGTGCTGCTAGCACCTTCAGTGACGTATCACGGGCGCATGAAGATTTTATACCCTCCTGCGAACGACTCGTTTTGCTGCTCGGCCATGAGCCCTATGAGCAGGTGCGTCGCCAACTGGCCGACTGGCAGGCGGCGTGTCCGGGACTCGAGCTTAGGCTTGCCCTTCCCTTCATGTCGCGCGAGGCTGAACGCTTGACGCTCCGCGCCACCGTGCGGCGACTGGTGGAAGCGGGATGGCTTGCCTGGGAGTGCGCCGACCTGGCCGGCTGGCATCTTCTTAAGCAGCAGGGCGTGACACCCCTCTGCGCAGATTGGAGCCTCTACGTCTTCAATCGCATGGCGGCCGTTGAACTGGCACGTCTTGGCTTCCGTTCGTTTGTGATCTCCCCGGAGTGCGACCTTCCCGCTGCGCTGGCCCTGGTTGAGGGACCTCTCCAGCTTGAATTTCTGGTTTACCAGCAGGTGCCGCTCTTTATTTCCGAGACTCAGCCGTGTGTAGAGGGTCATGTGCCACCCGGCGGTGAGGCCTCCTTTACAGACCGGAAGGGGAGGGGCTTTACTACGCATAACGCTGACGGCCGCTGGATCACGACCTCCACCCAGCCCCTTGATCGCCGCGACGAGGCTTCTGATCTTCCCTTTACCGCGACGCGTATGGATCTCTCATGGTCCGGTGAGCTCTGATCTCTGCTCACTTCTTTTCTGTCCTTGGGTCTTGTTTTTGGAGTATTGGGAGAGTAAGTGAGCCTCTCTAGAAAATTGCGCATGGAGGGGCACTTACTCCGTCATGAAGCGCCAGGTGAAGGTTGTGAAGCGTGATTTCCAGGGGCCTTTTGGGGCGAGGGCCTCGCCTTTGAGTTTGCCATTCTCGCGAACCACGCGCAGTTCCTGGCGTGATGAAACGCCTTTCTCGTAATCGAAGGTTTCGCCGTCATCATCGTAGAGCGGGTAGGATCCATCCTTGGTGCCGTAGTGCCGCACTTCCAAGGGCGTCGGGCCTGTGGCGAGACGGATGTTGTTGGTCCCTGCCATCAGAGGGATGATGCCGCCATCCTTGACAAAGAGCGGAATCTGATCGAGCGTCACCGAAACGGTAATCATGCCGTCTTCCCCCGCAAGCTTGCCCGTGTGAAAATCAAACCACTTTCCCTTGGGCAATACAACCTTGCGTGATTTTTCACCCGCGATCATCGGAGCCACTAAAATATTCGGGCCGAACATGTATTGATCAGAGACCTCAACTGAGCCCTCTTCGAGGAGCATGTGGCGGATCGGCGGGGTGCCGTAGCGCTGGTAGTCGGCCATGGTGGTGTAGAGGTAGGGGAGCAGCCGTACGCGCATCTTCAGGAGTTCACGTACCTGGTCTGTCGCGCCGGACTTGCTCCAGGGCTTCAGTCCTGAAGACCACGCATTGAGTTGCATGATCGGCGAAAAGAGTCCTGTCTGAAAACGTCGCACCCAATCTTCATCGCTCCTGCCGTCGCGCACTTCAGAGCACCACAACACGCCGGCCAAGCTGCTGTTGGCCAGCGCCTGGATGAAGCCGCGGTGCTCGTAGGTGTCGCTGTAGAGTGCGAAGGGATAAGGGCTGCCGCCGGCGTTGGAGCCGCGCACTAGTCCACAGGTGCGGCGGTTGAGGCTGCGGAAGGTCTCCATGTAGGCCTTTTGCATGATGAGGCCATGGATCTGGCGCATCTGCTCGCCGCAGAGGCCGGAGGGGAAGAGCATGTGCTCGGCAGAGAGTTCATCCACCTCGTCGATCTTGTATCCGCTCACGCCGAGCGCGAGCTGGCTCCTCTGGTGTTGCGCCAAAAAGACATCGCGCGCTGCTTTGAACGTGTAATCCGGAACCTCTCCCAGCCAGTAGGTGTGCGATCCTGTGTAAGGTGCGAGTTGCGCATAGATCGGCGCCTTCTTGGAGACGAATAGATTTTCCCAGAGATTGATCGAGATGCCTTTCTCGGTCATGCCCTTCATGAAGCCAGCGGGATCAGGATATCGGATC
>CAMBQV010000097.1 GCA_945870145.1 Akkermansia muciniphila
GGACATAAACAGCGTGTACCTCTTCGCGGGCACGTGTGAGACCGAAGGCTGGGAGATAGTTCTGCTGATCCATCATTTTGCGGTAAGCAACAGCCGTAGCGGCCGTGAGCCAGCCACAGTTGCGCCCCATCACCTCGTGGACGATGAGCATGCGCGGATTGGCGGTGTTCTCCTTCACGACATTAGCGAAGTAGGCTGCGCCCTCTTCCGCGGCTGTCCAGGCGCCGAGGCTCTGGCGGATCGGGTAGACGTCATTGTCAATGGTCTTGGGCAGGCCGACCACGGTCAAGCCGTAGTTGTTCCTGGCGAGATAGGCTGCAAGGTCCGCTGCCGCGGTATTGGTGTCATCTCCGCCGATCGTGTGTAGGACATCCACGCCATCCTTGACGAGCTGATCTGCTGCAACCTTCTGGGGGTCTTCACCCTCTTTGACCAAGCCGCGCTTGATGCAATCCTTGATGTTCGTGAGCTTGACGCGGCTGTTGCCGATTGGGCTACCGCCGTGCTCGGTGAGGAAGAGGGCGTTCTTACGCACCTCAGGGGTGACTTTGATGCTCTGTCCCTTGAGGAGTCCCATGTACCCGTTGATGTAACCGATAATCTCGATGTCAGGTGCGACACGTGAATATTCGGCGATCAGGTAGCCGATTGCCGAACTTAAACATGGGGCCAGGCCGCCAGCGGTCAAAATACCAACTCTCTTCACTTGCTTGCTCATGAGATACTCCTCTGTTTTCGGGAAAGGGTTGAAAGAACGTGGATACTATAGAAAATTTCGTGGCTTGATTTCAAGCTTGGAATGTCGAAATGAAAGGAATATAATAAAAGCCTTTAAAATATCTTAGGACTCATAGACTATGCAGCATAATTGGATTGCCATTCTTGACTTCGGTTCTCAGTATACACAGTTGATTGCCCGTCGGACGCGTGAACAGCAGGTTTATTCGGAAATTATCCGCTTTGATACCTCTGCTGCGACCCTTCGCGAGCGCAAGCCCAGCGGCATCATCCTTTCAGGCGGACCCAACAGCGTTTTTGAAGAAGGGGCTCCGCTCTGTGACCCAGCTATTTTTGAACTCGGAATTCCGGTCTTGGGAATCTGCTACGGGATGCAATTGACAGCCAAGACGCTGGGCGGGGTTGTGAAACCCGGCGAGCACCGCGAATATGGCCATACCAGCATCGAAGGGGCTGTTGGCAGTGCTCTCTTCGCAGGCATTCCTGGCGATTTTGACGTCTGGATGAGCCATGGCGATCAGGTGGCGACGCTACCTCCTGGCTTTACGGTCTCCGCGCGCTCGCTCTCGTGCCCTCATGCAGCCATGCAGCATGAGACGAAAAAGTTTTATGCGCTGCAGTTCCATCCGGAAGTCGTTCATACACAGCATGGTGACAAAATCATCAAGAATTTTCTCTTCAAAATCTGCGGGTGCGCCGGGGATTGGAAACTCACCTCGTGGGTCGAAGAGACGGTCCAGAAGCTAAAGGATCAAGTCGGTCAGGAACATGTGGTGCTCGGGCTGAGTGGCGGTGTGGACTCTTCTGTGGTCGCAGTCCTGTTGCATCGCGCGATCGGAGACCGTCTTCACTGCATCTTTGTGGATAATGGTCTCGCCCGCGCTGGCGAGGACAAACAGGTCGAAGAAATGTTCCGAGAGAAGGCCGGCATGGATGTCCATGTCGCCCGCGCTGCTGAGCGCTTCTACGCAGCGCTGAAGGGCGTGACTGATCCTGAGCAGAAGCGCAAGATCATTGGCCGCGAATTCATCAATGTCTTCGCAGAAGAGGCGCGTCGTTTCAAGGATTGCAAATTTTTGGGTCAGGGTACGATCTACCCGGACATTATTGAGAGTGTCAGTCCGACTAAGGGACCCAGCCACACGATTAAGAGTCATCACAATGTGGGCGGCCTGCCACCAGATCTCAAGTTTCAGTTGGTTGAACCGCTCCGCGAGTTGTTCAAGGATGAGGTGCGCGCGGTTGGACGGGTGATGGGCATGGATAACGACCTCCTGGATCGTCAGCCCTTCCCGGGGCCTGGCTTGGGCGTCCGTATCCTAGGCGAGGTCAATGCTGAAAATGTCCGCCTCTTGCAGCAGGCGGATATGCGCGTGCAGGAAGAGATGCGCAAGTTGCCCAACTACAAGCAGATTTGGCAGTCCTTCGCCGTGCTCTTGCCAGTGAAATCAGTCGGCGTGATGGGCGATCAGCGGACTTATGAGAATGTCTGTGCGTTGCGCGTGGTTGAGAGCGTGGATGCGATGACGGCTGACTGGTCGCGGGTACCGTATGACACCCTCGCCCGCATTTCGAATCGGATTATCAATGAAGTACGCGGCATCAATCGCGTCGTGTATGATATTAGTTCGAAGCCACCCGCCACCATCGAGTGGGAATAGAGGGAGAAGTTCGTTAGTTCGTTAGTGCGTTAGTGTGTTAGTTATGACTTGCGTCCTTGCGTCCTGATATCCTTGGGTCCTCGCCTGGGTCCTGAGTCCAGGGTCTTGGGTCAAACAAGTTGGCAAGCGTTAGTAAGTCGTGAAAGGATGAGGGATCTATGCTCACATGGATGCCAGAGTTGTATGGTCGGTCAATGTTGAGGCTGGCGGATGTTTCCGATGAGGAGATGATGTGCTTGATTCAGTTGGCCATTGAATTGAAGGCGCGTCGTCGTGCCGGTATTCGGGGGGACCTTTTGCATCGTCGGCACATCGCGCTCATTTTTGAAAAGAGTTCGACCCGCACGCGCAACTCCGCGATTATCGCTGTCCGTGACGAAGGCGGCTCCGCAGAGTACCTCACGAAAAACGATATTCACTTGGGAGCAAAAGAGTCGGTCAAGGATACTGCACGTGTATTGGGTCGCCTTTTTGATGGCATTCTCTTCAGAGGTTTTGAGCAGAAGACCGTGGCCACGCTGGCGAAGTATTCTGGCGTGCCGGTGTGGAACGGACTCACCGACCTCTTCCATCCGACGCAGATTTTGGCGGATCTTATGACTATTCAAGAGAGCTTTGGTCGCTTGAAAGGACTCAAGGTCGCCTACGTGGGCGATGGCCGGAACAATGTCTCTAATTCATTGATGCTGGGATGTGTCAAGGCCGGAGTCCATTTTGTGAATTGCACGCCAAAAGAGTTGTCCCCTGATCCAGCCTTGGTGAAGGAGGCGCGTGAAGTCGGGGCGCGCAATGGCGCGACGATTGAGATTGTGCATGACCCCAAGAAGGGGGTTGCCGGCGCGAATGTGCTCTATACCGATGTCTGGGTTTCTATGGGCGAAGAGGCTCAAAAGGAGGAGCGCATGAAGCTGTTGCGTCCCTACCAGGTGAATAGCGAACTCGTGAAAGCCACTGGCAATGCCGGTGGTGAACTGATCTTCCTGCACTGCCTGCCGGCCTTTCATGACCATGAGACTGCGATGACCGCGAAATCAGGAGCGTTGGAGGTGACAGACGAAGTCTTTGAAGCGCCCTTCTCCAAGGTCTTTGACGAGGCGGAAAACCGCATGCATACCATCAAGGCGCTCTATGTCTCCGCATTGTCGGATATTTCTGCAATTTAAAAAAAGGAATCGTATGCCTAAACCGATTTGTGAGTTGAACTGGGAGTCTTATCAGGTGTTGAGCATTCAAGAGAAGATGGTGTGCCTCATGCAGTCAGCAGGAACACCCTATCACACGCTCTTTGCCCAGCAGTTTGATCAAGGCCTTTTGGGTCAATTGGCCTCGCTCGCGAATGAGATTCGTTTCATCGCTAAGACGAGAAAGGGAACGGAATTTCTGAAGACGGTGGTCTCGCACAAGCGGGCGATGCTTTACTTCTCGCAGCCGAGCTCACGAACATTCCTCTCGTTCCTCTCCGCTTGCCAGATTCTCGGGTTGCAGACAGGCGAGGTTCGCGATACTGCCACCTCTTCAGAATTCAAGGGAGAATCCCGCGAAGACTCTCTTCGAACCTTTAGTTCCTACTACGATCTCATTATCATGCGAACGCCTGAGAAGGGGCTTGCTGAGCGTATGGCGTGGTTGCTCTCGAATTCGGAACGGCCCATCCCTATCATCAACGCTGGCTCTGGTCAGGATCAGCATCCGACCCAGGCACTGCTGGATATCTATACGCTGCTCAGGAGCTTTGAGAAAACCGGCGGACTCCAGGAGAAGACCGTCCTCTTCTGCGGGGATCTTCTGCGCGGCCGTACGGTACGTTCTCTCTCCCAGTTGCTCGTGAACTATCCGAAAATTCGCCAGGTTTTTGTGGCGCCTCCCCAGCTTCAGGTCGGAGAGGATGTTCAGGCTTTTTTGACTGATCGTCAGGCGAACTTTGAACTGACCGATGATTTCCAAAACGCGATCCCAGAGGCGGATGCAATCTATATGACGCGCATCCAAGACGAGTGGGATCAGTCCAAGGGCGAAAGCGCCAAAATCGACACGAGTCGTTTCAGGTTTGGCAAGGCGCAGATGGACCTGTTAAAGCCTACCTCTATTGTGATGCATCCCTTGCCTCGTCGCGAAGAGATCTCGACCGAGGTGGACGGCGATCCGCGTGCCATGTATTGGCGGCAGATGCGCAATGGCATGTGGATTCGCGCGGCGTTGATTGCGATGACGTTTGGTTGTGAGCATATCATCCATGCCTATTTCAAGGCCTCTGGAACTGAGATCGTATGATAAAGACGTTTTTACAAGGCGTTGTTCTTCTTGTAGTTGCGCTAACCCTTTCTCCGAGGGTGTCAGCGTCTACAAATGAGACCTCCGCGCACATCGTGAGTCGCTTGCGCATCGGTCCCTTCTACGAGCGAAGTATCATGAGTGACGGAGGTCACCGCTATGCGTTGCGTCCCTTCTACGCGCACAGCAGTGATTCAGAGGAACGAGATGACGTGACAGACGCTGTATGGCCCTTGGCAACAGGGCATTGGAGCCAGACGCAATTCTGGTGGCGGTGTCTGCTGGCTTTTGGTAATGACCTCAATGTAGATGACGAGAAATCCGGTTACGAATGCGGCCTCTTTCCCATTTTGCTCAACGGACGGTCACGCGAGGGCGAAGACTACTGGTCGCTCTTCCCGATCTATGGACACGTCCCCAGATTCATGATGTTCATGTCGGATATTGACTTTATCCTTTTCCCCTGCTATTTGAAGTATAATGTGGTTGGCCGCGAACGTCGTTACTACCTCTTCCCCTTCATCGGCCGAGAAGATGATGAACAGTTGGAGACGCACACCAGTATCTTACCCTTTTTTGGCGAGAAGGAAAATCGAATGTCCTCATCAACGTATCTCTTCTGGCCCTTCTGGACCGATACGGTCTATAAAGAGACGACGCGCAATCCGGGTGAATCCTGGATGCTCTTCCCTGTGGTTGGCCATGTGGCTCGCGAGAAAGAGGAGCAGTGGATGGTGCTCTCACCCTTCTTCTCTTGGGCCAAGACCGACAAACGCGAGAGGTGGCACATGCCGTGGCCCTTTATTCAGATCGATAATTCGGATCGTGAGCGTAAGCGCGTCTTCTGGCCCTTCTATTCCCAGGCACTTGGCGAGGAGCGGACCTTTTATTCGGGGGGCTGGTTCCTCTTCTCGTACGAGGATGTACGGATGGAGAAGCAACGCTATGAACGTACGCGCCTTTTCCCCTTCTATACGCATGAGACGCGCTATGGTCAAAATAGCAAAGGCGAGGAAGTGGAGAAGGAAGATTATTTAAGGATGTGGCCCTTCTTTACACGGCAGCGTACGCCCGACTATTTTCATTGGCGGACCTTGGAGTTCAACCCGATACGGTTTGCTGGCGGTATCGAGCGGAACTGGGCACCCTTCTGGACCTTTTATGCGCGCAATGAGACAGCAGAGGAGCTCGAGCATGATGGGCTCTGGGGCATTCTTAATTTTCGTTCCCGGAAAGGGGCAGAGACAAATCAGCCCCCAGCAAGGGTTCTGTTACCCGTCAATAAGCCTGCATCAACTGCCGCCCCACTGGTCGGCTTTGAAGAAGAGCTGGAGGGACTACTGAGATGAGATTTACACGTGAATGTTTGTATGCGGATTGCGAGGAGACGTCGCTTTATCAATTGATTCAGCAACTCTTCTCGATTGTGGGACGCGGGACGTTGCTGACCGTAGAGGCTATTTTTCTCTTCCCTTATCAAGTGGTCAATCACCGTGCCCGTAAGGAGTTTCTGCGACAAGCCTATGTTGTGGGCATTAAGAGTTTGCCCGTCGTGACATTGGTAGGGTTGTTTATTGGCATGGTGCTGGCCTTGCAGGTCGGACTCGAGATGCGCCGCTTTAACCAAGAGTATTACATTGGGGCTGGCGTGATGATCTCCTCCCTGCGAGAAATGGGATCCTTCATGACAGGGCTTATTCTTTCCGCCTGTGTTGGTTCCTCCATGGCGGCTCAGATCGGCACCATGACTGTAAACGATGAGATTGCCGCGCTCGAGATCATGTCTATCAACCCTGTACGTTACTTAGTCGCCCCGCGTCTGGCAGCGATGATGGTGATGGCGCCTCTTCTGGCCTTCTATTCGTGCGTGTTAAGTGTGGTCGGTGGCGGGATTGTCGCGAAGACCCAGTTGAGCGTACCGTTTATGACGTATATGAAAATTGCGGTGGATAGTGCTGATCGTTATGATCTTTTTGTGGGGCTGTTTAAGGCCCTCATCTTTGGTGTACTGATTACGGGCATCTCCTGTTTGGAAGGGTTGCGTACGACGCAAGGCGCTGTGGGCGTCGGACGTGCGACGCGACAGGCTGTTGTGGTCTCCTTCCTGATGGTGCTGGTGGTCGGATATATGGTGACACGGATGTTTTACACGCTATAGGATACACTATGATTAGGTTTGAACAGGTGACCAAAATATTGGGCGGACAGAAGATTCTTGATGATGTCTCGCTCACCATTGAGAAGGGCGAGATCTTTACGATCATCGGTTCTTCGGGCAGTGGCAAGAGCGTGACCCTCAAGCATATCGTCCGCCTTTTGACACCGACCCATGGAAAAGTTTTTGTGGATGGCATTGAAGTGAGCGCCGCCGAGGGTGCAGAGCTGGAAAAGGCACGGAGCCTCTTCGGGTATCTCTTCCAAGGGGGCGCCTTGCTGGGTTGGATGAGCGTCTTTGACAATGTGGCTCTGCCACTTCGGGAGCGGGAACGTATCTCGGAAGCAGAGGTTGAGAAGCGGGTTATGGAGTCCCTCAAGATGGTCGGGCTTGAAAATGATGGACATAAGTTCCCCAACGAGATCTCGGGGGGCATGCAGAAACGCGCTGGGCTTGCCCGTGCGATTATCCATCGTCCCCAAATTATCCTCTATGATGAACCAACGTCAGGGCTTGATCCGGTCACGGCGCGCACGATTGATGCACTGATTCATCGGTTGAATGCGGAGCTGGGGATTACCAGCGTCGTGGTGACGCATGACCTGCAAGGCGCGGTCTTGATTTCTGATCGGATCGCGATGTTGGTCAGGGGGAAGTTTGTTGAACCGAGCACACCAGAAGCCTTCATCAAGGCTACGCATCCAGATGTCCGAGCCTTCCTGGATGCACAGTTCATTCCGCCAGAGGGTATGGCGGGGCAGTGGCAGTCGGCAGTAGCAGTTGGCAGTAAGACCCCAAGAACAAAAGAATGAGTAACTTTTTAACACGGAGGCACAGAGGACACGGAGAAATTGATTTTCGTGATTTTTGTGTGTTTCGTGGGCAAAACTTGTGAAGTTATAAAAGGAGTAAGAGTTATGAAGAAGAAAAATAGTGAGCTGTTTTCAGAGTTGTTAGTCGGTGTCTTTGTGGTGGCGGTCTTATGCTTGTTAGCGTATTTCACGGTGGTGATATCGGGGCGTGATCTCTTCGCGAGGCGTCAACGGACCACGGTGCAGGTTAATTTCCCAGATGTCGGAGGATTGAAGATTAGGGACTCTGTACGTATCCGCGGCATGTCTGTGGGCGAAGTCACGGATCTAAAATTCTCGAATGGGGGCGTCTTGGTCAAACTCTCTCTGGAGCCAGACCTCTCCTTCAAGGAGGGTTACTCCATTGCAGTTCGCTCCTCCTCTATGCTCGGCGGAAACCATGTCGCGATCAAGGAGGGAACGGGTGCAGATCTGCCAAAGAATGTTGTATTGGTTGGACAGCCCGTGCCCGACTGGATGAAGGATTTGGCAACCGTGGTGGGCGATATCCGCGAGGCGACAGAGGATGGTAAGTTGAAGAAGATCGTTTCCAACCTCGAGACTGCCACAGATGATGTGAAATTGCTTGCGGAGCGTCTGGAAGGCGGCAAGGGCACGTTGGGCAAGTTGATGTCCGAGGATGAATCCTTGTACAAGGATTTGCAAACCGCAGCCACGGACATTCGTAATCTCGCGAATAAACTCAATGCCGGAACCAATTCCTTGGGACGTTTGGTCAATGATGATGGCGGTGTCTATGCCGACCTGAAGACGACCATGGATAATATGAAAGGTGTCTCTTCTCGACTGGAGAAGGGTGAAGGTACGCTGGGCAAGCTACTCTCCGCAGATGATACGCTCTATCAGGATACAAAGGTGGCTGTCGCCAATATTAAAGAGGTCACGGAGCGTTTGAGAAAGGGTGAAGGAACCCTGGGTAAGCTGACCGCAGATGATAACAAGCTCTATAATGAATTGGAGTCAACCATGGCCAGCCTCAAGACTGTGGCGGATCGCCTGGAGAAGGGCGAAGGAACCCTCGGCAAGTTGTCCAAGGATGAAGATCTGTACAAGGATGTCCATGGCTTGATCAAGGATGCCCGCCAGACCGTGGATAACTTCCGCGACACCATGCCCATCACTGCCTTCACTAGCTTGCTCTCAGGGGCACTGTAAGGGTCATAGCCCGAGTTACTGGGCAGTAGCAGTGGGCAGTGGCAGTGGCAGTGGGCAGTGGCCAGGGTCCTTGAGTCCTTAGCCTGAGTCTTAAGTCCGGCGTCTTGGGTCCAAACACGTTGCTGGACTCAAGACCCAAGACTTAGGACCCAGTCCTGGACTCAGGACCCTAGGCTTGTTGACTCTTCGTGAACCCTGAAGTTATAGAAAAGCATGCAGGAGCAAATAACAGCAGATGATATTTGCCTCGCGCCGTTGCGCGGGGTGACGGTGCGGACATTCCGAAATGTCCATGCGAAGTTCTTTCGCGCGCCTGACCGTGCGGTCTCGCCCTTCATTGCCACAGTCTCCGGAATCAAGATTAAGCCCATCTTGCTTCAAGATGTGAATCCCGCGCTGGAACAAGGCGTACCCCTCATCCCGCAAGTGATTGGCAAAGATCCTGTGCAGTTGCGAACCTTGTTGAGTGCCTTCAAGGATTTGGGTTACACTTGCGCGGATTTGAATGCTGGCTGTCCCTGGCCCTTCATCATCAAGAAGAGCAGGGGG
>CAMBQV010000098.1 GCA_945870145.1 Akkermansia muciniphila
CAAGGGTACTGCAGGACGCGCCTGTGGGAGAGTAGGACGCCGCCGGATTTTTTTAAGGGCCGCAGACTTTAACGAGTCTGCGGCCCTCCCTTTTTTGTGACCACACAGTGGTAGCAAAGACGTGGTTAAAAGGGAAGGCCTTGCGGCGCGCTGGTCGCAATGGAGTGGTTAAAAGGGAATGCCCTTCGGGCGCAGTTGCGCCGGAGTGGTGAAAGGGGAAACGTTGCGGTGCAATGGGATGCCTGAAAGGTATTCTTTTTAATCACGTCATCGTGACCACTGTGTGGTCACGATAATGGGTCGTCGTTCGGGCTGAGGTCTGCTGTGTCGCTGTTGCCTGAATCAGCACGGTCACCAAAACGGGTGAGCATGTCGTCAAAGTCCATCCGTACTTCGCCTGTTGGCCCATTGCGGTGCTTTGCAACATCCACAATCGCAAGCCGTGTATCAGCAACTTCAGGGTCGCCAGGTGCCTTACAAGGACGGCGTAACAGGAGTACAACATCAGCATCTTGCTCGATCGCCCCTGAGTCACGAAGATCTGAGAGTTTTGGCCTGTTTGTCTTATCGCCACGCTGTTCAGGTGCACGACTAAGCTGACTTAACACAATCACCGGAAGATTCAACTCTTTGGCCATAGCCTTGATCTGTCCTGAAATTTGCGAGGTCTCAATCTGACGTCCCTGCTTAGCAAATTCGCGACAGTTACACAGCTGGAGATAGTCAATAATAATCAGTTCAATCTTATAACGCTTCTTGAGTCGCCGCGCCCGCGCTCGCATGTCCATGACGTCGAGACCACCCGCATCATCTACATAGATCGGCGCTTTGGCGAGTGCCGAGGCTGCCTCTGCCAACTGCCCGTGAAAGCGTTTTGACCCATTCATGCCTTGGTCAATCTGAAATCCAGGAACTTTTGCAAAACCACAAAGCATGCGCATCGCCAAAGATTCGGTTGACATTTCAAGAGAGAAAACCGCAACAGGGTGCGTACGCAGGTGATCGCCTTTCATCGGCCGATTATAAATGTCGCGCCCTAGGGCAACACACTCAGCAATGTTCATGGCTAAGGAGGTCTTACCCATCGAGGGACGTGCTGCCAGAACAATCATTTCCCCAGCCCGCAACCCCTTCAGCTTTTTATCGAGATTGGCAAAGCCGGTGGGTAAGCCAGAAACAGCTCCTGAGCCTTGCAGAAAGAGCTTTTCAATATGCGCCATCGTATTGCCGATCGCCTGTGGCCACGAGACGTTCGAGCTTGTATTTTTGTCGGAGATGCCGAGAAATTTTTGCTCAACCTCACCCAGAATAATATCTGCGCTGATGGCTTCATCAAAACAACGACGTTCTGCATCACGCGCCGCGGTAATAACTTTTCGAAGCAGGTGCTTTTGGCGCAGAATGCCAATGTAATACTCGGCATGCGCTGAGGTCGGGGTGCCATCGATCAGGGCTTGGATCGTTGCGGCACCACCTACGGACTCCAAACGGTCCAACGCGCGCAACCTTTCGCAAAGGGTCACCGGATCAACCAAGGTGCCCGCACGGGACATTTCAAAAACGGTTTCAAATACAAGCTGGTGCGAGGTTGAAACAAAGGATTCTGCTGTGATCCCGTTTTCAACACAGAGATCTAAAACGCGACTGTCACTTCCTGCATCAAGGAGAATGGAGCCTAGCACACTACGCTCAGCTTCAATGCTATTCGGTGGCACGCGCATCGGGGTTTTGTTGTCTGGGGAAGGTCTTTGAGCTCGAGGCATAAAGGAAATCCTCATCATCTATTCAAGAAGGTGTCAAATCAGTGGCCCAAAGGATAGCATGTTGAAAAGATGACGGCAAGGCGAAAAGGGAAGCGCGAGGATCCCTGACTTTAGTTTTGATTTCTTTGTGGGAATGCGCTATAGTTTTTTAACAAATAAGGGGGTATTTAACATGTCAACTATTAAGAGATTGATGACAGGCGTACTGGGGATGGCGTGTCTGCAACTTTACGCGTTCGAGCAGGTATTGGTTGAAGCTGAGAGCTTTCAGGAGAAGGGCGGTTGGGTCGTTGACCAGCAATTTACAGAGAGTATGGGCTCCTCTTATTTGTTGGCTCATGGAATGGGAACTCCAGTAGCAGATGCAAAGGCAAAGGTCTCCTTCCCCTCGACAGGCATTTATACGCTGTGGGTGCGGACAAAAAACTGGAAGCCTGGCAACTGGGAGGCGCCCGGTCGCTTCAAGGTCGCGATCAATGGTAAAACGCTCGATACCCTCTTTGGAACGGTCCCCCATTGGACGTGGCAGAAGGCTGGCCAGGTGGAAATATCCAAAACAACCAGTGAGATTGCCTTGAAGGATTTAACGGGGTTTGATGGACGATGCGATGCGCTCTTTTTTGCCAAAGATGAAGTCGTTGAACCGCCAAACGAGCTCAAGACTATGCGTACATGGCGGGATAAATTGCTGAATATTCCAACTGTTCCTGCGGCATCTGAATCCTTTGATCTGGTTGTAGTCGGCGGTGGCATTGCGGGTTGCGCAGCGAGTTTGGCTGCTGAAAAACAGGGACTCACCGTCGCCTTGATCAATGATCGTCCTCTCTTGGGAGGCTGCGCCAGCAGCGACGTGCGTGTTCATACCCTTGGCGTTTATGGAAAAAGTGAGAAAATTCTCAAGGGTATTGATTCTAAGCACTGGCCCAACGGTTCAGCCGAGTCGATCCCTGACACGCTCAAGCGCCATAAGACTATGGACGCGGCCAATGGCGTCAAGCAGTTCTTGGGGTGGCGTGCCTGCGGAACCGTCATGGACGGACAGCGTATCGTCGCGGTTGACGCGCGGCATATCGAGACAGGGGAGCTCCGTCGCTTCAAGGCCCCCGTTTTTGTTGATTGTACGGGCGATGGTTGGGTCGGTTATTGGGCCGGAGCCGAGTACAGATATGGCCGCGAATCGAGTGACGAGTTCAATGAGTCGTGTGAAAAGAATGGCGAATTCTGGTCACCGAAGAAGCCGGATAACCGCATCATGGGGAGTTCACTTCTTTGGAATTCGAAGCAACAGCAGAACCCGTCTACCTTCCCCGAAGTTCCTTGGGCGATGGATGCGGCAAAGGACAAAGAGGCGATTAATGGTGAATGGTATTGGGAATATTCGGTGAACAACCTCTGCCAGATCGCTGATGCGGAGGCGATTCGTGACCATCTCCTCTGCGCCATTTATGGTTCCTTTAGTAATGCAAAACGCGATCCGAAAAATGCTAACCTCTCGCTGGCCTTTGTGGGTTACGTGAGTGGTAAGCGTGAATCACGCCGCTTGATGGGCCCCTACATCTTTACTTTGAAAGACGCGGTTTCGGGTACGAACTTTGCGGATACCGTTGGAGAGGAGACCCGCGAGGTGGATGTGCATGTCCAGAAAGCCTATTGGAAGGGCGAGCCATCCGACTTCCTCTCCCATGCCTTTTTTATGAAGACTCCTAAGTATTATATTCCGTTTCGGTCCCTCTACTCAAAAAACATACCCAACTTGATGATGGCAGGACGTTGTTTCAGCTGTTCCCATATCGGACTGGGAGGTCCCCGCGTGATGAAGACCACCGGCCAGATGGGTATCGCAACAGGCTATGCCGCCTCGCTCTGTAAAAAATACAAGACCGATCCGAGTGGTATCTATGAAAAACACATCGATGAGCTTCGCGCGCTCATCGGCTATACCACCAAGCCAGAATAAAGGCACTTTAGGAGACGATCATGAAAAGAATCTGTTTGGGGCTCTTCGGTGCCCTGCTCGCGTTGCCTGCGTTGACCGCAGGTATTCAAGAAACAGTGCTATCCTTTAGCGAGGGTGAGGTGTGTGCCCAGAATGGATTGATCAGCCGACGTTGGAAACTGGTGAATGGTCTGCCCGTGTCTCAGTCGTTGAAGGTACAAGGACATGAATGGTTGCGGCTTGATAACAAGCCTGGACTCGTGCCACCTAGCGGCGCGCCCAAGCCACCATTACAGATCACATGGGCTGAAGACGTGACCTCGGGCGACCCTGTCGAGGCTTCTTCACGTTGCGGTACATTGACGGTGCTCGGCAGCGATGGACGTGGCTATCGTTGGCACCTTCAGCTCTTTCCGGATTGTCCTGCGGTTACCTGCCGACTTGAAATCTTGGGCGCCTCAGCTTCAACAGGTCAGTCCGTTAGTTCTGGGACCGATAAGGCTGATAACTCGGGCATCGAGAAGGACGCTAAACCCCAAAAGAAAGAAGCTGTTGAGCTGGATCTGCTGGAACGGCTGGCGCTCTCCGCTTTTCATACTGAGCTTACGGTTGTTGACTTGATGGACCGGACCGACGGCCATGACAATCTCGCGGCGGAACGTGTTTTCCGCATGGGGCCCAAGGAGACGATCAATGCCTCCACTTGCCTCGCGATGGTTAAAGATCCACTTGCTGATGTTGGACTCATCCTGCTCAAGCATGCGCCGCTTCCAGATGTCCGTCCCGTGAAGAGTACGGAAGATGTCATCGCCTCTGATCGCCTGGTGCGTCTGCGGGGTCATGGAGCGGGAACCGAGGGTCAAGGCTATGCCTGGTCCGTCATCGCCTGGAAGGGCAATTCTTGGGAGCGCACGGCTGCGTTGCACAAGCTTCAGGCGTGTTTGCGTCCCTATCGTTCCGGACGGGACGGACTGCTGGTTTCAAACACGTGGGGAGACCGCAACCGGGATTCTCGCATCAATGAGTCGTTTGTCCTTGCAGAGATCACAGCCGGTGCTGCACTGGGTGTGGATGTCTGTCAAGTGGATGACGGCTGGCAGAAGGGTATTACCGCGAACTCCTCACAGGCAGCCAAAGGTGGTGTCTGGAATGGCTTCTGGGCCGCGGATCCTCAGTTCTGGACGCCTCGCCCTGAGCGTTTTCCAAACGGACTCGATGCAACAGCCACGGCAGCCAAGAACAAGGGCATGGGATTCGGCCTTTGGTTTGCCCCGGACTCCTCCAACGATTTCGCGAACTGGGAGAAGGATGCAGCCGTGCTGATCGGTTATTATCAGCGCCTGAGCGTGCGCCATGTCAAGGTTGACGGCGTGAAAGCCTATACCAAGACCAGTGAGATCAACCTTCAGAAGTTCTTCAGCCGCGTCCGCAAAGAAACCAAGGGCGAGTTGTCCATTGATCTGGACGTGACGGCGGAAGTGCGACCCGGCTATTTCGGAGCGATGCAGGTGGGACCGCTCTTCCTTGAAAATCGTTACTCGGACTGGCATGGCTGGTTTCCTCACGCGACGTTGCGCAACCTCTGGCAGCTGGCCTGGTATGTCCAGCCCCAGCGCTTGCGTATCGAATTCCTGAACCCCCAACGTAACCAAGGCAAGTATGGCGATGACCCTTTGGCGCCTATGCGCTACCCGGCCGACTATCCCTTCGCGACGACCCTGGTGGCGAATCCCCTCGCTTGGTTCGAGGTCTCTAATCTGCCCCAGGAGACGGCCAAGCCGATCGCCGACCTTGCCCAGGTGTGGCGCAAGCACCGCGAAGAGTTGCACACGGGAATGGTCCTGCCCATCGGTGATTGCCCCTCCGGCGCTTCGTGGACAGGCTTCTGCTCGCGGCGCGACAACAGCGCCCAGATCCTCGTTTTCCGCGAGCGTACCGTAAAAGTAACAACCCAGCTGACACTCCCGCTTCCTTCCGGCGACTGGAAGGTTGAACGACTCGCTGGCAACGGCAACGCCACCTGGCGCGATGGCCGCTTGCAGGTCACGATACCCGAGCCCTTGAATTATCTCTGGGTGCGCCTAACAAAATAGCGGATTATGTAGAAAGGCTGGTTCTGTTCGTGCAGTTGACGTAAGGGGGCCTTTTTGCTAAATTAATGCCTTAATTTTTCTAACAACAAAAAGGATACAGTCATATTATGGCAAAGGTAACAAAGGCTCCTGCAAAGCGTGCAGCAGCCAAGAGCGCAAAGTATGTCTATTCCTTCGGTGCAAAACAGTCCGAAGGAAATGGTTCGATGAAACAGTTGCTCGGCGGTAAGGGCGCAAATCTCGCAGACATGGCCAGCATCGGCCTGCCGGTTCCCCCTGGATTCACCATCACGACCGAAGCCTGCGCAAAGTATTACGAAATCGGCGAAAAGAACCTGCAAGCGCTGATCGCAAAGGAGATGGATCTCGCGCTGGCTAAGCTCGAAAAGGCAACCGGTAAAACCTTCGGCTCCGGCAAGAACCCGTTGCTGGTCTCGGTCCGTTCAGGCGCAGCAGTCTCCATGCCGGGTATGATGGATACCGTGCTGAACCTCGGACTGAACCCCGATACCGTCAATGCGATGATTGAGCGTACGCAGAACCCCCGTTTCGTATGGGACTCTTACCGCCGCTTCATGCAGATGTTTGGTAGTGTCGTTATGGGCGTTGACCATCATGACTTCGAGCATGAACTCGCCGCCGTGAAGAAGGAAGCTGGCGTGAAGGTCGATAACGAACTCACAACTGCACACCTGCAGGAAGTTGTTAAACGTTACGAGACCGTTGTGAAGAATGCGACAGGCAAGGCCTTCCCGACCTGCGCCATGGAACAGCTCCGTGCTGGTATCAATGCCGTCTTTGGTTCCTGGAACAATCCGCGTGCCAACAAGTATCGCGAAATGTATGACATCCGTGGACTGCTCGGCACCGCCGTGAACGTCCAAGCCATGGTCTTCGGTAACTCGGGATCCAACTCCGCCACTGGTGTTGCATTCACACGCGACCCCTCCACTGGCGACAACAAGTATTTTTATGGTGAGTACCTCATCAATGCCCAGGGTGAAGATGTCGTGGCAGGTATCCGCACGCCCCAGCAGATCACCACCGCAGGATCCCGCGAATGGGCGAAGAGCCAAGGTATCAGCGAACAGTCCCGTAAGACCGGCTATCCTGCACTCCAGGAATCCATGCCGAAGGTCTTTAAGGAACTCGACACCATCCGCGTGACGCTTGAAAAGCATTACAAGGATATGCAGGATCTGGAATTCACCATCGAAGATGGCAAGCTCTACATGCTCCAGACCCGTAATGGTAAGCGTACGGCCGCAGCAGCGGTTCGTATTGCCACTGATCTCGTGAAGGAAAAGCTGATTGACGAGAAGTCTGCCGTGTTGCGCGTGGACCCGATGTCACTGGACCAGCTCCTCCACCCCGTCTTTGAAAAGACCGCCGAAGCCAAGGCTCAGAAACTGACCGTGGGTCTGCCAGCATCCCCCGGGGCGGCTACAGGACAGATCGTCTTCTCCGCGCACGCAGCGGAAGCCTGGGCGAAGCAGGGCAAGAAGGTGATTTTGGTCCGTATCGAAACCAGCCCCGAAGATCTCGCCGGTATGGACGCTGCTAAAGGCATCCTGACCGCGCGTGGCGGCATGACCTCCCACGCAGCTGTGGTTGCTCGCGGTATGGGCAAGTGCTGTGTCTCTGGCGCTGGCGATGCGCAAATCGACTATGCCAAGAAGACGCTGACCATCGGCAAGGTAACCCTGAAGGAAGGCGAATGGCTCTCGCTCAACGGCTCGACCGGCGCGGTGTACAAAGGCGAAGTTGCGACCAGCGAAGCCAAGCTCACAGGACCTTTCGCTCAGATCATGCTGCTGGCTGATAAGTATCGTACACTTCAGGTCCGCACAAATGCGGACACTCCTCATGACGCAGCAGTCGCGGTGAACTTCGGCGCTGAAGGTATTGGCCTCTGCCGTACCGAACACATGTTCTTTGAAACCGACCGTATCATGGCCTTCCGCCGCCTGATCCTCGTTGCGGAAACGGTGAAGAAACTGAGCGCAGCAATTTTGGGCGCATCCGAAAAGGATAAAGCCGAGCTTGAAGCCAATCTCAAGGAGCCGCTTTCTCAGTACACGAAGGCACTCGCAGCACTTCTGCCGCTTCAACGCAAGGATTTCGAAGGAATATTCAAGGCACTCAAGGGGCGTCCTTGCACAATCCGCTTCCTCGATCCGCCACTCCATGAGTTCCTGCCTCAGAACGACAATCCCAAGGGCCAGAAGGAAATGGCCGAAATTTTGGGTGTCAAGGTCGACCAGATCAAGCGTATCGTGGACGAACTCCATGAGTTTAACCCGATGCTCGGACATCGTGGTTGCCGCCTCGGGATCACCTATCCCGAAGTGACGGAGATGCAGGCTCGCGCTGTTGCGGAAGCAGCAGCCAGAGTCAAGGGTTCCAAGGCTGAAATTATGATCCCGCTCGTCGGCAACGTTAAGGAACTAACACTCCAGAAGGAGATCGTTCTGCGGACCATCGCACAAGTCGAGAAGGAAAAGAAAGTCAAACTGTCGATCTCTATCGGTACCATGATTGAAGTGCCGCGTGCTGCCATGACCGCGGATGAGATCGCCGCAGAAGCAGACTTCTTCTCGTTCGGCACAAACGACCTCACCCAGATGGGCTGTGGCTTCTCACGTGACGACGCTGGCAAGTTTTTGGGCGAATATGTCTCCAAGGGCATCTATGACTACGACCCCTTCACCGTGCTGGATCAAGCTGGTGTCGGCCGCCTGATGAAGTATGCGGTCGAAAACGGCCGTCGTATCAAGCCAGGCATGAAGATGGGCATCTGCGGCGAGCATGGTGGCGAACCCAAGACCATCGGCTTCTGCCATAAGATCGGACTCACCTATGTCTCCTGCTCGCCCTACCGCGTGCCCATCGCACGCCTTGCAGCAGCACAGGCTGCGCTAAGAGGTTAGTCGCGAATAAGATAAGAGAATAATAAGACACCGCTTGAGCGATTAAATATCGTTCAAGCGGTGTTTGTTTTTGTTAAGGATTGCGTTAAGCCTAACACAATTCTAACATCAAACTGATGGACACCTAGCCCCCATTCTGTTTTAATATAAACCGAATTACTAATAGTAGGTTTAAAACACGGAGGAATCATGTTAAACAAGAATTATTCTGTTTGTCTGTTGGGACTCGTGGTGACCGGGGCATTCCTCGTAAGTGGGTGTGGAAAGTCGCGGGAAAATATTACTGTTGCAGGCTCCACGGCCTTTCAGCCCTTCGCGGAAAAACTCGCCGATCAATATATGTCCACCCATCCAGACGTGGCTATCACGATTCAAGGCGGTGGTTCAGCTTTGGGTATCCAGTCTGCGCTGTCAGGTGCGGCTCAAATCGGCATGGCAGATCTGGTCAAGTTGCCGCAAGAAGCCGCTACGCTTAAAAACATCATTGTGGCACGCGATGGAATCGCGATGGTCGTGCATCCCAGTAACGATATCAAAGGAATCACCACGGATCAGGTACGCGGCATTTTTAATGGGACGATTAAGAACTGGAAAGAGGTTGGGGGGAACGACCATGCGATCGCCGTGATCTCTCGCGAAGCCGGTTCAGGAACTCGTTCTTCCTTT
>CAMBQV010000099.1 GCA_945870145.1 Akkermansia muciniphila
CGCGGTCCGGGACGGGAATACCCGTCGAAGATACCTTTTTATGCGGTAAAAGGTAGCCAAAAACCGGTCCTCATAAGCCGGACGGGCTGAAGGAGGGGAACCCTCCAGAAAAAGACAACTGCGTAATTCGCTGTGCATCCATCCTTTTATGTATTATGAAGCCATTCGTAAATGATTAGTCCACAGATGGTCTAATCACGGGAAAAGCCCCACGTCACCACACAATTAAAACACTCTTTCTAAATTCACTTGCATTGCGCATGAGAAAGATCCAAAATATGCCCATTGCTGACAAGGTTGCCAGTAAAAGCCAACCGTGGCACTCAAAAGTTAGGTCAAACAAGAAAGGAGCACGCAGATGAAAAAGGTTGGAATAATTCGTTGCCAGCAAACGGAGGACATCTGTCCGGGAACGATGGATTTCAAGGTCGCCTCCGAAGGCAAACTGGCCTTTGAAGAAACAGGTCCCGTCGAGATTATAGGCTTTGTCAGTTGCGGAGGTTGCCCCGGAAAGCGCGCCGTCTCAAGAGCCAAGATTATGGTTGATAGAGGCGCGGAGGCTATAGTGTTTGCCTCATGCATAAAGCGAGGTACTCCGACGGGGTTCGCATGTCCTCATTATGAGGTAATGAAAGAGGCTATTGTGCGCAAGATTGGAGCTTCGATAAAGATTATTGAGTATACGCACTAAGCGAATGCTATACAAAGAAGGCCTGCAAAGCGCTGAAGAGTACGCGCAAAAAAACGCGCGTCTCTTAGAGCCAGCGTAAGACCGAAAGAGATAAACACATGCCAGAGGAAATCCCAATATTATCGCACAAGCATTACACTTGCCCGACGCTATTTGAGCCGTCGGCATTGATTCGAGAAGCCCGGCGGCAGAAATCGCTTGTCTCCTGCGATGTTCCGGCGATCTGCGTACTCGACCCCGACGGTGATCTGTCGCGCCACTTACAAGCCTCAGGGGCAAAGCGTAATGAGGGGTGGGCCTGTTACCATTCAGAGATGTATGATCTTGAGCTTGAATCCACGACCATTGGCGTCATTGGCTGCGCAGTCGGCGCATCATATGCCGTTCTCGTAGCGGAGCAGCTTTTCGTGTCGGGGTGCGAACTTCTCATTAGCGTGACTTCGTCCGGCCAGCTCGTGGAGGTTAGTGATCCGCCCTACTTCATTCTTATCGATAAGGCCCTGCGTGACGAAGGAACGAGTTACCACTATCTTCCGTCATCTGCGTATGCATTCAGGCCCTCAGTTCTTGATGCACTTGCTGATAGCATTTTGGCCAAGGCGGGGCATGTCATTCGTGGCGGTACATGGACAACCGATGCTCCGTATCGTGAGACCGCCGAGGCCATCGCTCACGCAAAGTCCTTGAACCTCTTGGCCGTCGAAATGGAGGCTGCCGCGCTCTATGCTTTTGCTCAAGCGCGTGGCAAGAATGTCATCTGCTTTGCCCATGTGACCAACCGTATGGCGGTGATCGAGAATGATTTTGAGAAGGGAGACAATGCTGGAAATACGGCAATGCTTCACCTGTTGAGGATCATTGATCAAGAATGGAAGAAGAGCAAATGAAGACAAGAGAAAGTGGCATGCCCGAGGAGGGGATGTGGCACACCTTCTTCGACACTGCTCAAGTCCTGTCGGCCTTGGGCCTGCAAAGCGTGATGAGCGATGTTGCGGACTTCGGTTGCGGTTATGGAACATTCACCATACCGGCCGCACGCATCGTGAGGGGCTCTGTCCATGCCTTCGACATCGAGGAAGACATGATCGCGGCGACTCGGGAGAAAGCCGTACTCTTTAACCTCGCCAACGTCAGACTCAATCGCCGCGACTTCGTCGCCGAGGGGACAGGCCTTCCGGGAGCGTCCGTAGACTACGCCATGTTGTTTAACATTCTTCACATGGAGAACCCCGAAATCTTGCTGGCAGAAGCGCTACGCATTCTTCGAGATGGCGGCATCCTTGGGATCATGCACTGGAATTACGATCCGGAAACGCCGCGCGGGCCACCGATGGCCATCCGTCCCAAACCAGAACAGTGTGCGAAATGGACGGAAGAGGCCGGCTTCCTGATTGTCAAACGATTCGTTGCTTTGCCTCCATATCACTACGGAATCATAGCAAAGAAAGGGCAGAACAGATGAAACTCGGAATAGTTATCTACACTACGGACGCAGAGACGGCGTGGAACGGTTTCCGTTTGGGTGTGTTCGCGCTGAAACAGGGAGACCACGTAAAAGCATTTCTCATGGCAAAGGGAGTGGAATGCGAGAAGCTGAATACCGAACACTTCAACGTTACCGAGCAAATGCAGATGTTCGTGGACAACGGCGGGCAGATTCTTGCTTGCGGAACTTGCCTCAAGCTACGGCACTCGGAAGGCTCGGAACTCTGCCCCCTCTCTACCATGAAAGATCTATATGACATGATCAAAGAATCGGACAGGGTGGTGTCCTTCTGAGAAAGGTCAAGACGGGGACGAAAAAGAGCATGAATTACTACGTTTCATCCGCTTCGTACGGCGGGTGAAACGAAGGTCACGAAAACGCAGGGTACTAGAATGGTTTACGCTCGCTTATCAGTTTTTACTAGGTACGTCGCCTTTGTGACGGCAGACAACGAGGAAACCTTTCTGGACGAGTTTCGGAATGTAGTATTATCTGCTCTTGGACAATACGAGGATTGTTTTTTCGCGATCGATCAGGAACGAAAGGATCTCATCAAGAAAGAGCTTGCCGCCCTTTCTCCTGTACCTCTTGGCGAGCTACTGAGTCTCTCTTATGACCTGAGAATCGACGGTGATGGAATGATGGGTGTTATTTCCGTCGAAGAAGTATTTACCCGAAAAGAGGATGTCGAGCGCCAATATCAGCAGTGGGTTGACGATGTGAACAGTGATATTACTGAAGACGATGAGAAATGGGCTGTCTTTGACGGCGGCTTCTTCCCGTCGGAACAAGGCTTTGAAATCGACGAACTTTTTAAGTAACTCGACTTTCGCTTGCTTTTTTTGGTAAATAGAGCAAAAATCTCAATAACAGTTTGTTTGAAAGCTCGAGACACTGGTGACTTATTAAAAGTCATCTCAAAGGGAAATAGTTGCCAACTGTTTGTCGGCAAGTTGATAACAAAAGGGTAGTTGCAAAGCTTGACAACGCACTTCACTACCGTGATTGAAGAAAAGGTAATAGCGTATGACGCTTAAACACGTAAATATCACGTTGGGCATAATTGCAGTGCTCGGTCTCATCGGCACTGTAGCAGTGGAAATAGCGGGCCCTGAGAAAGATCCGGTGACGGGTGAGGCTCCAGTTTGGCTGCAGCTCGTAAGTATCGGAGGTTTGATATTCTCCGCAATAGTCACCGTTGGTTTTGTCGTCTATTTTGGGTACCAGGGGTGGAAGAAGGCGCAACGGGAAGCAGAGGAACGCGATCGCTACAAGATACATGATATTTTCTGATGAAGTTTCATCCAACAAGAGTATCCCTCATAAAAACTTGTTGGTAACGAGTGTCTTAGCAGCAAATTCGCCAACGCGTAGAATTAATTACCAAATCCCGCTTGCCCTCCGTATCCGTCCCCGTGATGTAGTTTGGCGCAATATTTAAAACGACCCGACTGCACTGTGTTGATTATTCTTCACAGTGCAGTCTTTTTTTATAGACCCGGTTGCTGACGGATTGTCTTCCGTTTGCGTCCCTTGCGATGCTCCTGGCACCCGGACGCCAGAGAGGCCATGATCGGATTTTCCTTTATGGCCCTTTCCAAGACACCCGCCACGGATTGTTTCGTACAGCCGAGAATATAAGCTATCCTGCCGAGTGACCGGTCTTTCATCCGCAGACTGAACACTTCCCGCGCCGGGAGGGTCAAGCTGATCCAGCAGGCCATAGCCTTGCCAAGAACCGACAAGGGGATCATCGGATCATCATCGCTGCCGGTCAGGCCTTCATAAGGCTGGTTCAAATACACCTCTTCCTCTACGGAGTCCGGTCCCTCCTCGTTATACTCCCGTGTGCGGTCGGACGTATTACGCAACCGACATTTGGCGCATGGGGTTTGCTCCCACACTTGACCCTCAAGCCTTCCATTGTGCGGACATTTATGACACTGCATTCTGACCTCCTCTGTTTTCTTTTAGACTCCAGGAGCCATCCGCGTTGCGGACAGCCCAGACAAAATTGAATTCGGGGAACGCGGCCACGCATTCTCGGAACGCCGTAGCCGCACGTCCTTGAGAGCCGAATCGGTAGGAACCCTTTACCTCGTGGAAGGTCACACGTCCGTCAGCCCCGACGGATTTCCAGTCGGGCGTATACCGACTTCCGCCGGGCAGACGCAGAGACACGGCTTCATACTTGCCCGCGCCGCCGAGGTATCGCCGATTGTATTCGGCTTCAGTCTTATTGGGCTCGCGCCTAGTCACGCGTATTGCCACCTTGGTGCCGTCCTTTGCAGAAACGTGTGCTTGCACGTTCCCTGCCTTGGGCAGGTCACCAGCGCTTTGCAGGCGCAGTTTCTCAGTGACTTGTTTATGCGCCCAGCCTTTCAGGTCATCCAGCATGATCTTTTTTCGTGCCATTAAGACCTCCCTTTGCCTTGGAAGCGGTTTTGCCGTTCGCTATTCAGCATACGCGCTTTGGCGCTCTTGCCGTTGTGTTTCTCCCAATCGATCACCCTGGCGCCTTCAGGGTGGAAAGTCATCCAACCCACAGCCTCCAGCGCGTCGCCGAGACCGGGGAGACCGCCTCTTTCGACAGCGTCTTCTTTGCGGAAAAACGGAATAAATCCGTCAGCGGTCACGCCATCGAAATAACAATACAACTCGAAGAAGGCGAGGAATGCCTCAGCCTTGGTGCAATTACACCAGCGCCTGATCTCGGCCATCGCCGGCTTGTTAGGCGTACCCTTCATGACTT
Organism: Akkermansia muciniphila; assembly: GCA_945870145.1. Classification (GTDB taxonomy): domain Bacteria; phylum Verrucomicrobiota; class Kiritimatiellia; order RFP12; family UBA1067; genus CAIZQW01. The sequence continues at coordinate 4,930 of CAMBQV010000099.1, forward strand.
TAATCCAGTGTTCACTGCTCATTCAGGCATTCTCCTTTGCGCTGTTGAAATCCAGTTGTTCCACTCCTTGAGCGTGCAGCCGGAACCGACCCACTCCCTCAAATCTTTTTTAGGCGGCACAATGACTCGGTGTATCCGTCCGAGTTTACTCCCGAGAGCCATGGCGCCCTCGATGCCGGGACGCCACAGCGAGCCATCCGGCTTAAGTTTCGGTTTGTCGGCATCGGCGACGATCGTTACGAGCCTCACCTTCAGTCGGCAGCAAATAGCCTTCAGAAACTCCAGCCCTGTCATGCAACTGGACCGTCCGACAGCGGGAAGCCCGAGCGTATACGCGGCAGCCGTATCGGTCGGGCCTTCGCAGATGACCAGCTCATAATTCTCGCCGAGCGTCAGGAACGGATCGAAAAAGAGACCGTCCTGGCTGCCGGAGACAGCCCACTTGTCGCCCTTCGAGTTTCGCAGCCGTATACCGATCACCTTCCCGCTGGCATCGCGCATGGGATACCCGACCGCTTTATTGAAGCTGTCCCAGCCCGGTTGTAACCGCTCAATGGCATCCATATTCACACCGAGCTCAACTGCCGTGCCGTCCAGCCATACATTGTCCCATGCCTTGCGGATGCTGGCGTGATACCGCTCTGCATCGAAGGCGACCTGTTTGACGGGTATGGGCATGGGTGCGCGACGCTGAGGCGGACGGCTCCTATCTTGATCCTTCAGAAAGTGCATCCACGCGCCGTTCTTGCAAGGCATGCCTGACTGTATGCGCATACACAAGACGAATTCGCCGTTGTCGGACACAGAGCACCAATCCGGCTTACCGCAGATCGGGCAGGGGGTTGACCGCGAGACGCGCTTCATTGAGGAGCCCTCCAGCCGTTGGCTGCTATGCGGTCGATCAGGGCTTTCGCCTGGTCTCGTTTGATGGGCCCAGAATAGCCGAACTTCTTCAGCATCTTGACCTGCTTGAAAGAACACTCGTTATTCTTGAACCGCCTGAACACTTCATCCAAGAGTTGCTTGCCTTCGGCATAAGACAAGTTATCCGTCGCAATCCCTTGTTTGTTCAGTAATGCAAGCTGCGCTTCGCTTAACGTCTTGTGCTTATCCCAGCCGCGCTCTGGCGTCTTGTGGATCTGGAACACGTCAAACGGATCCACCGAGGTCGATGAATACTTGGCGCGGCAGATAATCGCCGCACGTTTGGCCGCCTCGCGCCGTTTAGCCTCTTCGATCTCCCGCCGTGCTTCGTCCAGGGCCTCTGTCATGTCAACGGGTACACTGCTGCTCTTCGCCTTCTGCGAAGCCTTTTCGACTTCCTCCTCTGAATACTTGCCTCCCAGAATATCGGCAGTCGTGCAGAGCTTGTGACGTCCGCAGTTGCCGGCGAAATCGACAATCAGGCATCCGGGCTTGGGACTCGCCTTGATCGCGGCCACGCGATCGGCGGCGGACTCCATATCACCCAAGGCATGCGCGATAGATGAATGGGGCCTCGTACCGCGCCCTGCCATCTGCGCGTAAAGCGCACGGCTCTTGGTCGGACGCGCCATCACGACGACCTCGACGCCGTCGTCGTCAAAGCCTTCCGTGAGCACGCCCACGTTGACCACGAACTGCGTCTTGCCAGCCTTGAAGTCGCCCAGGATCAGTTTGCGTTCATCCTTGTCTGTCTTGCCACAGACGAACGAGGCGCACCCCTCGCGGTGACGGTTGAAGATCTCGCAGAGGCGTTCCGCCTGCTTCACGGTCGCCGCGAATACAAGGGTGCGCCTGTTTCCGCAGATTTCAATCGTGGGACTGGCGATTTCATGCAGCGTCTGTTCATCATCCATGATCGCCGAAAGGTCGCCCGCGTTAAGGTCGCCCGCCGTGGTGCGCACCTCTGAGAGGTCGAGGTGTCCGACGGTCACCATCTGCTGACTGACCGGCACGAGCCAGCCATCCTTGATCGCGTCCATCACCTCATAGTCGAAGGCGACTGAGCCGAAGACCTGCCCAAGCGCCTCTTCGTCGGTACGGTCCGGCGTGGCGGTCACGCCGAGCAGTTTCATGTCGGGGTTGCGCATATACCATTCGATTACACGCTTGTAAGAATCTGCGGTGGAATGGTGGCAGTTGTGGACTAGGATGCCGTCGGCAAAATAGTTGTGATATTTTTCAACTTCGATATTGTAGACATAACCGTCCGGACACACTTCTCCAAATCCGCCGTCACTTCCGCGTTCCAGAATCTCAACACGCTCCACCCTAATGAGACGAGCAGGGCATCCTTTTTCGCGTCTTCCTGTCTGCGGGATATAACATGATGGGAGTTGCCGTCCACTTCCACTGCGATCTTTAATTCCTTGTTCCCGATGTCCACTTTGTAGCATGACGGATATCCGCTGTTGCGCCCCATTCCCGTCCTTATGGGTATCTCCATCTCCCAGCCGAGTGCGGATGCCAGCATTAACTGCGGTTCCGTTATCGTCCCGTTGCCGCACCGGACAGTCGGCTTCCAGCCCATTTCCCTCAAGGTGCTGGAGACCTTCTCTCTGACTGATTCCTTGCGCATCGGATTCCGCTCCGTCATCCGTTTCGAGGCGAACTCCCTGTTGGTCTGAGCCATGGTCGCCGAACTGATTTTCGCACCGTATATCTTTGAGCATGCAGTTGAGCAGAAGGCACGCCCCTTCCGGACCATACTCCTCCCGTTCCTCCCCGTACATAGGACTTTCTTGCCGCAGGTATGGCAATTCATGGTCACGGGGGGAAGCTTCGGCTTTGTCCTTGCCTTCATCTCGCATTCCTTCGAGCACGTCGACCGGTTGCAGGATGCTGTGAAAGGTATTCCGCACACCTTGCATATTTTTCTGAATCTCATTCTTTTTTTCTTTCCTTGTCGTGAACACGTAATCTGAACCCGTCAGCATGTATGCCGGTACGTATTCAGCGGTTGTAACGTTGTAAAAAGGATGGCCTGGCGTGCACACAGTCCACGTGCCGTCAGCGAATATCACCCTGCACAGGGCGTTCGGACGGCTTTTGAATGTCCGCTTGACGCGGGACAGGACAATCGCGTTTGTTCCATGGTCGAACGCATTCACCATGTCGCCCTCGCATATCGTTTCAATCGGCTTGCCGTCGACCAGCGTCCCAGACGGGAAGCATTCATCGATGATCAGGAGTCCAAACTCCATCGGATCGAACTTCGCCATGCGCCCGCAGCCGTCACCGCCCGCCGTATGCGTCTGGACGGTTGACACGATGACAGGCGGGTATCCGAACAGCCCCTTCTCGACACGGTACTCGCCCATCTCGACTTGGGCTTCGAGCCCGCCAAACGTCATGATCTTCTCCTTGGCTTGGAAGATCAGCTCCTCGCGATGGGCGATCACCATTATGCGCCGGCCGCCGGTCTTTTCATACATGCGGCGCGAGACATCGGCGAACACGACCGTTTTGCCGCAGTTATGCGTAACTGTAAAATCCCCCATGACATAATGGTTTTCCGGTCCGACTGTAAACCCCACATATTCACCTGCACCTAGAGATTCGACAGAAAACCCTGTTCGCAAAACTGATTTTTTCTGCTTCCGTATCGGAGCAACCTTGTCTGGCAAACGGCAAGGGATTACACTGCAATCGCCGCTTACTGAAATTCGATAATACGTACCTTTTGTCCCCTTTTGAGAAGCCTTTACACATGGCTTAACATAGGCAGCCAGTCCACAACTTCTTGCTATAAAAGCTGTATCCTCCGCGAGAATTTTCGACTTGAAAATGATGTCATATCCTCCTTGAGTCAAGCTCCCATCCGTGTCGATCAGTCCGGCGAGCATTGAAAGTCTGTTTTCATAGCTTGCGGTTTTGTAGATCTGAGGTATAAACTTTGTTCCGCTTTTTGTTTTGTTAAGTGGGCCGAGAATAGCCCTTAACGCCGCGACTTCACGTTTGTTTCTGCGGGCGGATTGAAATTTCCAGCATGTAGCTTTCCCGCAGTCTATCTTTGAATCCTTCAAGTCGATTCTCAATTTTTCAGACCACTCTTTTCTCACGGCATCCAATAATTGATAATCTTTTGTTGTAAAAGACAGGTTTTTTGCGAAACTTCCGTCGCCCAATAATGCACCCATGACATAAGGATCAATGGCAATCTCATGCTGTTCTTGATCGAAATTTATACCGACTCTGAATAGCTTATGTATGTGCTTTTTCCATTTCGTCCATGTCATCCATTCCTTTACAGAAACGTCTA
>CAMBQV010000100.1 GCA_945870145.1 Akkermansia muciniphila
ATTGACGATTACATCCAAGGTGTTTCCGCTCGGGAAGGCGCCGCCATTCACTCTCAGCGGTATCTGAACCGTCACATTGGTCGGCGTACCGAGTTGCGCACCATAGAGATATCCCTCCGCAAGCAGGGTTTCATCTGCAGCCTGATAAGGTGCTGTTGCATAGAGTGTGTCAGGTTCATTCGCGTTGCGGACATTTTGAGGATTGGTGAAAGCTTTGTTATTAGCGCCGGTGGTGGCATTCGTCGGCCAGACAAGATAGGTAGCGCCACTGGGAGCTGCTGTCCCGCTGCCAGACATACGGTTGGTGACTGCAAGCGCATACGTCAACATCTGGCCTTCGCGTACCTCGCCAGTCCCCACGCGCGACTTATACGTTTGGAGCGCAGGAGCATAGCCCAAGTTCACCGTCAGCAAGCTTACAGAGGCCGAGGTGATGCGTGCGTTGTCCAAGTTGACAGCAGAGGTGTCCAGAACAGATGGTGAATAGCCGACAGGCATATCGCTATCTCTGGAGTCAACAGAGACAACAAACAGTCCATCCGGCACACTGTCAAAACGATACGCCCCCGTCACACTTGTATTTGTCGAGGCGATCAGGGTGTCACCTGCGTCAACAACCCCGTTTCCATTCACATCCGAATAGAGACGAACCAGAATATTAGAGAGTCCGGGTTCACTCCCCTCTTTGATTCCATTTCCAAAGTACGCGCTTGTACCGATACCAGTATCTGCGAAGACCGTGCCGCCTACGGAGTTAGTGCCGAGTAGCAAGGATGAAGCCTGCGCAGTGGCAAAGGGAGTCGTGTTGCCCAGGCTCAACCCGGATTGATTGACAATAAAGGGTGATGCATTTGCGTAGTTGGTGTTGACCGTGACGGAAAGCCGGAACGTTCCGCTCGCGCCTACAGGAAGCACGTCATTCAACCACCATTGAATGTGTGTGACGGTTGAAGCCGGGGAAGGCTGGGTTAAAACCCAATTGGTGCCATTGTCCGTTGAGTAAAGCACCTTATACCCACTGCTGCCAGGAGGCAGTACGTTGTTATTCGTCGCTGTTCCAGAGACAAAAGAGGTGCCACTGGGAATGCGTTCCTGGATCACCAGAGGAACACCTCCTGCTGGGTCGCCAATCGGGAGCGCCCCACTGTTGGTGTAACTCATAGCGTAGTCAATCGTTCCATTCAGAAAAACAGTAGCCACCGAGGCGGTCTTCGTGATGGATACTCTGGCCTCTAGGCTCACAATAGGATTACCCAATGAAACACCAAAATCAGCATTATATTTTTCATTCAAGTTTCCGGAAGCCGCAACCTGGTACGGCGTTGTCATGGCCCGCGCATTAGGTAAAATGACAACAAAATCATACCTGACATATCCGACCACTCCATTATTCTCAGGCATCTGGGTGAAATAGAGCTGGTCTTCAACAATATAGACCTTCTCGCCACCTGTTTTAAGTTTCACGACAACCATGGCGTAGGTCCTGACCAAACGAAAAGCACCCGCGTCAAACAATGAGGGGTCGCCGACAGGCTGCATCCAGGCGTTCATATCTGGGACTAGGTCGCCATTAATGTCATAACCTCCACTGACCACCCCGAGATCGTACCAGAAGCACTCGGTCGTGACGCTCGTTCCCACGGAACCATCAGCCATTTTATTCGTCCAAGCAGGAACATATTGGTGCATCAAGTCCAAATAGTATTGTGGCACTTTGTTGGCGCCACTGGGAAAGATCTTGTTGGCGCTGGCCGCAATGTCCTGACGGCAGTAGACTGTCTGTGTCACATCGACCGCACGAGGGGTGACCCCCTCCTTGGCTGTGGCCCACACGTCATACTCCATCCATAAGTCATCATCGGGGTTTGTGCTGGCACCAGAGGTTGGCGTTCCATTGGCGTCGGCATGTGGATACCCCACCAGCCAATAGACCGTCGCAGAGCCACCCGCAGGAATCGAAGCGATATAGCGGGTTGCATCTGCAAGACCTGAACTTCCACCTTGATGGGTCAGCGAAAAGGTGCCCACTAAATTGGTATGCGCGCGCGAAGGATAAATACCAGGCGTAGATCCAACACCATTCTTGTAGTCGCCGATTCTCGCGACAATATCGGCGAGGGGTTGCGTCCCGTCATTATGAAACTTCACCCCGAAAAAGGCTGTCTCAGGCGCATAAGTCTTCGGCGATTCATTATTATCAATAACCAAATTGTGCCCGCCGAGCACTTCTACGCGCAACGAGCCATCCTGTGTCGCGGCAAAAGCTGGACACACACAAATAAGAAAGAAAAATACAAGTGTACGATAGCGCATAGTTTTTAAACGTAATTTAACCAATAAACCGTTATACATGGACTATGTCAAAGCCAGCTCCCTTCACCTGCTAGCACCTAGAAACAGAAACTCTTCCAGCATCAAACAGCCTCTTAATGAGGAAATAAAAAGACAATAGTCCATGAAATTACTTGATAATTTTAGTAAATTCCCCATCGCCAATCAAGAAGTTTTTTACAAAATCGATATTATTTTATCGATACGAGGCATTTCTTGGGGCTTTGCCCAATCCTTTTTATGCGTATTTTCGCCTTCATATCTGGCCTAGCTCGCGTGTTATACTTACTTCGCTAAGTTCATAATCGCTTCGACTTCTACAGGGCCAATATCCTCATACTCGCCCAGTTTCCGTCCGCGTTTGGCGAGGCGTTCCGCAACTTGTTTTCCAGCGACCGCCGCGTCAATGCCATACGCTAACAAACGCGTCGGCACCTCCATGGACTGAAAGAATACCTCCATATGATCGATTGCCTGGGCAGCACGCGTGGCCTCGTCGCCCCCGACAAGGTGGAAGACGCGCGTCCCAAACTGGGCAAGGCGCGCCTGTTTACGCTTGAGCTGAAAACGATGAACAGCCGGCATAATGACGGCCAGTGTACGTGCATGGTCCAAACCATAAAGCGCTGTCAATTCGTGTCCAATCATGTGGGTTGCCCAGTCCTGCGCTGCAGCACCAAGACCAAGCCAGCCATTAAGACCGACCGTGGCGCACCACATCAGTTCGGCGCGCACCTGGTAATCTTCGGGATTGGCCTTGACCTTCGGCGCCATTTCGGTCAGCGTCTTGAGAACCGATTCCGCAAGGCGCGTGGTCAGTGCGGAAGAGTCGACATCGTTCATGTACTGCTCCATGACATGCACCCAGGTATCCACAATGCCGTTTTCGGTCTGCCGCATCGGCAGTGAGTAGGTCGTCTCCGGATCCAGGATCGAGAATTTCGGATAGACATGGTCTGAGCCAAAGGCCAGCTTCTCGCCGGTGGAGTCGCGGGAAATCACGGAGTAGGTGTTCATCTCCGAGCCCGTGGCGGGAAGAGTCATGATGGCACCCAACGGCACTGCTGCTTGAACTGGCACACGTCCCTCCATGATCTCCCAGGGATCCCCTGGCGTGTAGGTCGCAGCCACAGCAATAAACTTGGTCGCGTCCAAGACTGAACCACCCCCGACGGCGAGAAGAAAGCCAACCTTCTCGTTTTTGGCCAAGTCCGCAGCCTTCATACAGGTCTCATAGCGTGGATTCGCTTCAATCCCCCCAAACTCAACCACCTCAAAGCCATCCAGCGCCCGGCGAACCTGGTCATAAACGCCATTTTTCTTGATGGAACCTCCCCCATATATCATGAGAATCTTGGTCCCCTCTGAGATAAGCTTCTTCAACTCCGCAATCATTCCCTTGCCAAAGACGAGTTTAACCGGATTGTGCAACGTAAAATTTACCATAATTTTCCTCCATTTTATCTGTTACTAACATCGAAACACTTATGAAAAATACTTTTTCGGTAAGATCGCTATTGGGATACCCCGCAAACAACTATACAGGACTAAGCGTTTGGAGTCCCGCCTTTAGGCGGAAGCAAAGATTCAAGGTCTTTGAAATTCCGCCTAAAGGCGGTACTCCGAACAATTTCACCATAGCCTCGTCTTCACCAAAAACATTCTCATATTACCTTTAAGAGGTCAAGCACTGTTCCCAAAAAGTCGCTTAAAAATACTCTGTTTTTCATGTTTTAGGAGTGGCTTTTCGGGATGAAAAACACTATAATTTTGCTTCAATTTTGACTTTCCAGAAAGATACTAAAAATGAGTGATGAGATCATACTGTTACCCGTGCAAGAACAAGGCCTGAAAAATATCAATATCGAAGAGGAAATGAGCTCCTCTTATATTGATTATTCTATGAGTGTGATCATCGGACGTGCACTACCAGATGCCCGTGACGGACTGAAGCCTGTGCATCGCCGCGTACTCTTTACGATGTACGAGTTGGGCAATTCCCACAACAAGCCATACAAAAAGTCTGCACGTATCGTCGGTGACGTCATGGGTAAATATCACCCCCATGGCGACCAAGCTATCTACGATACCCTTGTTCGCATGGCTCAAGATTTTTCGATGCGTTATCCGCTGATTGATGGCTGGGGTAACTTTGGCTCCATTGACGGCGACTCACCTGCTGCCATGCGTTACACTGAAGCGCGCATGGACAAGTTGACAGATGAGATGCTCGATGATATTGAGAAAGAGACCGTTGATTTTCGTCCGAACTACAATGAAGAATTTCAAGAACCTGTCGTCCTCCCTTCTCGCCTGCCCAACTTACTCCTCAACGGCTCGACCGGTATTGCTGTGGGTATGGCAACTAACATCCCTCCGCATAACCTTGGGGAACTCGTCGATGGCATCACACACTATGTGGACAACCCCGACTGCTCGATTGATGATTTGATGCAGTTCGTCAAGGGACCCGACTTTCCAACCGGCGCCACCATCTGTGGCACGCGCGCGATTGAAGCGATGTATAAGCTTGGCCGTGGACAAATGATCGTCCGTGGCAAAGCAGAGGTCGTCGAGTACAAGAATAAAGAAGCCATCATCATCACCGAAATTCCCTACATGGTGAATAAGGCGAACATGATTGAGAAGATGGCCGAACTGGTGAACAACAAGGTCATTGAGGGCATTACGGATATTCGTGATGAGTCCAAGAGCGACATCCGCGTGGTGATCGAACTGAAGCGTGGCGCGATTGGCCAAGTCGTCCTCAACAATCTCTACAAGCACACGCAGTTGCAGACCACCTTCGGCGCCATCATGTTGGCCATTGACCAAGGCCGTCCAAAGGTGATGAACCTAAAAGAGCTTTTCCGCTGCTACGTCGACCACCGTTTCCACGTACTCACGCGACGGACGCGTTTCGAGTTGGCCAAAGCAGAGGCACGCAAGCACATTTTGGAAGGGTTGCTCATTGCCCTTGATAACCTGGACGAGGTGGTCAGAATCATTCGAGCATCGAAGAATCGCGAAGAGGCTAAGGGACGCTTGATCGAACGCTTCAGCTTCTCTGAACGGCAAGTCGATGCGATCCTCGAGATGCGTCTCTACCAGCTCACAGGACTGGAACGCGATAAGGTTGACGCGGAGTTGCGCGCCTTATTAGAGCAGATCACCTATCTGAACGGTTTGCTGGCTGACTCCGGAAAAATTTATGGATTGATCAAACAGGACCTCGTGGACATCAAAGCGAAATTTGTTACTTCCAGTAAGCGGGATGACAGCCGTCGCACACAGATCGTCCCCATGGAGGGTGAGGTCAACATCGAAGATCTGATCGCTGATGAACCCTGTGTTATTACCCTCAGCCATCGTGGTTACGTCAAACGCGTGCCACTGACAGTCTACCGCGAACAGAAACGTGGTGGAAGGGGTATCACGGGCGCCGCCATCAAGGAAGAGGACTTCATCACCACCGTCTTTGTCGCGGACACCCACGACACCTTGCTCTTCTTCACAAACACAGGACGCGTCTTTGCCGAGCGCGCCTTTGATGTGCCTGAAGCGCCTCGGACCTCCTTTGGCAAACCAATCGTCAATCTTCTCCAGTTCCAGGAAAACGAGATGGTCGCAGCCCTATTGCCGATCCGTGCCTTTGCGCAAGACGTGGACATCATGTTTGCCACCGAACACGGAACCGTCAAAAAGACAGCGCTCGCCGATTACAAGAATGTGAACAAGAACGGCATTCGCGCCTTGAACATTGATGAGGGCGATAAACTTATTCAAGTTCGTCTGACCCATATCGGAGACGATGTTCTTTTGATCACGGCCAACGGCCAGGCCATGCGCTTCAACGAATCGCAGGTCCGTCGCATGGGTCGTACCGCCACAGGCGTCCGTGGCATCCGACTGGCAGCCGATGACGCGGTTCGTAGCTTCGATGTTGTCGACAATAGCGCCACCTTACTGGTCGCAACGGAGAATGGCTATGGCAAGCGCACAGAGTTCAATGGGTTTACACCTCACCATCGTGGTGGCAAGGGAATGATTGCCATCAAGGATGACTCGGGTCGTAATGGTAAAGTTGTTGCTGCCCATGCGGTGAAGGAGGATCAATCCGTCATCATCATCACCTCTTCGGGCATGATGGTCCGCTCACCGGTCAGTGACATCCGCGTCTGCGGAAGAAGTGCCCAGGGTGTGCGCCTCGTGCGCATGGATGAGGGTACGGTGCTCGTCTCCGCCAGCATTGCTGATGCTGAAGAGGTCGAAGTGCCCGCTACCATTGTTACGGCACTGCCCGACGACAATGATAACACCGACACAGAATCTCCGACCATTGCTGAAGAAGCAATGGAATAATCAAGTGCGACGCCTTTGGCGTCACAGTGGCAGTCGGCAGTACCAGTTGGCAGTTAATACCTGAGAACAAGCGAGTGAATACTTATATCGCACAAAGGCACAAGGGCACAAAGAAGAAAACTGTTTTTACCTCCTATTCTTTGTGGCTTCGTGGCTTTGTGCGTAACAAATTGACCACGTTATAGACAGGAAACAAGCTATGTTAGACATTAAGCGTATCCGTGAAAATTTTGATGAAGTAGCCGAAGGCTTAAGCCGTCGTGGTGCAGAGATCGCACTCGCTGAAACTGCACGTGACTTAGATGTCAAGCGTCGCGCAATCGTCGTACAGGCGGATGAGCTCAAGACTCAGCGCAATGCACGCTCGAAAGAAATAGGTGCCCTCAAGAAGGCTGGACAAAACACCGATGCCGTTCAAGCGGATGTCCGTCTGATCGGCGAACAGATTGCAGCCCTGGATGAAGAACTCCGCCAGACGGAGGAGGCACTTGAAACCTCCATGTTGCGCATTCCAAATGTGCCGTGTAAGACGATCCCGACAGGACCTGACGCCACAGCAAACCGTGTTGTGCGGTCCTGGGGCTCGACACCCTCCTTCACCTTCAAGCCCCTTGATCATATTGCTCTTGGCGAAAAGCTGGGGCTCTTCGATCTTCCGCGCGGGGTCAAGATCACGGGTTCAGGATTCCCCCTCATGAAGGGTGCAGGTTCAAAGTTACAACGCGCCTTGGTTCAATACATGTTGGATATGCATACAGAGAAGCATGGGTACACCGAACTCCTTCCTCCCTTTGTCGTCAACAGCGCATCGATGCGTGGCACGGGCCAGTTGCCCAAAATGGCTGAAGACATGTACCACTGCGAGATTGACGACCTGTGGCTCATTCCCACAGCGGAAGTGCCGGTCACCAACTACCACCGTGACGAGATTCTTGAAAGTAAGCTCCCGATTTACCTCACGGCCTATACGCCCTGTTTCCGCCGCGAGGCTGGGTCAGCAGGAAAAGATACGCGGGGCATCCTGCGCGTCCACCAGTTTGACAAGGTCGAGATGGTCAAGTTCGTGGAACCCGAGACCTCCTACGACGAACTCGAATCCTTGGTCGTGAATGCCGAAGCGGTGTTGCAAGGGCTCGGACTCCACTATCGTATTCTGGAACTTTGCTCTGGCGACATCAGCTTCTCGGCAGCCAAATGTTATGACATCGAACTCTGGGCTCCTGGACAGCAAGGTTGGCTGGAGGTTTCGAGTTGCTCAAACTTTGAAGACTTTCAGGCACGTCGCCTAAACTGCAAATATCGGGATGCCACTGGCAAGGCACGGCTCGTCCACACCTTGAATGGTTCGGGTGTCGCACTGCCACGCCTCGTGATTGCGATCCTCGAACAACTGCAGCAAGAGGATGGCTCTGTTCTCTTACCGGAAGTGCTCCGTTCCTATATGCGTGGCATGGAAAAACTGATGCCCATGGCTTAACGGGAATCCCCCCCCCCTCTCCATGAGCACACACTTCCTTGAAACATTAGCCGAGTGGCCACCCGAGCGTGTCCATGACTTAATCTATTCGCGAACAACGGATCATGTTGGTGCCGCCCTCAACAGCTCCGGACACTATGAGCCAGAAAAACTGGCTGCACTACTCTCCCCTGCTACCGAGGCTCAACTCGAAAACTTAGCGCAACTCTCAGCACACTGGACACGGCAGCGCTTCGGCAATGCCATCCAATTCTTTGCGCCACTCTATGTTTCCAATTACTGTTGCAATGGTTGCACCTACTGTGGCTTTAACCAGGCGACGAACAATACCGTCAGACGAGCATTGACCATGGAAGAGGCGGTAGCCGAAGCCCATTGCCTCGCACAACAGGGTTTCGGCCACATCCTCTTGGTTTCCGGCGAAGACCTTAAGAATGTTCCACCTGCATGGCTTGCCGAGCTAACTCATCGCATACGCCCCCTCTTCGCTTCGATCCAGATTGAGATCTATGCCTTGAGCCAGCCCGAGTATGCACGCCTGATCAGTCAGGGTGTGGATGGCATGACCATGTTCCAAGAGAGCTATAATCAGAAGGTCTATGCCCACTTCCATCCGACAGGCCCCAAACGTGACTATAACAACCGGATTGATGCGTTTGAACGTGCCGCGCAGGCTGGCATGACCTTTTTGGGACTCGGCACCCTCCTCGGGCTCAACGACTGGAGGGAAGAGGGCTTCTACATGGGGCTACATGCGGCCTATCTGCAAAAGAAATACTGGAGAACCTCACTGGCCTTCTCCTTCCCACGAATCCGTCCAGCAGCGGGCAGCATGCCTCCACCCCATCCAGTCTCGGACGCCAACCTCGTGCAACTCATGAGTGCTTTACGCGTCCAGCTTCCGGATGCGACACAGACCCTCTCGACGCGCGAGAGTCCAGGCTTCCGCGAGCGCCTCCTGC
>CAMBQV010000101.1 GCA_945870145.1 Akkermansia muciniphila
TTCAACCCCCAAAGGAGAGTAACATAATGAGCAAGCAATCGAATACACGCGCGGGGGGATTCCCCGTCCTGGCAGGCGAAGACCTGACCGGAAAAGAGGGTTATCTGGTTAAGATGACCCATGACACGGGCGTACCCGAGGTCAAATTACCTGCCGCGATCACGGACATTACGCCGTATGTGGTCGGCGAAGGCGCGGCGGATGCCGCCCTGGCTTCAGTGACCCCTATCGTTCCTGAGCGCAATACGCGCCTGAAACTCAAGGGCACGTGCAATCCGGGCGACCAGCTTGTGCTGGCCGCTATCGCTGGCAGTGACGCCGGCATGGTGCGTCTGATCCCGACGGCTGGCGGCACGTATCGCGTGATCGCGATCGCGGAAGAGGCCGGCGTGGACGGTCAGCTCGTGCTGTGCCGCCCTTGCATGGTCGGCAACGTTCTCGTTTCCTAACCAAGAAGTAAAGGAGTAGAAAAAATTATGAGCAGACTTTCCGATATCAGTGCCAGCCCCCTGCTGAAGGCGTTCGCCCAGGGCGCAGCGCAATCGAACATCATGCCGGTGGCCGACTTCCTCGCGCCGACCGTCGAAGTGCCGACTTCCGTCGGACGCTTCAAGAAGTACACCGAGAAGCACCGCTTCCGTATCCCCCAGACCCTCCGGGCCATCGGCGGACGCGCAGCGGAGCTCTCCTTCGAGGTGAGCGACGAGTCCTACAACTGCAACCCGCACGCGCTGGACTATCCTGTGGACAACCTCGAACGCCTCGAGGCTGGCGAGCTTGAGGATTGCCTGCGCGAAGGCGCGGTGGCCTGTGCCGAGGTTGCGGCTCTGGCGCATGAGAAGTCCGTCATTGACGCGGCCCTTGCAGCTGTCGGCGCAGGTACGGGGAAGACGTGGAACAGCGCGGCTGATCCGATCTCCGACCTGGATGACGCGATCCTCTCGGTCATCAAGACGGCCAAGTACGGCTCGCTCATGGGCGTGGGCGTGCTCTTCGGCGCAAGCGCATGGAAGGTCTTCAAGAACGCCGAGAAGGTGCGCGGGCGTTTCGTGGCGGGTGGTGGCAGTGCTACCTTCGCCGTGCCGACCGAGGCGACCGCCGGCGGACTCCTGATCGGAAGTCCGGATGTCCGCACGTCGTATATGGTCTACGATACGGCCCCCGAAGGGAAACCCGAGACCGTCAACTTCCTGCTCGACGCAGCGGTGCTGGTCTTTGCCCGCCGGGCGAACCCCACGCGTCGCGATCCCAGCTTCATGAAGACGTTCCGCCTTGCGGGACAGTACATGGTGCCGGGTAGCTACATCCGCGAGGATGGACGCGTCGAGGTGGCAAAATTCGACTGGTCCGAGGACGTGCGCGTGACGAACGCCTCGGCTGCGGTCCGGCTGAACATCAGCTAAGCATTTATGAGTGATGCTCCGGGCGCACCGTCACTGTAACGGCGGTGCGCCCTTTTTCTGAAAGGACTGGATCATGAATAACAGATGGAGTGATGCCGCGCGAACGGCCGCGCTGGCTGTTCGACAGGCGCGGACACTGGCAGCGAGGCCAGTCAAGGGTAATGACAAGGGCAAACCCAAGAAAGCGTTGTCCAGGCCCAAACCCTCGCCCATGGTCTACGCGGGCGGATCAGCCACCTTTGATGAAAGGACCGGCAAGCATAAGATCCCTGAGAAGAATATCTGGATCCCGCCTCCAGATTCTCCCCACTGGAAAGACCCTAAATTCGTGGAGTCATTCAAACGGGCGGTTGAGCAGCGCAAGAAAGCCAGCACCGTCCCGCCGCCCAACATCTTCTACTCCTCCACATACCCTCAGGGCGGACCGTGGAAGGCGGATAATCAGGGAATCATTCGGTACGACCCAAATGACCCCGATCTCGCCGCAAGGCTTGGCTATCCCGGTACAGAGAAGTCGAAGAAAGCTCCGCAGCGTCTTCCTCAGAGAGTTGTGATCGGCGGCAAGCGATATACGCGTGTCGGTGGGAAGCTGATTGCTGATGTGAGGTAAAGCTATGGCTGACGATCCACCTATCGAACCGCCGCCGCCTGAACCTGCGCCAATGCCCGAACCGCCACCGGTCGAGTCATGGGTGGCCTATCCGACGGCCATGCCGCCCCAAAAGCACTCCTTGATCGTAAATGCGCTATCTGATGACACATGGTGGATTGGTTATGATGTGAACCAGGGAGGAATAAACTGGGATAATTTATGGAGTGCCAGCGGATACTGGGAGTGTAGAGATATGAAGGTAGCGGAGATTATCACTGCCGCTGTCTTGGACTTTCGCGAGGCATTCGGAGCTGTGTTTGACGAGACTGGAAAGAATAATCCGACATTCGTGCCTACCTCCTGCCTGGCTTACATTGACGCGATGGTGCAGTACAACATCTGCATTCGGTTCGACCTCTACAATCTAAAGGATGACGGCGTGACGCGGACCTACGTGAAGGATTACTTTGAAGTCGCCTGGAAGCAGGCCTCCGTCTACCGCCGCCATATCGCGACCACGCGGAGGCGTTACCGGGAGGAGCTCAATTCGCCGTCAGCGGTGGAAGGTACGCCGGTGCTGATCCCTCGCGTGGAGATCACGGGGAGGTGTTTATGAGTTTGCAGACTCCAGACGTTGAAGGATGGGTCTCATATTCGTATGGTCGAATGCACATGCAGAGCAGGAGTTGGTATTTATGGCTCAACGGGCAAATCGGGCGATACGTCATTCCGCAAAGCATGAACATTAAACTGCAACAGGCTTTAAGCGATACTGGCGGGTGGGCGCAGTATGGTGCCGGGGTGGAGCAGGTAGCTAAAATCAGCGAGGTTATTAACGCGGCGGTGTTGGATTTTCGGGAGGCTTATGGCGCGGCCTTTGACGATGTCGCAAAGAATGATCTGTCCCTGGTGCCGATATCATGCCTGCCATACATTGACGCGACGGTGTGGTACAACCTCAGCGCGGCGTACGGACTCTACACGCTCAAGCCTGACGGCGTGACGCGGGTTTATCTGACTGAGTATTTTGAACCGGCTTGGAAGGACGCGGCGGTCTACCGCCGGGCGATCGCCCTGACGCGGAGGCAGTACCGGGAGGAGATCAACGCCATCGTCGATGCGGAAGGCACTCCAGTCTATAAATTGACATCAACAAGGAATGCGAGGTCACTATGAGCCAAGAGGATGTGAGAGATATTTACAAGCTGTTGCGTGAAATCAAGTGCGACATTGCCGGCATCAACGTCAAATGTCCAGAGCACAGCAAACAGATCGAAGCGATTAACGCGCGGGTTGTCCAGTGTGAAGCGGTGATCAACCGCGCAACGGGTATGTATACGATCATCGGCTTTGTGGCCGGGATCGTCGGTTCTTTCGTGGTCGGCATCGCCGTCCACTTCTTAACGAGGAAATAGGAGGATACAAGATGAGTACATTAGTTCAGATCGCGGTGCGGCTCCTGGAGAGCCCCGCGGTGCAGACCGCCGTGATCGGCGCAGTCGCATGGGCGTTTGTGAAGTTGTTCGAGCGCAAGACCGAGTGGGTCAAGTACAAGGGTTACATCATCGCCGCCGTCAAGTTTGCGGAGAAGTCCGTGCCGGATGACGCCGAGAACAAGTCGCTCCGGCGCATGGACGAGGCGATGAAACGCTTCATCACGCTCTATGAGATCGCAGAGAAGGCCGCGCCTTCAGCGACCCTGCTGGATACAGTCCGCGCGCAGATCAGCGTGGTGCATGACCAGCTCGAGAGCGAAGGGACGCTGTAAGATGACAGCGTCCATCATCGGTCTTATCGGAGCGATTCTAGGAATCGCGGGCCTCCTTCTCAAGCGATGGCTTGAGGGGGAGGCTAAAACCTCCAACCGCCGCCGCACCGCCAAGCAGATCGCCCTGGAGCAATGCGCCTCGGGCGACCTTGCCGGCGCCGTGGACACCGTCTTGCGTATGCCTTAAAAGGAAACGACCATGAAATCAGCATCATTTCTAATAGCCCTGTTACTTTTATCCGGGTGCCGCACTGCGGACCCCCAGCCAGCCATATCCCCTAGCCCGCTGATTTTCAGCGCCAAGCCTGGAGAGACCCTTCCCCCCTGCCCCGACGGCTCCCCGACCTGGGCAGTTATGACTTCAAAAAAACTCGAACAATTCCTCCGCAAGGTCGAACCGTAAGAGCATTATCACAAAAAAATCCCGTCTAGTCCCGGGAATAGTAGAAATTTCTGTAGTAAATGACTGTAGTAAAATTGTAGTAAAAAAAGGGTTTTGAAGTGGCAAAAGGAGAGCTGAACAAGAAACCCAACATTTCAAAACCGAAAAGGCTGAAAATGAAAAAAACCCAATAAAATCAAGGTTTTAAAGGGGTTTTTAAGACAAAAAAAATGGTGGCAAGGGTCGGGATCGAACCGACGACACGCGAATTTTCAGTCCGCTGCTCTACCAACTGAGCTACCTCGCCACTTCGTGAATCTGTTGATTCAGAAAAAGTTTGTGTACTTTACCGAATTCAGTTCAGAAAGTCAATCCGGATTATTAAATAAAAGAAGACTTTTCTGAATAACGTCTTTTCAAAGTTTTAAAAAAATGGTTTACTATATCTTTTTAAAATATCGAAGAAAGGATTGTTCATAAACGCATGAAATTGATTCTATCCACCCTCCTCATCTGCCTACTGACCTCTCAGTCTGTTTTTTCTGCAACGACCTCCAAAAAGAAACCTTCTACCCAAAAGAGTGCTGCTGCTCCACAGAAAGTCAAAGGGTGTATCTCCAAAAATCCTTATGTGGGTGCCATCATTGTTGATGCGGACTCTGGTGCGGTCCTCTTTGAAGAGAGTGCCGATGCAACCTGTTATCCAGCCAGCACGCTGAAGTTGATGACACTCCTGGTCATCCAAGAGAAAATCGCTGATGGCAGCGTCAAGCTCACGGATCTGGTAAAAATCTCCACAAAGGCCTGCAAGACAGGTGGCTCGCAGGTCTACCTTGACCCACGGGAGACCTTCAGCGTCGAAGATTTGCTCTATGCCTTGATGATCCAGTCCGCAAATGATGCCGCTGTTGCACTCGCAGAGCATGTGGCCGGCACGACCGAAGCGTTCTGTGAACTGATGAATGCCCGTGCAAAGCAAATCGGCATGAAGAGCTCCAACTTTATTACACCGAATGGGTTGACCACGAGTGCCGACAAGGAGCATGACCGCTCAACACCCCGCGACATGGCTATCCTCGGACGCCAACTCTGCAAGTACCCGGATGTTTTTAAATACACCTCTACCGCAGAACGTTCGCTGAGGGAAGGAACCAAACAGCAAATCGACATGCGGACACATAATCCCTTCGTAAAGGAGCATGTTGACGGCTGCGACGGATTCAAAACGGGGTTCACCAATATTGCAGGCTGGTCTATTGTGGTGACGTGCAAACGTAACAACCGGCGTATCATCATTGCCGTCATGGGGAGCGAAGAACGTTTGATGCGTGACGCAAAGGCAAAGGAGTTACTGAACAAGGTCTTTGCAGGTGTTCCATCCTCTGGCACTCCCACAACCCCAATCCGGACCATAAAGGGGACTTCTGGTGGGAACTCTCCTGTTCCACCCCCACCCCCTCCTCCAACAGCCTTTTAAGAAATTCTATGAGCATCCCCTTACATGGTATTTCACAATTTCTGGACCGTACCCTTCAAAATCAGCTTTTTACTGATTCGTCGAATAACGGACTCCAGATTGCGAATCGGGGTGCAGTTTCTTCCATTGTTGTTGGCGTGGATGCCTCTCTCCGACTGCTTCAAGCCGCTAAAGATGAAGGCGCAGATTTTGTGCTCTGCCATCATGGTTTAAGTTGGGGGGACTCACTCAAGCGGCTAACCGGACTCAACTATGAGCTGGTCTCTTTTGCAATCACACACAACATTGCCGTCTATGCCTCCCATCTGCCCCTCGATGCGCATCCGCAGGTTGGCAACAATGCCCAGCTTGCCAAGCTGCTCAAACTCCAAAAAGTCAAACCTGCTTTTCAATATCACGGGAACACGATTGGTGTCACGGGCATCTTACCGAAGATGAGTACCTTCGAGGCGTTTTGTGAAACCATCGGAACAACCGTCTCCCCTGACTATCGGGCGCTTGCCTTTGGTCCTCAAAAAATCCGAAAGATCGGGATCGTCTCAGGGGGTGGCGCAGAGATGATTGCTGAGGCAAAAGAACTCGGACTCGATGCCTTCCTCACAGGCGAACCCACGTTGCAAGGCTACACCCAAGCTGAAAACCTCAAGATGAACGCGGTCTTTGCAGGACATTACGCCACTGAGATTACAGGTGTGCGGGCTCTGGCATCGCTGTTGACACGCCAATTTGGCGTGCCTTCAACTGTCATCGACTTTAAAATCACCTACTAAAAGGAGTCCTATGAAGCTTTGGTATCTGCTCCCCTTCACCTTGCTGGCGGGGTTGCTAATCGGCCGTTGGTTCCCCACCGAGGCGCGGCACACCGAAGCTGATGTGCACGTTAAAGCGCCTGCACAAATGAACGAGACCGCACTCAACAATATCACGCGAATGATTCAAATCCCGGACAAGGCCTCGAAGCAGCGCCGGAGACCCACCGCAACCAACACCCCGCCTGCAGTGGCGGTAGCCGACGGGATTCAGGAGCAAGCCAGCACAAATGCTCGCCCGCATCGTGTACGACATGACCGCCTCTCTCCTGAAGATCTACGTGCGCGCATTGATGAAGCTAAGGAGCTCTGGCGGACACGCGCTGAGCTTGCGCGTGTCCAACTGTTCGACAAACTCAATCTACAGACTGTTGAGCAACAGACGCGCTTTGACAATGCCATCAATGCGATGAATCAGACCCTTCTCAACTCCATGCAGGGACTTGCCGCCGAGATCAAAAATTCACCTGAAATGACTCCTGAACAGGGTGTCCGTGTTCTTTCTCAGATGACCACGGCCATGACGACAGCTTATGATGGGATCTTCCAATCGGTTCCGCAAGACAAGCAGGCTGAAGTCGGCAAGATCCAGATGACCGACTTCATTGATCCAAGCGTGATTGAGCCCTTAACAGAGGTTCAGGATAAGCTTCTGAATATGGCCCCTCCTCGCTTCGGCGCTGAGCATTAAAAAAATGACACCCCTTATCCATATCTGGCGAATGATGTGCTACGAGTGGTTTGACGCCTTGCGTAGCCGACGTGCACTCGTTGCCTTATTGCTCTACATGGTCACCTCCGTTGGCACCATGTATGGCTCCATCAGTCTCTTGCAAAAGATCGAAAAAGAACTCGCCTCTGTATTACAGTTGCCAGCCTCCGATAATCCAGGGGCAATCACCACCACGCTTTGGAAATCTAAACCCTTTCAGCGAATCATGCGTCAAGTCTCCAAAAACAAAGAGGTCTATGACGACATCCAAGGCAAGAGTCCGATTGAACTGATCTACGCGTGGCTCTCCTTCTTCTACATGCCACTTTTGGTTGCCCTCATCGCCTCGAACCGTATTCCTGAAGAGATGGGGTCTGGAGCTGTAAGATATATTGCCTTCCGGACATCGCGGGCGACTTGGGTGCTGGGGAAATTTTTGGGACAGGTTTCACTTCTTGCATTGGCGGTTATTCTCAGCGGGCTCTGTGCCTATCTCGTCGCACGCCTGCGTCTTGGACGTTACGCGCCCCTTGAGATTGTCTGGAATATGTCCTTCTGGGCACTCCGAGCCTGGATCTACTCCATCCCCTTTGTGGGGTTAGTGATGGGACTCTCCCTCTTCACCAAGTCAGCCAGTAAAGCAACCATCTTTGCCATCCTTTCCCTTGTTGTTCTCTCGGTCATTACCGGCCTCACCACCCTCTTTGGTGGAGACACAGGATGGCGCGCCCTACTACCCTATCTCGCAGCCTGCTTTCCTTCGGACTACGAGATGTTGCTTTGGCGAAGCAATGTGCAATCCCTCACAACAGGGTCGATCTTTTTGCTGACGCTAGGATTCACGTATCTCGGGATTGGCTATACATTCTTTCAGAAACGCGATCTATAATTATGGTCACAGCACTTGAAGTTTTAAACCTCGTTAAATGTTATGGAAAGCGTCGCGCCTTAGACGGCCTGACATTACGCATCCCACGTTACAGCGTTACGGGGCTCGTGGGTTCAAACGGCGCAGGCAAGACAACGCTCATGATGACGGTTGCTGGTTTTCTCAAACCAACAGCGGGGACGATCAATCTGCTGGGCAACGGCCCATTTGATGCGGATGTCCATGGCGGACGCTTTGCGATCTTGCCCCAAGACTCGGAATTACCCCTGACAAGCTCTCCATTAGAATTACTGATACATTACGGTCGTTTACAGGGACTCTCCTTAGAGGCAGCAACGAAATCAGCCTCTAATATCCTCGAAACCGTCAACCTGAGTGACCGCGCGAAATCCTCGATCCGCTCCCTCTCGCATGGCATGCGCAAGCGAATCATGGCTGCTCAATGCTTTTTGGGAAACCCTGAACTCATCCTTTTGGATGAGCCTTTAAACGGGCTTGATCCACGCGAAGCAGCCCGCATGCGCGACTTTATTGCACAGAGGAAGCGCGAGCAGACCATTGTCATCAGCTCCCATAACCTCAATGATATTGAGCAACTTTGCGACCATGTCGCCTTCATTGAGCATGGAAAGACGGTTCGTTTTGGTCCTATTGCAACGATTACGCGCAAGGCTAGTGTAATGGTCTATCAACTTTCGGCACCGCCAGTTGACCTTACACTTTTCAAACCCCTGCTGGGGGAGGGTGGCTACTTGAACTTTAATCCGCAAACAAATACACTCACCTGCCACACGGTTGAACAGACCCTTTCCCCAGAGGAGTTGAACAGACGCATGGTTCCCATCCTCCTCTCTATGTGTGGTCTTCTGACCATCAGCCAAGGCAATTCCCTTGAAGACGAGTATCTCAAGCAGACGATCGAAGTTTTGCACGCAACGCGTGGGTGCGATTTTACTTCGTAACAATCGCACGGCATTCAGAATCCAGAATTCAGGAGTCAGGAGTTGAACAGCAAGGGTTTATGTCCGACACTCGTAAACTTTTTCAGGTCTCCATTTTTTGGGATCACTAAAAGGCGAGTCGTTTTCTT
>CAMBQV010000102.1 GCA_945870145.1 Akkermansia muciniphila
GGTTATCCCGACATTGTGGGCCTGATAGAGTTGGCGTGTCACGATATCGGGTGCCAGGCCAGTGACCTCCACAAGCTTGTGGAAGGCTTCGCCAGGCGGTAGCGCGGCTTCCGTGATCTGTTTCGCGTCGAAGCCCTTGGTGAGCAACATCTCCCGCGCAAAGGTATCTTTGGACGAGAAGTGGTGATAGAGGAGGGGACCGACCTTACCCTCGATGGTCGCGCCGATCAGGATCGGAGCCTGGGAGAAGCCGATCCACATCGCCTTCTTGTCCGGCGGAGCGATATTGCCGAGGAACTCGCTGAACTTGGGACTGGCCAGCATTTCGCCGACGCTGAATACCACCATGGAGGCGACGGCCATCCAGGCCAGGTTGGAAAAACCAAAGAGCGCGAGCGCGACCACCACCAGAACGGTTCCGAGAACCATGCTACTGGTCGCGCGCATCTTGGCGCTGATCCCGGCAAAGATGAAACAGGTGAACATGATCATACAGGAGTTCAGATTCACGATGCCCTCGGGCTCGATGCGCACGCCATCTGCGTTCATGCCCAGCAGGAAGCGGAAGACACTGCCAGGTTGTACTCCATCCCCGAAGAGCGTCGCGATGATCGTTTGGGTGTTGACCCAGTCCTCGACGTATTTCGGCAGCACGTCCCAGAGCATCGGGAACATGAACCACCAGACCGTAAAGATCAGCAGATAGAGATAGAGGTGGGGCTTCTTGAGTTCCTGCAGGGATTCATGGAGCAGGTTCGCCTCCTTCACGGTTCCTGCCTTAATCTGGGCTCGGCGCTCCAGACGCTCTGCATTGCCTTGTTCCCGGAAGGCGAGCAGGAAGAGAAAGTTACAGCAGATGATGCCAGCGTTGATGAAGAAGACCAAGCTCCACGAGATCTGGCGCATGTGCAACGCGATCAGAGGGCCAATCCATCCGCCGATGTTCACAATCTGGTAGAAGAGACCCCAGGCGACTGAACTGTTACGGCGGGTGCAGGAGCGGATCAAGGAACCCTGGATGCCTGGTTTGAAGACTGCCGTACCGAAGGCCAGGAGCATCACGCCGCAAAAGAAGCCCCAGTACGTGGGAAAACTCGCCATGGTCAGATATCCTAGGCACTGGAATGTCGTAGCGAAAATGATGGTCTTTTTGGCCCCGTACCGGTCCGCGATGCCGCCGACAAAGACGGAGACACCTGATTGTATCATGCTCCACATGAAGAGAAGTGTGCCGAAGGTGGCCATCGAAATACCCAAGCCACCGTCAGACTTGGCGCGCGTGACATACAAGGAGGAGACAGCCCGTACGCCGTAGTAGGCCATACGCTCGATCATCTCCATTCCGCCGATCACCCAGAAGACGTAACCTAGGCTCCCCAGAGCAGCCACGAAGCCGAGCTGCTTGACATCGTCGAGGGTTGAATCATGATATTCAAGGTCATTATTTTTTTGATCGCTCATACGGTTTGTTCTTTCACTGGTTCTTAGAAAGGTGGCCAACAGTCAATTTAATGGCTGACTATATCAAAAACCCCGCCCCCCGCGCAACGATGGAATAGCTGTATCGCACAAAGCGAACATTCAACATTGAACGTTCAACCTGAACCCTGAACCCCGAACCCTAAAACCTCAAGTTATAAGCAAGCCTACTCCTGTTTGACGGGGAGGAGTAGAAAGAAGGTCGTGCCCTGGTCGACTTCGGATTCGAGGCGGATGGAGCCACCGTGCTCTCGGAGGATCGTGGAGACGATGCTGAGTCCGAGCCCCGTACCCTTACCACGGGGCTTGGTTGTAAAGAAGGAGGCGAAGACGCGCTCCTGATTCTCTTGGGAAATGCCCATGCCAGTATCGTTCACGGTACAGCACCAGAATGATTTGTCATCTGTTGTGACAGGTGTCACTTCAACGGTCAAGGTGCGCGTCTCGCGGTCGTCCATAGCATCGCAGGCATTGCCGAAGAGATTCAGAAAGACTTGAACCATCTGATTGCGATCTCCGACAATCCAATGTTGATTCTTGGCGATCTTTTGCGAGACCGTCACGTTTGCATGGCGCAACCGATGGTCCATGATAAAGAGCGCGTCATGGATCGGTTCAAAGAGGTCAACAGGTTGATATTGCTCCTTCACTCCGCGAGCAAAATCACGTAAGCGCGTGGTGATGCCAGTCATAACACCTGCGGAATCGGAGATGATCTCTGCGAATTGACCAGTCTGGTCGCGGAGATCCTGCTGCGTTGCCTCCGCATTGTCGAGGCTATTCTTCATGAGTTCGCCGACCATGACGATTGCAGTCAGCGGGTTGTTGAGGTCGTGCACCACGCCTGCGGCCAGTTCGCCGATCGCGGCGAGGCGGCCAGCGTGAATCAGATGATCCTGCATCTCTTTAAACTTGCGCAGATCGCGCGAGACGGTAAAGGTTCGGATGAAGACCTTTTGCTCGTCCCGTATGGCCAACGTCCGTAATTCGACGGGAATGCGGGAGCCATCCTTGGCAAGGAACTGGCTCTCAACCTGCTTTTCAGTCTTATTCTGCTTTACCTCGTTGAAGCCCGCCTCAACGGCCTCAAGGATCTCTTGCGGATAGAGCTGGCGGATGTTCATGCCCAGTAGCTCATCGGTGGTGTAGCCCAGCAGGCGGGAGGCCATCTTGTTGACATAGACGATCTTGCCTTCCGCATCCACGGAGTGGATCATGTCCGGAAAGTTTTCAACCAGAATTTGAAACGCCTCTACAGAGCCTAGATCGACTGTACTCATAAAGAATTGCCTTATTGCGTTATTGCCTTATTGCGTTATTAGTGCTTCGCTCCGTCTCTGGGCCTCCCAACAGTCCCGTAGTCCCGGCCAGCGCCAGCAGGTCATGACGCGGTAGTGTTTTTCGGTACTACGGTACAACGGCACTACGGTACTGGGTGTGGTAACACGACTGATTGACATTGTGTCTTACTGCCAACTGCTACTGCCCACTGCCCACTGCTTCCCCCTCATTCGCCGCGGAGGCTTTTGATGATACGCTCGTAGCTCTCGCGGTTGGTGCTGAGGACGTTGTCGCAAAGCGTTAAAGCCCTCTCCAGAGAGCCGTTCTGCTCGCGGAACCAGCGTTTTAGTTCGTCCAGGTCCGCGACTCTGATACTAGGGTCACAGGCGTCAAAGGCAGGATCTACATTTCTCGGGATGCCGATGTCAATCAAGAGCGCACCCTTGGGATTCAGGCACGCCTTGTGCGCTGGCACCGTGACGACCGGGACCGGGGTATTGACCGCAGCGATGATAACATCCACCTCTGGCAGGACCTGGGGTAAGGAATCAAATTGGATGACGCGGACCTGATCAGGCGCCTCAGGCTTGTTGGCGTGGTAAGCCCAGGTGCACGAGTAGCCTCGCTCCAGCAATCCCTTGATAACGCCACGGCCTACGACTCCCGAACCGATGACAAGCGCCTTCCCGGGGGTCTGCTGTTGGGACTGGAGGTAACGGAGCGCGACATCTTCGATTTCTGAGACTTCGAGCAGGGTCCCGAGTTCGGAACGGATATCTTTTGAGACGCGCAAAGCAGAGTCGCAGAGTCCTCGGATGAGCGAGCCTGCCCAGCCTCGGGTGATGGCTTCGTCAATCGCATCCTTGAGCTGGGCGACCACATGAACCTCGCCCGGGACCTGGGAGTCCATACCCGCTGTGACCATGCAGAGGTGCGAAAAGGCTTCAAAGCCATGTTTGAGATAGTAGAGGTCTGGACGCAACTGGTCAAAGCGCATGAGTCTGCAGAGAATGCCGCAGGTGCCCGCCTCTTTGGAGATAGCCGCGATGATCTCGATCCGGTTACAGGTGTTCAGGATGAAAAACTCATGGACGCCCCAGACTTGGCGGATCATCTCCCCCAACGCCTCGCGCTCCTGAAGCAGGAGGTGATAGGGGGCCCGCTCAGCCGTTCCGAGATAGGTATGGCTGGTACCCAAAACGAGCAGGTCTGAGCTTTCAATGGAATCCAGATGTTTGCGCAGATTGTCCTTGATGAGACGGGATTGGACACAGGATTTGCCGCTGGTGGAGACAGCGATCAGAACCTCGCCTGCGCGAATGATCGCCGGCGTCACGAAGTCGCCCTCAGACCAGTTTCCGTCGGCACAGCAGCAGGGAACCTTGGCCAGCTGAGTTACCTCGAGAATATGACGATTCACATGTTTATCATCGGTGCAGGCGAAGACGAGGGCAGTGCCTAAAACATCGCTATCTTCAAAATAACGTGGGTGGTGGGTGATGCGTCCGGCAGCGGAGAGTTCGAGCAGTTCCGCGACACACTTCGGACAGACCAGCTCAACCTGTGCGCCAGCATCCAGCAATAACTCTATTTTGCGCTGGCCCACGCGTCCGCCCCCGACAACAAGGACGCGTCTCCCTTCGATCAGCGCATTTACCGGAAACGTCTTGCGTACCGGCCTAAAATCCCTCTTTTCCATAATGTTTAAAATATAGCAGAATCCGCCCTGTTTCGGAATTTCAAATTTCAGCAGAACGCTCTTTTTGTTCTAAAAAACAGTGCAAGGGCTTGTTGAAGTGTGTGGTAACCAGCGATTGCAACAACGTATCCACGGCTTGACCCTCACCTTTTAAGCGCCCGACACCTAGGACCGCCGCAGCCTCTCCGTCATCCAAGAAGAGGGTGATGATCTTGTCAGGAGGAGTCCCCTCTTCACAATGGCAGAGCAAATAACGCTTCTTTTCACCAGCGACTTTTGCAAGAATGTGGTTACTCTCTAGCTTGGAAATGACATCGCGAACAAGTCCGTACGGTATTCCCTGCACATGGGCGAAGGCTTCAGCTTCAAAGGGTTCGGACTCCGGGTCAGCGGCCCGCTTGGACGCCTCGGCGCAGATGGCGCAGGCAAGGATGACACGGGTACGCGGACTGGCTTTTGCTGCATACTGTTCCAGGATGTAGGTATCGCGGTTCTGGGCCGCAAAGGCGATCTCTGCGCCGATCAGCACGATCTGCCAGCTGGTATAGGCCCAGAGCAAGAGGATCGGCAGGATGGCAAAGCCACCATAGACCATGCTGTTACCTGCAATGCCAATTTGCAACATCGCGCAAATTTTAAACCAAGCGACGAAGAGGAGCATGGTTACAAAGCCACCGATGAGCGCGGGCTGGAACTTCACGCGTTCGTTGGGCATGAACCCGATCAGGAAGGCAAACATCAAGGTTCCGAGCGTTAAAGGAATCAGGGTCTTCAGGAGGGATCCACCCATGAAACTACGGACCGTCTCGGGTGTGACACCCTCGAGCGTCTGGTTCATGACATCGATAATGTGCGAGGCGACAGGAATGAAGGAGGCCGCCACAATCAGGATCGGGAGCACGAGACTCACACTTGTGTAATCGGTAAACTTACGAACCAGCGTTCGCCCTTGGGTGACCCCCCAGATCTCGTTAAAACTATTCTCAATTTTCTCCAGCAGGCCAATGACGGTCCACAGTAAGACTAATAATCCGATAAGGCCAAGCGTCTGGAAGTCAATTTGCTGAACGTGTTCGAAGAGTTTGTCTGTCACCTCGCGCGCCTGCTGGCCAAAGAGCCGGACGACTTCAGCCTGTTCCGGGGTCTTTTCGCCCCAGCGTGCAGGACTGTTGGTACTGGTTTGCTGGACAGGGCTCTCCATCTGCTTAAGCCAGTTGTCGAGATGCGTGCTGGCTTGTTGGCGCAGGAGGTCGGCGCCCCCTAGGGAGCGGGCCAAGCCGAGGGCCAAGATCAGGACGGGCACCATGGCCATTAAGGAATAATAAGTGAGGGAGGCGGCATGCAACGGGCAGCGATGCCTCTGGAAACCATGCAAAACTAGGCTTACAAAGCGCAAGGCCTTTACAGCCAAGCGCCGTGGTGTGGAGAGCTCCTGTATCGGAACCAACCACTGTCCACGTGTCAAAAAGTCTAAAAACCCTGTTTTCAATGAGGGTTTGTTCAGGCGTTTCTCTTTCATAATGCGAGAGCCCACATTAAGCATGGACGGCACAAAAGTCAATCTGAAAAAAGAGGCGGGCAAAACTTAATGGATTAGGCTTTGCAGGAGAGTAAAAAAAAGGTATTCTTTTTGATGTACTTTAGAACCAATTATTTGTCAAGGTTAAGGGAGCTTTTATGTGGGATTATTCAGACAAGGTGATGGAGCACTTCCGGAATCCCCGGAACGTGGGTAAAATTGAAAAGCCTGACGGTGTCGGCACGGTTGGCTCCCTGGCCTGCGGCGACTCCTTGACACTGATGTTCAAAGTCGGGCCGGATGGCCGGATCCAGGAGGTCAAGTTCCAGACCTTCGGCTGCGCCAGCGCGATAGCCTCCTCCTCGGCCCTGACGGAGATGGTGGTCGGCAAGACGATTGAAGAGGCTGAGAAGATCACCAATAAGGATATCGCGGACTTTTTAGGCGGTCTGCCGGACCAGAAGATGCACTGCTCAGTCATGGGACGCGAGGCGCTCGAAGTGGCTATCCACAACTACAAGACAGGAGAGACCATGGTTAAAAATCTTGAAGATCATATCATCTGTACCTGTTTCGGGGTTTCCGAAAATGAGATTCGCCGTGTCATTACCGAAAACAGTCTGAAAGAAGTGGATGAAGTGACAAACTTTTGCAAGGCTGGCGGGGGATGCGGTATGTGCCGCGACGAGATCCAGAAGCTCATTGATCTCGTCCAGAATCAGCTTAATGAGAAGGCCACTGCGGCACCTGCGCCGACCGCGACCAAGAAGCTCTCGAACATACAGAAGATGAAGCTGATCGAGGAGATTGTTGACCGCGAAATTCGGCCTCACCTGCGCCGCGACGGCGGAGACATTGAGTTGCTCGACATCGAAGGCGACAAGGTCACGATCGCGTTCCGCGGCATGTGTGTGGGGTGTACTTCGGCGTCCTATACGCAACAAAATTTTATCCAGGCGAAGCTGCGGGAGTTCGTTGCCCCAGAGATCGTGGTGATCGAGGGACAACAAGCTTAATTTTTTATTAAGTAAAAAGATGCTTAAAACTCTCAAAGCGAAACGTTTCTTTGTCAATGCGCTGACCTTCGGACGCGTTCCGTTGGTATTTCTCTTCATGATCGCCGCGATCATTCAGGCGTATCATCCGCTTCAAACGTGGTTGATTGTTTTAGCCGCCGTTTTTCTCTCGGCCGCGAGCCTGACGGATCTCTTTGACGGGATGCTGGCTCGGAAGTGGAATGTCGAGAGCAAATTTGGCGCCTTGGCAGATCCGTTAATGGACAAGGTCTTTTACCTTGTCGTCTTTCCAACCTTGCTCTGGATGTTGGGGCGCATGCCGAGTGAGACTATTCACGCGTTGGTCATGCTGGTCTTTACGGTCCTCTATATTCTGCGCGACCAGTGGGTCAGCTTTCTTCGCTCGATCGGCTCCATGTATAATGCGGACTGCCGAGCTAATTGGCTGGGGAAGTTTAGGACCGCCGCCAGTTTTCCTGCCTCAGTGGTCATCTATGTTTATGCGGCGTATCAGCCGTGGTTTCTGCCTCAGGGACTTATCTTCGCGCTGGAGGCCCTTCTTATTATCCTCAATTTCTGGTCCATTATCGTCTACACGCGGCAATACCTGCCGTATATGCGCATGGCGATTAAGTAGCAGAGGACAGAGGACAGAGATCAGAGGAATAACACTTTTAAAATTAAACGTTAAACGCTGAACGTCCAACGCTCAACGCTGAAGTTGGGAAATAAGGCAATAACGCAATAAGGCAATTCTTATATGAGTCAAACAATTGATGTCGCTTATGTTGCGGAATTGGCGCGTCTGGCCTTGACGCCTGTAGAGGCCAAACAATTCCAGGGTCAGCTTGAACAGATTGTTCACTACGTCGAGAAAATCGGCCAACTGGATGTCACGGGGATTGAACCGACCCTTCATGGACAGGGACAGGTCAATGTCCTGCGCGAGGATATTCCAGTTCCCTCAACCATCCGCGAGACCGCCCTCTCTAACGCTCCCAGCCGCAACGGCTACGAAGTCAAGCTCCCCAAGATCGTCGAAGACGCCTAGCGCGTTGCTTGTTTCTTGCGAAGGGGTATAAAAATGACGGCGGTTCCGTCATTTTTCTATGTAATATGACGGAACCTCCGTCATTTTCATTGACTCGGATTAGCCATTTTGCTAAGCTTTTGCCATGAAATTGGTAAAAAGACTATTATCTGCCCCAAAAGAGAGTTTTTTTCTTTTCGGTCCGAGAGGGACAGGCAAGTCAACGTGGCTCGGCCAACGTTTCCCAGATGCCCATGTCATTGATTTGCTCTCGCCGGACATCTGCAGACCCCTGATTGCGCAGCCTGAACGGCTATCGGACATTGTGCGTGGGCACGCCGACAAGCATCTGTTTGTGATTGACGAGGTTCAAAAGGTGCCGGCGTTATTGGATGTCGTTCATCAATTGATCGAGCGCTATCCGGACATACGCTTTATCCTGACAGGTTCGAGCGCTCGTAAGCTGAAGCGCGCAGGAGCCGACCTGCTCGCGGGACGGGCCATCCTCTCCACCTGTCACCCGTTCATCGCCGCTGAGCTTGGCGAGGAGTTCTCGTTGGCGTCTGCGCTTCAAGACGGACTCCTGCCGATCGTTCTTGCGGCGCAAAGCAGGTCCAAGCGTTTACGTACCTACTTGGAACTCTACCTGCGTGAAGAGATCCAGATGGAGGGGCTGGTTCGTAACTTAGGTGATTTTTCGCGCTTTCTGGAGGCCGTCTCTTTCTCACATGGCTCAGTCCTGACCACGAGTACTGTTGCCCGGGACTGCGGCGTCAGTCGGACAACCGTCGAGGGCTTCATTGCCATCCTTGAAGATTTATTGATCGCCTCGCGATTGCCTGTCTTTTCAAAACGAGCTAAACGTCAGACGGTCGGGCACGACAAATTCTTCTTTTTTGATGCTGGCGTTTTTCGGACCATCCGTCCGAAGGGCCCGCTTGATGCTCCACAGGAAATAGACGGCGCGGCCTTGGAAGGCTTAGTCTACCACCATCTGAAAGCGTGGAACGATTACAGCGGACAACCCTGTTCACTCCATTTCTGGCGGACCACAAACGGCAAAGAGGTTGA
>CAMBQV010000103.1 GCA_945870145.1 Akkermansia muciniphila
GCGAGAGGGCCGAGGGCTGGGGGTGTTAGGAGTGTCATCAAGAAGAGCCACAACCAGCAGCTCCGCGAGTAGCAGGAGAGCAACAACAGGGACTTCCGAAGAGGAGGAGGACTTCTCTTTTAAGTCTGTTGGCGATTTTATGTCGAGAATCCCAGGGATACCGGCCACGATTCAACAGTATGTAGACGTCACCTCAAAGGTGTTTCGGTTGAATATTGAGGGCCGATCTGCTGGTATTTCACATCGCATTGAGGCCATTGCCGAACTGAATGGCAACAAGATTCGTTATTTGAGATGGAGAGAGGATCCGTAGGGGCTTGATAAAATAAGTCCTAAGATGGTATGAATCAAAAAGATTGCATAGTTTGGGCGTTTGAACAGACGTTGTTGCGCAGTGTGCGCTATGGTCTGCGAGGGCGTGAAAACTGGGTGAAAGCCGAGAGCGCTGTTTTCCCAATTACCGAAAAGCCACTGGAGGCTTCTCCAGAGGACTCCGCAACAGAAACGCCTGCGAATACCGGTGAAGTGGTTGAGGCTGACAAGCCGCTCGCGCGCGCAGTACGTGAAGCGCATGCTGCAACACACGTCAAGAACGTTGTCCTCTCACTACCCCTCTCTCGACTCTTGGTGCAGGTGATTAAGTTTCCCATGGAGATGCGGGAAGAGCTCGCCGATGCAGTTGACCTTCAGATGGACAAGCTCTCGCCCTTCGGTGGCGAGGAGCTGACCATCGGTCATGAGATCCTCGCGGAAACCGAGATGGACCTCTGGGTTCTCTGCGCAGCGATGCCCTCCATCACCTTTGATGACATCGGCGCAGCCCTGCGCCTAGAAAAACTACATGTCACCCGCACCGACATTTCTGGACTCGGCTGGTTCCGATCCCTCTGTGCCCCCTTGCAACTGACACGCCCGGGACGTCGGGTGGTCTTGATGGATCTCGATGACGGCTGGGATATGATCATCATGGATCATGGCATACCTGTCTTGATTCGAGGAATGGGCCACCAACCCGATACGGAATCGCTCGTCCGAGAGATCACCTTGTCCTTTTTGAGTGCCGAGCTCGAGGCCGGTTCCTGTGTCGCTTCGGAAGTGCTCATTGTCACCAATAACCTGCCAGACGCTGAACGCGACAACGCGATTCTCAAGCTGTTAGATGCGCCGATCACCTATCACAAGCCTCCGCACGAAGACGGAGGCGTCGAAGGCGTCGCCTTGCGTACTCGCGAGAACGCGACCATGGACTTGACCCCTGCCCTCTGGCGTCAAGCCGTCGCAGAAGCTAAAATAGCCAAGCGCATCTACACAGGAATTGCCATTGCTATGACCCTCTGGCTCGTGATCATGGGCGTCCTCTTTGGATCGCCAACCTACTACAAGTTCAAGATGGATCGTGCGAAAGCCTACTCGAAGGCCCACGAAAAAGCCTACAAGCAAGTGTCCCACACCCGTTCACGTGTCCAATTGATCGAGTCCTACAGAGATCGTACGCGCTCCTCGCTGGAGATGCTCCGGATCGCCTCAGAATCCCTGCCGAAAGGAATCACCCTGCTCAGCTTTGTCTACAAGAAAGGGGAGGGCTTTAAGATTTCTGGAGATGCTGATGACCCCTCGATGGTTTATACCTACAAGGACATCATTACAAATTATCAGGATACCGATGCTGAC
This sequence comes from Akkermansia muciniphila, assembly GCA_945870145.1. Taxonomy (GTDB): domain Bacteria; phylum Verrucomicrobiota; class Kiritimatiellia; order RFP12; family UBA1067; genus CAIZQW01. Next base: position 1,672 of record CAMBQV010000103.1, read on the forward strand.
AAACCCCTCTTTGACGTTGTTACACTGAAGGGCCCTTCCGCAAGCAGGGGCAAGCATAAATTCGACATTGATGCCAAGTTTGAAGAAAGCCAGAAAGACAAATGACCGCACTTTCATTCAAAGAAAAGAATCTCATACTGATCTTAGGGGTGGTCCTCCTCTATGGCGTTGCCGCACTCTCCTACAGCCCGAAAAAGATCAGCCTGAACATTGCCAAGCGCAACTACGAGCGCGAAGCAAAGAAGCTTCAGGAAGAGCGCGCACTCATCGCGGCCCGAACCGAATGGACCGAGCGGTATGAGACCATGCGCTCCATGATGCCCCCTTTCCCGTACGAGAAGGATGTCGTCACCTACTGGCTCAGCATGATGGACACAGCAGCAACCCGGCAAGGCTTGACCATCTCCAACCGCCAAGCCAATAGAGAGATTGAGGTCGGTGATGTCTATGAGCTACCCCTTGATTGTAGTAGCTGGGAAGGCTCTCTTGAACAACTGGTCAAGTTTCTCTATGACCTCGATCAGAAAGGCGCTATGCTCGACATGCGTCAAATCACAATCCGGCCCTCAAACAAACCCGGTATTTTGAAAGGCTCCTTCACGCTCTACTGCGCCTATATGCGCGGCGACGCTAAGCAATAAACCAGAGACCTCTCTTTTGGAAAAGGACAACAGATCATGACACTTAAAACATACCTCCTCCCCTTTGGAACAGCCTGCGCGCTCCTCCTGAGCGTGATCGTCGCTCACAGCCAGACCAACCCCCTGCCTCCCGGCTTGACCCGCGGGCCTTCAACAGCTCCGACAGCCAGGACAATGCCCTCGCGAACCTCGCCTCTCACCCCTGCAAAAACGCTCCCTGCCACCAGCACTGAGGCAACAGAGTCCAGCCTCGTGGGATCTTCTTCAGAAGCCACCTCTGTCGTAACGGGCGACTCCACAACAAAGACCAACTCCACGCGATTGAATTTTAATGGTGCCGACTCCTTGATTCTCCTCATGGCCTATGCTGAAGCAACAGGCCGCACGCTTATCCCAGCCCCCGACGTTCCAAAGGCAACCATCACGCTCAAGAGCCAGCCCGAGATCGAACTCACAAAAGAGGAGTATCTGGAGGCGATCGAAAAGACCCTCGCCATGAACAGCATCGTGCTCGTACCTGACGGCAAAAAATTTCTCAAGGTCTTTGCAAAAGGCAAGGTACGCACGGAAGGCATCAATACCATCATGGACGAGCCTGAAGGACTCCACCCTGAAATGGGGCGCACCATCAGCCAGATGATCACCTTCCAATTCCTCGCCGTCTCAGAAGGACAGAAGGCACTCGAAGGATTTAAGAAACCCGATGGACTCTTCCAGGTCTTTGAACGGACCAATACCATCCTCGTCACCGACACCCAAGAAAACATCAATCGTATGTTAGAAATCGTTAAGTTTATTGACAAGCCGATCGAAATCACCGACGAGGTTCAGGTCCGCACCATCAAGTACGCAAAAGCCGATGATATCAAGAAACGCATCGAGGAGCTTGTCGCCGAGTCACAAAAGCAACAACAAGCCAAAGAGGAGATCAAGTCGAATACCTCTGGAGGCCCTGGCACCACGCGCTCAACCGTCTCGCCCACCACCTCCTCCCTCTTGGGGCGCACGCTTCCCCCCGGGCTGATTCGTCCAACAACACCGACCACCACGCCCACGCCAGTGGTTGCTAATGAGACCCTCTCCGCCATGGTCAATGATGCTGACCGTGGCATGATCCGCGGCAAGGTCCAAGTCATTGCAGATGAGCGTTCCAACAAGCTCATCGTCGTCACCCGTCCCGAGAACATGCTGTTCTTTGACAAGATCATCGAAGTCCTCGACATTCCAACAGCCCCAGACATTCAAGTCAAGATCATCCGCCTCCAACATGCCACAGCCGACGGCTCAAGTTCCAAGGATGGCAGCGAAAAGGGTATCGCAGATGTCCTCAATGAACTCATCGGCAATGCGTCCGCATCAAAAAGCACCACGGGTTCCAAAAGCAGTTCCTCAACCAGTAACAAGCGTTCCTCTCCCTACCCTACCCCGAGTGGCAACGCGAATTTGACCAGCGCGACGCCAACACCTGCGCCCACGCCTGTTCCCCGTACAACGCCTACCGACCGAGAAGGCACGGGTAAAGTGGGAGAGCTCAGCAAGGAAAACATCACCATCCTGGCTGACAAGCGCATCAACGGACTCATCATCATGGCTAGTCCGACAGATATGGCCATCATTGAAGCCATTATCAAAGATCTCGATGTTGAACTCGAACAAGTCATCATCGAAACCGTCCTTCTTCAAGTGACACTGAATGACACCATCAAGACAGGCATAGACTGGGTTCATAGCAGTATCTTAAAAAAATCAAGTGATAAGGTTTCCGCTATGGGCGGTGGGGGTGCCAGCGGTAGCATCATTGAAGATGTAGCCAAAGCGGCTGGGACAGGCATAGGAGCTGCCGGCGCGAAATATTATTTCCTTTTCGATAAGCTTAATCTCAACATGGTCGTCGAAGCATCAAAAACTGACAGTCGATCCAAGGTGCTTCAATCCCCGGTACTGATGACCGTCAACAACAAGGAGGCTGTTCTGGAATCTACCGACATGCGGTATCTCTATAAGGGCGTACGTGCCAGCGGCGGCGGTTACGGAGGCTCCTATCAAGAAGTGCCGGACTATGAACAGCGCGACTTCGGTGTCACCATCAAGGTCACGCCGCGAATCAGCCCCAACGGGAATGTGACCCTGACCGTTGATCAGAAGTTTGAAACGCTCGGTGCGCCCCAATCCTTTAGTGGCACTTCAACTGGTTCAACAGACAAAGTAGAATACCCGACCATCAGCACAACTAAGTTGCAGGCAGATGTTTCTGTCAAGAGCGGGCAGACCATCATGCTGGGGGGACTTATTAAAACAAGAAATATCGTAAATGACAGTGGCATCCCTGTCTTAAAGGATATTCCGCTGATTGGCCGCTACCTCTTTGGCTCTACCGAAAACACAGAGGACTCCTCTGAGCTCATGCTCTTCCTGACGCCACACGTGGTTAAAGGAAGTACGGAAGCTCAGAACGATGCACGCCGCCGGCTAGAAAACACCAACGCGGATGGTGTCTGGTCCAAAGGCTGGTCAAACAGCGAACTGGCCGAACCGCCTAAATTTGGGGATATGCTCGACAAGGAGTATCGAAAGTTAGACCAACTCAAAAAAGAGCACGAAGCAGAGGTACGGCTAAAAGAGTTTGAGCAGAGACACAAAGACAATACAGTCCACACGAATCTGCTGTACAATAAAAGATACACCCTCCCGGTTCCTTCACAACCTGAAGAGAAAGGTGTCACCCCCACAGAGCCTCAGCCCCCGACCGTTCAAAAGACCCCCACCTTACTCTCTTCAGGCCCAATGCGTGTGATAGAAGAGAAGACGGAACCCCTTTTGGCAGATCCTGTCCCAGAGAAAGCGAAGACTGTAGAATAATGCCCCGCCGCCCACCTTCCTGTACTCCGTAAATGTGTAGCCGTTTCTTTCTCACAGAGCCCACAGAGCTCACGGAGGAATCCAATTTAAGTATCAATCATCTATGGAATAGGGCAACAGAAAAGGTCTTCATCATTCATTCGGGATACATATTTCTCTGTGCTCTCTGCCTGTCACGCCGTAGCTTATAGCGTAGGCGGATGCCTTCTGTGAGAAAAGTCCCCCCCCCCCGCGTTTATCTCAGCTCTGCGAGTGGCGGGCGTGCCTATATTGCAAAAAATAACGCAGGTATCGCAGACTCGACAAGAGGAGCGCCATCCCCATCCCGACATAAAAAATCGCCAGATAGGGCTTCGGGATCGCTGAATGGCGCAGAAACACCCCCAGGGCAATCATCACGGGAATGATCAAATAATTTTTCCAGGGCATGAAAGAAAAAAGACACTTTTTTTCATCCCCGGGCATCAGACGCGCGATGTTTTTGTCCACAATTTTCAACAACCCAAAATAGTGGACAGGCAACGCAATGAGTATCCCCGCACCCCCGCACATGATTTGCTGGCCCATTTCTGCAGAGCGCAACCAGAAGACAGCGAAGGTGAGGAGTAGACAACCGACAGAGAACCAGAGCGCCCCTGCTAGAAAGAGCAAGACCTCCCTTGTCACCGCAGGTTTATACTTTGTGATCTCCACTTTCATTTTCCAAAACTTCACCGTTAAGAGTTGAGCGTTCAGCGTTAAGCGTTCAAACTCTCAACGTTTAACTTTTAACTCTTAACTCTTAATTAAAGAAGTTGCCCCCTCGTTTGTTCCCGTGACTATTCACTGCCAACTGCCACTGCCTACTGCTACTGTGCCGCCGCGGGCGGCAGCCCCGTCACCTTCACCGATTTAAACATGAAGTCATTATCGCTGATCATCAATGGCTTGCCGCTGGTGGTCGTGATTTTCTTGAGGACAACCTCATGGGTAACCGCATAGGGAAAGGGCTGTTTATAGGCGGCACTGGTAAATTGGGGATTGAAGTTCCCAAAAAGAACCGGACCCTTCTTCGATGATTTGCTATCGTCAATCATCAAGCCATCAACAACCAGGCGCGTTGGCATATAGCAGGTATACCCGAAGTCGTGCTGGCCATCGTTAGAACCGTCGAGGATTCTACCTCCTTGCCCCGAAATGAATCGGCAGTTACGGATCGTGATGTTGCCTTTCCAGGTACTGCCATAATCTTCGCGCAGCGAGATGAAGTTCCCACTTTGCACCGTACTGTTCTCAATGAGAAACTCTCCAAATCCCGTTAACCTCAAACCCATGTAACCGAGTGTCGAATTACGGATGGTGGCATTGACCACACCTTGATGGGCATCAAAGCGCGATAACTTGCACCCCTCATACGATAGATTCTTGCAAAAGTTCGAACCAATCACCCCCCAACGGCTGCGATCCATAATATCGTTACACTGGGTAACATTCACGAGTGCCACATTAACCGAGCTTCCGAGAGAGATATCATAACTGCCCATGGGCACCTGTGAGCCTGCAGATCCGATCTTGGAATAGGTCTTGTGGCCACACACGACTGTATCCTTGACCGTCACGTTCGCGCACCTGCTGACGTTAATAAAGCCGCTATAGGGCGGCCCCTCTTTGCCCTCCCCAGTAATGCGGTGTTCCAGTCCTTCGATCAGGACATTGGATCGCCCGACCTTGATGCCGCGGGCATGGTACTCAGAAGCTTCCGTAGAGTTGGCAATCGTTGTAAATTGCCCTCCGCGCAGGGTCAGCCGTGTCTTGTCCACGGGCAAGGCTTCGATGCGACTCACCTGCTTGAACTCCCAGATGATCGCCGTCTTCGGATCCACATTCCCCTGCTCATCCACCAGAAAGACATCGGTCTGTTGCGACCCGCTGTTCTGGTTCTTGCCACGGCGGATGAACCGTTTGGTACTGGCATCCGTGGCGACAACAAGGCAAGGGCCGGGAAGCTTCGCCTCAATCCTGCGCTGACCCACGGAGAGCGAACTGATCCCGCTCAGTTTGATCGGGTTCAACGCTGACCGGATCTCAAACACATTTACACGGTGATTTTCGAGTTTGGTGTCATCAATAATGAACTTCGCCTTGCCGAAGTCCGTATCGGTCATGACGAAGATCGTGCGATTCCCTCCGCCGATGAAATAGGTGGCTGTATCACTGGCCTTCACAGACAGGCCCATTTTGTTGGCCTGCTCATGCGCCTTGACCAGTGCCTCGAAATCATCGGTCTTACCGTCCCCCTTGGCCCCAAAATCCTCGTAACGGACAGGACCCGTCGCTGTGGACGTCGTCTGGGCCTTCACCTGAAAAACCAATGCCAACAGTAACACGGCACTACCTGCTAAGAAATTATGCTTCATACGTGTCAGATAGCTTACCAAAAAAAACCTTCGACACAAGTATGTTAATCCGTGGGGAAAAAGTGAATGAGATGCTCACTTACCCTAACTTAAAGAGAGTACTTGACAATCTCCTTATAATCAGATTATTATATCCTCATGAACTACTTAGCCATTAAAGATTTGAAGGCGCCTTTACTGGTGCGTGAGACCTTAGAGACTTATGGAACCGCGTTGGTGACGAACAACGGTGTGCCGATGGCGTTGATGGTCCAAATAGGGCAGGACGAAAATCCTCTTGAACTGGAGCAAGCCATACGCTTGGCACGGGCGCGATTAGCCGTCTCTGCCATCCGGAGAGATAGCCAAAAACGTCGAGACCTGTCGATGGAAGACGTTGACAAGGAGATCCAAGCCATGCGCAAAGAACGAAAAAAGAGATTGGTTCACGTATGATCTCTGAAGCCGTGTTTGATACGAATGTCATTGTCTCGGGAATCCTTTTTCCTGAAAGCATCCCAGGAAAGGTTTTGGATGCCATTCTCGAAGGCCACTGTAGACCGATCATTTCAGATGCGATCCTTGCAGAATATGAAGAGGTCTTATGCCGTCCAAAGTTCAAGCTTCCGCCAGTGCGGGTGCACTATATCCTCGATGCCTTTCGCGCCATCGGCATTCCTGCTTCATTTGCTTTGGCAAAGCATCGTGACCAATTCCCGGATCAAGACGATCTTGTGTTTGTCGAAGCAGCATTGTCGTTGAGCAGTAGCTTAGTCACGGGAAATAAACGTCATTACCCCGCCTCATTGATGCAAGGCGTACGCGTTCTTTCGCCTGCGGAGTTTCTCTCAACGTAACCGCAAAGAGGACAAGGGGACCGACAATTAGACATTATGGAATGGGGAGGCCCTTTTAACTTGCCTTAACCATCAAAAAGGTCAAAAATACGAACAAACTTATCCAAGTTTTCACAAAAACAGAGTCTATTAAACGTTCTGCAGGAGTCAACGCATGATTCAATTCATAAAAGTTTGCGGGTTTGCTGGGTTTCTTTGTTTATTTTCGACCTTCTGTCTTCTGGTATCTAGCATTGTTGTCGCATGCCTTGCTAAATCCAGAAAGGGACTAAGGCTTCTCACTGTTCTTGCTCTGCTTCCTCTTTTACTTGGAGCTGCGGGCACTGCAGCCGGCTATTCAAAGATCGCTGCATGGGCAGAAAGCGCACAACCCCAAGACCAGGCCGCGATTCAGCGCGGTCAAGAAGAGGCTCAGTGTCCCACTTACCTTGGGTTGGGTTGCACCCTCTCACTATTGCTCGTCATTGGCATTGCCGCGACGTTGAAGAAACGGCAGGAAGAGTCCAATGAAGGCAGAAGCAAAACATAACAGGAGATAGACATGAGAGATTTCGGACAGACAGATACCGGTACATCACCTAACCTACAACCTTTGTTGCAGTTTATTCGGGCTATCGCGGCCATTCTAGGCGTGATCGCGATCGGAGTGGGCTTATTTTATGCCACCCGC
>CAMBQV010000104.1 GCA_945870145.1 Akkermansia muciniphila
TTGCGTGCCCGCTTAGGCTTCTCCTCTTCAACCTCAACGGTCGGGAGGGATTCCTGGGGCGAGCCCAGTGCAAGTTCCTTGTTTCCAATTTCGCGCAACCGCATGGAGACGATCTTGGAGATACCCTTCTCCTGCTGGGTGACACCGTAGACGATGTCAGAGCCTGCAATCGTATGCTGATTGTGCGTGATGATGAGGAACTGCGAGTGAATCAAAAACTCTTTCAACGCGAGGACAAAGCGACCAATGTTGCTGTCGTCCAAGGCGGCATCCAATTCGTCCAACATACAGAAGGGGGCGGGCTTGATCATGAAGATAGCGAAGAGCAAGCTGACAGCGGTCATGGTACGTTCGCCACCAGAGAGCAGGGTGACGGATTGGGGACGTTTCCCTGGGGGACGCGCAATAATATCAATGCCACACTCCAGGGGATCCTCAGTGTTCTCTAAGAGGACCAGTTTTGCTTGACCACCATTAAAGAGCTTAGTGAACATGCTTTCGAAGTTTGCATTGGCCTGGGCGAAGGTCGTCTGGAAGAGTTCGCTCGACTTCGCATTGATCATAGTGATCAGTTGGATGATCTGTTCCTTGGACTTGAGCAGGTCGTCCTCTTGAGCGCGTAAGAAGGTATAGCGCTCTTCCAGCTCCTTGTACTCCTCAATGGCCACCAGGTTGACAGGTCCGAGCGCTTGTATTTCAGCCGCCAACTCGGAGGCGCGTGACTCGATCTCGGGAACAGGAGGCTGTCCACCCTTCCAAACTGGATCAGGATGCGCCACTAGTTCGTCGGGGGAGAGTCCGTATTCATTGTAAATATGGTCAATCAGGTTTTGACGCTTCATGCGCGATTCAGTGACATCCACCTCGGCTCTGTTCTTGTTGTCACGAATCGTCTCGAGGGCGCGTCGGCGTTCGGAAAGGATCGCATCGTTCTTTTCCAGTGCGCGTTGATGTCCTGCACGTTCACGCCGTGTCGCTTCAATCTTCTCGTGAAGCGCCTCTGCCTCCAGCTTCATGGGCTCAAGGTTTGTTTCGAGCGTCTCATTCTCTGCGTTGAGGCGGGCGATGCTCTCATCGTAGGACATGACGCCTCGTGCACGGCCTTGTATCGTGCGATCTAATTCGTCGATACGGGTCTGGAGCGAGTCTGCTTGTGTGGTGGTGTGTTCCAGTTGTTGCGTGATACTGGACATTTGGATGCGACATTCGGTCAAGTGCTGTGAAATGTCGCCGTAGGTAATCTCCATCTCATGAAGGCGCTCGGCCTGCTGCGATGTCTCGTCAATCAGGCGATTGCGTTTGGCAGTCACCTCTTGAAGCTCGGCAAGTAGCTGGTCGCTGGTAGCCTCATCGCCGGCAGTCTGGCATTTCAGGCTATCGACTTCGGTGGCGACTAGGTTGAGGCGTTGACGTGCACGTTCTGCGTCACGACTGATGGTTTGATGTTCACCCTCGGTCTGGGCTGCTTTACGGCGGTTTTCATCCATCTCCTGACGCGTCTGGTTCAACAGCGTGGTCAGTTCATGGGTGCGTGCGCTCAGCGACTCCAGGCGCGCACGGTTCTTGGCGAGGGTATCTTCCAGGCCGATCAGTTGCTCTTCGGTGTCCGCAACCAAGATATGGCGGGCGAGGGGGCTTGAAACTTGACTGTCGGGCATCCAGACTTCGACGGTGCCGTCGGCATGGAAGATCGCACCGGTGCGGGTCACGACGCTGATCCCGTGGGGCAGGGGGTCTGGAATATCCTCAAGAGTATTGGCGAGTAAAACGTGGCCCAACATGCGGCGTGCGGCAGCGTCGAAGTCATCCGTAACTTGGACATGGCTGAGCAGGGGAGAGAGCCCTGCAGACACGGGGAGCATGGGAGTCTCAGACGTCGGGTCTGTCTCATCCGTATTGGCGATGATCAGTTTGGCGGCGGCGCTGGTTCCCTTTGCCAGTAAGGTGGCAACCACGCGGCGTGCGGCAGGTGCGTCACGAACGACAATGGCATCCAGCCACGCGCGAAGCGCGGCTTCGAGCGCGAGACGCAATTCTTGCGTGGCGTTAAATTTATCTGCAAGCGTGCCTAAAATAGAGCTTGTGTCAATACCCAGCGGATTTGAGGGCTCGAGGATCATCTTTGAGCCCGCTGCATAATCTTCAGAGGATTCTCGCCGGTCATTCAGTAAATCGACCTGTGCGCGCTTTGCGGCGACCTGCGATTGAATTTTGCTGGTCTCATCTTGAAGTGTACGCAACTCGGTGAGCGCGTCAGTGCGCTCCTGGTCAAGGGTTTCAAAGCGATCCTGAACCCGCTCAACAGCCTCTTTGAAAGAGAGTAAGCGTCCGTTCACCTCTGTGAAGCTCTCCTCGACGCGTGCAAGGTTCTCTTCAAGTTGGCGATATTCAGAGGAGAGTCGGTCGCGCTTCATGAGAAGTTCGCGTTGGCGTCTTTCCATCTCTGAAAGCGTTTGTTGGATTTGAGCGGTTCGGCGCTCGCATTCGATCGATGTCTGGCGCCCCTGCTGCAACTGAGATCGGGTTTGGTCAATTAAAGCTTTATGCGCGTCAAAACGGGATTGCGTCTCTTCGAGCTTGATCTTGCCGACGTCTGCTGCTTGCTGCATGAGCTCACGTTTTTGCGCAAGGGACTCCAATTGAAGATGAATCTGTTCGATCTGCGTCTGGGTGTCTGTGATTTCGCGGGTGTCGCGCTCCGACCAGAGACGATACTCGTCCATGCGCTGCTCATTAACCTTGATCACTTCCTGCGCACGGATGTAGCGGTTGTCAGCCTGGGTGGCGTGCTCAGTCAAAAGGGCGATGCGCTCTTCAATCTCGTGGATGAGGCTGTGGATGCTGGCGGATTCAGTCTCGGACTCCGCAACGTTGCTTTGATTCTCGACCAGAAGTTCAGTGAGATCATGGATCGAGGTTTCCAGTTCGCGAACGCGAATATCCAGAGCCCCGAGACGCCGACGGGTTATGAAGATATCAAGGCCGCGCAACTCATCCCTGAGTTCTTTGTATTTCTGCGCCTTACCCGCTTGACGTTGAAGCGTACCAATTTGTCGCTTGACTTCACGGATGACATCCGCCAGACGTAACAGGTTCGCGTCTGTCTGTTCGATCTTGCGCATCGCCTCTTTACGGTCAGCTTTAAATTTGGTGATACCTGCGGCTTCTTCAAAGACAGCTCGGCGATCTTCGGGCCTTGATGAGAGAATCGCGTCAATTTGTCCTTGGGCCATGACCGAGTAGGAGGTCGTGCCGATACCGGTGCCCATGAAGAGTCGGTGGATGTCTTTGAGACGGGCTGGAGTCTTGTTGATAAAATACTGGCCGTCGCCTGAACGGAAGACGCGACGGGTAATGGTGACCTCATGAAAGTCAGACTCTAGGATGCTTTCGCAGTCTGTGAAGGTGATTGAGACCTCGGCCATTCCCAAGGGTTTGCGCGTATCGGTGCCATTAAAGACAACATCTGGCATTTTGGCGCACCGCAAGGCAGTTGGGCGTTGTTCGCCCAAGACCCAGCGGATCGCATCAGAGACATTACTTTTGCCACACCCATTGGGGCCGACAATCGCAATCATGCCAGGTTCAAAATTCAAACGCGTCTTGTCCGCGAAGCTCTTGAACCCTGTTATTTCAATTTGTTTAAGGTACACGTAAAAATCCAGATCCTGTGCAAACACCTTTTGCACGATGAAAAGGGCCTCTTTTTATCATAAAAGAGGGTAAAAGAAAAGCTGAAAAGCGGTTCAGTCCCAATCAAACTAAACCGCAAACAAGCGGGACTCTATTGTTGACGCTTGATAATTTCGTTAATGGCCTCTTGCAAAACCTGCATGCGCTTCGCGAAATCTTTATACTTCATGTCATTCTCTTCGTTCTTTTTAGGCTTGGTTTCGAGCCATGCTTTCATCTCCTTTTGCACGACCTCGACGTCGGCCATTAGCTTGTCATACTGCGCCTTATCCTTCGCAGGGAGCTGGGCAATCTTCTTTTGAACGTCCACCTGCTTCTGAAGATCTTGGATAAAGCTTTCAGGCGTTGCTGTGCGCGAGGCTCCGAGTTGACCGATCTGCTTCTCGCCATCAGAGGCCAGGAGGATGTAGGTGGGGTAGCCCCGCACGCTGAATTTTTTGCTCAATTCCGTGTTACGCTCTACAAATTTTTCAGGTACCAGTTTCTTGTCTTTCGGGAAGTCAATATAAACGGTCACCACGTTTTGTGTGGCATACGTTTTCCATTCCTCGGTTGAAAAGACGTTTTTGTCCATCAACTTGCACCAGCCACACCAATCGCTTCCTGTAAAATTCATCAGAATGGGCAGATTCTTCTCTTTCGCAAGCTTCTTTGCCGCTTCAAAATCCATGGTCCATTCGCCAACCTTTGCCCCTTCGGTAACCGGACGCTCAGCACGTGCCGTTGTCTGATAGCCTAGTGCTAACAACAGTGAAACTGACAGTGATAGTAAACGCTTCATATTTTCTCCCCTTTTCCTTTTTAGAGTGTTGCTCTCTTGTTACGACTTAAAACAGTCTCATATTTACTTTGATTCTGCAATCCCAAAAACGGCTAAATCAAGGTGTTCGCAAGACGCGGTCATCACCGACGCGCTTGGTGATGCCGGCCTTGTCCCAGTATTCGAGCAGGGGGAGTGCAAATTTGCGGGAGGTGTTGAGAAGATCCTTGTATTCGGCAAGGCGGATGCGCCCATGCTTTTCGAGATGATTGCAAAGGACCTGTTTGGACTTCTCAAGATGAATCGCATGAACGAGGATCTGGTCTGCCAGTTCAACCAGGATATTGCGTTGACGGAGGTTGATCAAGAGTTCGTCAATCAGCTCCTGCTTCAGGCCAGTCAAGGCTGGCAGTTCGTCGGGTCGCGGTGTGAGAAATTCTCCATTCAGGAAGAGGCGGGCCAGTTGGTCAGCGGCGCGTTGCTCGCTCTCCGAAAGGTGCGGCTCTTTGCCGCAGAGCGTGATAAACTCCTGTTTCTGTGTGATCTGGTTTTTAGCAAACAGGTGTTCAAAGGCGCGGTCAATGACCATACGCGTGCCGGTAAATCCTTTGAGGATATTCTTCTTCTCAAAACCAAGGTGGAGGGGGTGAGCAGTATGAAGAGCAGTCAGTCGCTTGACAAGATCCGTTGCCACGGTCATGAGCGCTTCGTGGGTGATGTAACGGTCCCCGGGGAACTCGACGACCTCCTGCTCCTCAACCAGAGTGGCGGCCTTTGCCTTCGCGGCCTCCTTGGTCACATTGGCTTGGCGAGCCCAATTGTCGATATGGCAGGGGGTCGCGCCTGCACTCTTCAAAGCCAGTAATAAGGCAAGGGACTCGTCATCGACGGCCTTTTCCTTCTCCATGCGCCCTTCAAGCCAATTGCCTCGGCCTCGACGCAACTTAATCTCAGACTGGTCAATCACGGTTCCTCCGCCAAGGGTCTTGACCGGACTCAGGAGGCGGAGGACAAAAAAGTCGCCGGGAGCAGCGACCACTGGCTTGCTCAACTGGATTTGCGCATAGGTCTCTTCTCCAGGTGCGAGACGCGCGAGTTCGGGCAGCACCAGATGTCCTGGGGTGTCTGAGGTGCCGACATGAAAACGGATTGAGGTACGGGGTTCCAACGGACGCTCATGATGAGGCAAATAGAAGAATTTGACATTCAGGAAACGGGAGGGTTTAAAATACCCAGGTGCAGCAATGACCTTGCCGCGTGTGGCCATTTCGGTAGTGATGCCTGAAAGCCGCAAGGCCACACATTCGCCGGCCCGTCCCTTTTCAGAAGGCGCCCCATACGTCTGAATACCTTTGACGGTGTGGCGTGTTCCATCTGGAAGGAGTTCCACCTCGTCACCGAGTTTGACGCAACCCGCGCGGGGGATACCGGAAACAATGGTCCCCAGACCCTTTAATACGAAACCGCGCTCTACATGTAATTCGAAGGGACCGGAATCATCGCGCTCCGCAGTCGCGTCCACAACCTTTTCAAGTGTTGTCAGAAGGTCGTTGAGTCCTTCGCCTGTCTTGGCGGAGAAGCGGACCATGGGTGCATCTTCTAGGAATGTGCCGGCCACGCAGTCTCGGATATCAGCCTCAACATAGGCGCGCTTCTCCTCGTCAGCCAGGTCAACCTTGTTCATCACGATGACGCCACGCTTGACGCCGAGCATCCGTACGATCTGGACATGCTCGATGGTTTGTGGCATGACGCCGTCATCTGCTGCAACCACGAGCATCACCACATCAATGCCGCTCGCGCCTGCCACCATGTTGTGGATGAACCGTTCATGCCCGGGGACGTCAACGACGCCCACACGTCTGCCGTCAGGACGTTCCCAGACGGCAAAGCCGAGGTCAATGGTCATGCCCCGTGCCTGTTCTTCGGGCAATTTGTCGCACCAGCAACCGGTCAGGCATCGGACGATCGAGGTTTTGCCATGGTCAATATGTCCGGCTGTCCCCAGTGTAATATGAATGTTCGCGGCTGGACTTTTGGGTGCTGACAGGTTGTTAAGACAGCACTTCATGTTTAGGCTTTCTGCGGGGTCCAGGAATCTTTGAGCGTGACGGTACGGTTAAAGACAGGCTTCCCTGGCTTGGACTCCTTACTATCAGCACAGAAGTAGCCGAGACGTTCAAACTGGAATTTTTCGCCAGCTTTCGCCTCTGCCAAGGCAGGTTCGCCATATCCGGTGACCGTCTTGACGGAAGCCGGATTGAGGAACTCGAGAAAATCCTTGTTCGGGACACCCAGCGGATCAGGAACCGTGAAGAGACGGTCGTAGAGCCGTACGGGGATCTGCACTGCATGTTGGGCAGAGACCCAGTGGATGGTTCCCTTGACCTTACGTCCATCAGGGGCGTTGCCACCCTTGGTTGCAGGGTCGTAGGTGCCATGAATTTCAGTCACAGCGCCTGTGGCATCCTTGAGGACATGCGTGCAGGTGAAGAAGCAGGCACCGCGCAGACGTACCTCCTGACCGGGCGTGACCCGGAAGAATTTTTTGGCAGGGACCTCCATGAAGTCCTCCCGTTCGATCCAAAGTTCTTTACCAAACGGAATCTGCCGGGTGCCGGTCGTGGGATCTTCCGGATTGTTCTGCGCCTCTGCAAAGGGGATCGCACCCTCCTCGAAGTTGTCAATCACGACCTTGATCGGATCCAGAACCGCCATGCGTCGCGTCGAGCGCTTGTTGAGATCGTCCCTGAGGCAGTATTCCAAAAGGGCCACATCGGTCTGGCTGTTGAATTTAGAGACGCCGATACGCTCACAAAATTCACGGATGGCCTCTGGCGTGTAGCCTCTACGGCGCAGGCCGCAGACGGTCGGCATGCGGGGATCATCCCAGTTCTCCACATGACCCTCCTGCACGAGCTGGAGTAGTTTGCGCTTACTCATCACAGTGTAGCTGAGGTTCAGGCGGGCGAATTCGCGTTGCTGAGGACGGATCTTGACGCCGTTGCGGAGAACCAGCAGACCCATCTCGTCCATGCGGTCAATGGCCCAATCATAGAGCGGGCGATGGACTTCGAATTCAAGTGTGCACATCGAGTGCGTCACGCCTTCGTAGGCATCTTCAATCGGGTGTGCAAAGTCATACATCGGATAGATGCACCATTTGGTCCCGGCATGGTAGTGGGGGACATGCATGATACGATAGATGACGGGATCGCGAAAATGGATATTGGGGGAGGACATATCGATTTTGGCGCGGAGGCATTGCTCACCCTCTTTGAATTCGCCTGCCCGCATACGGCGGAAGAGTGCGAGATTCTCCTCAGGGGAACGGTTGCGGGTCGGACTCTCCTTGCCGGGCTCGGTGGGAACCCCGCGATAGGCCTTCCACTCCTCTTGCGAGAGGTTGCAGACATACGCATGGCCGCTTTTTATCAGATTCTCGGCGATTTCATACATTTGATCGAAGAGATCAGCCGCGTTGTAGTAGCCCTTTCCCCAGTCAAAACCGAGCCAGTGGATATCCTCTTTAATGCTTTCCGCATATTCATCCGACTCTTTCGATGGATTGGTGTCGTCCATGCGGAGATTGCACTGTCCGCCAAAGGCTGTTGCCATGCCGAAGTCAATGCAGATCGCCTTGGCGTGGCCGATATGAATATACCCATTCGGCTCTGGAGGAAAGCGCGTTGTGACGCAGCCGCCCGTCTTGCCTGCGGCGACGTCTTCAGTGATCCACTGTTTGAGGAAGTGGCGACTGGTGTCAGATTCGTTCATCTTGGTCTCTTCGTTCATGCTAAAGGTCCTTCTCGTGTTAACGTTTCCAAATTTTTACAGTGACTTTCTTGCGTCCCCATTTTCTGGCCATGGAGTGGGAGGGGAACCAGAGGTCCAGCTTGTCCCCCTTGATGGCACCGCCCCGATCTTCCACGCGCCCATAGCCGTATCCTGGGATAAAGAGAATGGTTCCAAACGGGAGCGACTTGTCAGCGGCGACTGTCCCATACGCAGCCTCCGTCCCCATTGCAGTCTGTCCGACAACCTTGCGTTTTCCCTTGCCACTCCCCTCTGAAATAACAGGGGAGCCGAAAAGTCCGAAAGGGGAGTACCACGGATATTCCCAGCTACAGCAGATGCCGCAGTTGCAATAGCCCGTGACCTCCATGACTTTGACAATTGGCCTGGAGGAAGAAGAGGGTATTTTGAAACGGTTATGAATGCAGCCCACAAGCCAAAGCGATGCGGGTAAAACGACCGCCAGCAGGCCAATCATATAGATCCGGCGTACTGAAGCCTTTGCTGAATCCTTTTTTATGTGAGTCTTGCCCAAAATAAAACTTTCTTTAAAGTGTTGCAAGATAACGTTCGGCCTGAAGCGCTGCGATACAGCCTGTCCCTGCAGAGGTGATCGCCTGTTTAAAGTGACGATCCTGCACATCGCCTGCAGCAAAGACCCCGGGAACCGAGGTACGTGTATCCTTGGTCACCAGATACC
>CAMBQV010000105.1 GCA_945870145.1 Akkermansia muciniphila
AAGCGTTCGTTCTTCAGGCGGAGCGCAATACGATCCTTGTCGTCCCCGTACCGTTCAACAAGCTTGGCAACGTTGTGGCGATGAAGATCGCTGATATACTTGTAAAACAAGAGCAGAAGGACATAGTCTTTGTAAACGCCGCCGTCAACGGTTCCGCGTGAGGAGTCCGCGGCATTCCAGAGGGTCTTGTTGAGTTGTTCCTGGGTGTACTTCTTCGTGTCAGACATGGCAGTGCTCCTGTGTTAAAAGGGTTAATTCATGATCAACCAATTGTTTTTGTAAAGCGAGTTTTCGGCTGGAAAGACGGGAATAGGTTTTGTTCATCCGATCCAGGGCAATCAAAGCTGCTTGACGATCAATCGTAGGGACGCAGATCTCAATGGATTCCAGATTGCTGAGGCTGATAAAGGGTATCGTGGTGGTTTCGTGTAACTGCCTGAAGCGTTTCTGGCAATCGGCTGAATTGAAGAAGAGGGCTAAGTATTCAGGCAGGAGTTCTGCTTGTTTTTTGGGTGTCACAATCAGAAAGGCTGACGTGGCGATACAGGGTTCTGTGATGGAGCCGTCAAAGGTGGCTGCCGTGAAGCGTCCCCGGCTGATGAGTAGTACATCTCCAGCTACGAGGCGGTTATCACTTGTACTTTGGATGCGAGTGTCACGGTCCGGCAGTAATATCCCTTCCGCTGTGACATCTTTAGGTTGGACAAGTAATACATTGCCATCTGGTACATAGGTGGGCGTCATTCGGAAGGAATAACCCATCTTTGCCGTGCAGCATTGTTTAATTGTGACTATTTTTCTTGCCATGTTTTGCAGTATAGCAATACTGGATTTAGTATGTCAACTATAAACAGTATTAAAATAGTGCAAAAAATACTAGTAGCGTCTAAGTTTGCCGCTGGCGGTTTTGGGCAATTGCTCGACACAGAGGAAGGATTTGGGAATCTTATGTGTGGAGAGATGTTTTTTGCAAAAAGTGAGGAGTTCCCGCTCGTTGAGGGTATTTGTGTCTGGAGCCAGCACTAGTTTTGCAGAGGGCAGTTGCCCATATTCAGCATGGGGTTCACCGTAGACGAGGGACTCGGAAATGGCTGGAAATTGGTTGAGGACCTCTTCGACCTCCTGGGGGAAGATCTTCATGCCGGCAAAATTGATGACTGCTTTGATGCGTCCGACCAAGGTGAGGCCTCCATCGGTGTCCAATTCGCCCAGGTCGCCCGTGTCAAACCACCCCTCGGTGGCACGAAGCGGATAGGGGGTCCAGGGCGAAAAGTATCCATCAAAGAGTCCCTTACCGCGCAAGAAGACGGCGCCGTCCTCCGCGGAGCGGACGGTGAAGGCGGGCAAGGGGTTGCCCAGACGTCCGGGATGGAACGAGCCGGTTTGCTGCGTGAGGAAGGGAAGTCCGACTTCAATGACGCCATAAGCTTCGGCAAGATGGAACTGGAAGCGATTGAAAAAGTCCTTTGCCACCTGCTCCGGAAGCCGTACTGCCGTGGAGACTGCCAAGCGTAGTGTCTTAAAATGCTCCTGGGAGATGGCTGTGGAGGTCGTGAGAAGACGATAATGGATCGGACTGGCGTAGATCAGTGTTATCGGATAGTTTTTCAATGCTTGAACCATAGCATCCTGAATGGGATTACCGCAGATAATGATCGTCGCTCCTTTTCGGAGGAAGAGCAGGATGGTGACGACAAAATGGAAGCTCATGGAGAGCACCCAGGCGATGGTATCATCAGAGGTGATCTTCAAGCCATCGTTGGCCGCATCTGTTCGGTCACGGATCGTCTCATGTGAGAGGACGACGCCCTTGCTGACACCTGTGGTTCCGGAAGAAAACCGTATGAACGCTGGCCGCATCTCCGCATAGTGGTCGCGTGTCTCAGGAGCTGCCTCACGGACGGAGAGGGTGATGGTACGTTTCAGCCCAAGCGAAGTGGGAAGCATGTTTTTCGAGGGCGCTTGCAGCAAGGAAAAGTCTGCGAGGATAAAATGGACGTCCATGCGTTCAGGGATGCTTTGGCGCTCATCAGACATGAGGTCAGGGGCAATCGGTACAATCGCCGCATCCAGCGAGAGGACGGCGAGTGAGAGAATGACATAGTCGATGCTGTCGTGACAGAGTAGCGCAACGCGGTGAAGGGGTTTGACCTGGCGAAGCGAAAGCACTTCAGCAACCCCCTGGACCCGCTTTTGAAGCTCCCGATACGAAAGAGAGTCTCCCGAGTCAACAAGGGCAACGTTGTCAAGGCGGGCGATGTTCTCTTCAAAAATCAGCTCGCTAATATTAATACGGGACATGACAGGATGGCGACTAGGCTACAGTTATGGGGAAGTCGTAGACGTTGCTTAGTAGGCTTGAACAGGAACTTGCGCTGGGAGAGGTGCTGCTGGCGCGTAATACTTCTTGAGGTTGGTACCGATCTTTAAATTTAATGAGTTCACTAATGTGGGCCAAGGGCGCGAAGTCTGGGCAGATTCCTGCCAGGAGGTCAGTACAGTAGACCCTTCCTTCAAGGTGACGTGGATTCCCATGGTCGTAGCATAACCAATACGCGTGTAATTGACTAACTTGATCAACAGTAATTTGGTGTTTGGACCCGGCTTATGTTCCTCGATATTGAACAATATGCGTCCGCTGAGACCTTGCCGTGCAAAGTGTTGCGGGAGCGTGCTCATCATGTATCCCTCGATCTCACCAAGCTGTTTTGCGTTTGAGGCATCCGCGTTCTTTTCAACGAAAATTTCAAAGGTCTGCGCCATGGCAGGTGAGAACTCGAGATTCGCCCGAGGCGAACGACACGCCGAGGCCATCATGCTGAGATAGAGACAGCCACAGAGAAAGAGGAATGATTGTATGCGCATAATAAAAGAACCTCCAAGATTAATATTACAGGGTTAGTGTAGTTGAAAAAAGCGACTGCGTCAAGGCGCTGTGACGGGTCCCTTGGGAGTCGCGGCGGGTGTTGGGGTGGGGGTGCTGATGCCGGCTGCCTTTTTAATGGCTTCGATATCGAGTTTTTCAAACCAGGGTGGCAGGTTGACCCAGACATTGTGGAAGCCATATCCGCCCTCCTTCAGTTCGCGTAGAGCCTCCGTCTTTGTCCACCCTTGAACCGCCACGCGATAGAGCGCACACATGATGCCTGTCCGGTCCGCGCCATGTTGGCAGTGGAAGAGGATCGGGAGCCGCTTCTCGTCAGTCACGATTTGAAGAAAACGGATCGCCTCCTTCTCCTCCGGATGCCACGCCTTCATGTAGATGTGTTCGTAGGCAAGGCCAGAGAGCCCGATCTCCGAACGGTCGGAATTAAAGGAGCGCAGATTAATCACAGTCCGGACGCCCATCTTCTTCAGATTCTGCATCCCTTCTTCAGTCGGCTGGGCGCTTCGATAGAGGTTTGTTGTGATTTGATTCAGATTGGGTAGCCCCGCCTGCTGAAGCGGTTGGGCCCAGGTCGTTGGCCGATTGGTCGATGCCACATCCTGCGCAAAAGTGGCAAAACCTGCCAGACAGAGGGTCGAGATCATCAGTAGTTTTGTCATTTGTTCCTCTTTAACTCGGCGACTTCATCATCGGTCAGTTCCCTGAACTCCCCGGGTTGCATGTTGCAGACTTTGATAGGTCCGATTCGCACGCGGACGAGTTCGAGCACGACAAAGTGAGCCAGGGAGCACATCTTGCGGATCTGTTTATTGCGTCCTTCGGAGAGCGTAAAGGCAATCTTGTGGGTATGGTCACGGCCGACCTTTAAGACCTCGACCTCGACAGGTTCAATGACATACCCATCAATCTCAAGACGGGACCTGAGGGTTTCAATCTTGTGGTCCTCCATGTGACCTGCGACACGGGCAATGTAGGTCTTGGTGTGGCCATAACGCGGGTGGGTCATGATGTTGGTCAGTTCCCCGTCATTGGACATCAGTAGGAGGCCTTCACTCTCTTTGTCCAAGCGTCCGACCGGGACGAGGCGCTCTTTGAAGTGGGGCTTCATAAAGTCGCACACTGTCTCGCCACGTTCATTGTCAGCGCTACAAATATAGCCGCGGGGTTTATAGAAGAGGATGGTCCTATGGTGCTCAGCTTCTTTGGGGAGTGGCTGTCCATTGATACAGATGAGATCCTTTTCAGGAAATGCTCGGAACCCAGGCTCCAGGACGCGCGCGTCATTGACGGTGACCTGGCCGGTCTGGATTAGCTCCGCAGCATGGCGACGCGAGGCGACACCGCGCTTGGCGAGAATATTCTGGAGCCGTTCGCCCTCAGTGGCTTGAGCGTCTGAAGTCAGGGTTGTGTTCCCCGCGCGTCTTTTGCTATCATTTACCATCATGTCACTTTCTGATCGAGATTATATGCGTCGCTCTCCTCAACCCGAGCCTGTCAAAAAGCCAAGCTGGTGGGCACATATTCGGTTTTGGTTGTGGCGCCTCTTTCATCGCCGGTAGGGTTGGCGTTACAGATTTCCTTCTTCACACGTATGATCTGTTCTAAAGGGTTCAGGGGGCGGGGTTCAGGATTGGCTAACTCTCAACTGATCACTGATAACTGATCACTCCATGCCCTTAACAAAGGTCACGCTTCTGAACCTTCACGGTAAATTTTGAGGGCCTTCTTATAAGCAACGGTGTTCGAATAACCACACGGTTTAAACTCTGGACAAAAGCCGCGATAGACGCACTCTGGCACACAGACACTGACGAGTTCGGGTTCGCCCTTCTTCACCTCGTCCAGCACCATTTTCCAGGCCAGAGTTGTCTCCGTGGATGCCTGGCGGCAAAGTCGCTTGCGCGAGATGGTGATAAGGGCCTGGGCATTGGCGCAACACTCGTGGTTCACTAGGGCCGATTGCGGGATGTCATCACGGTTTTGGCCCGTGCGGTCGGTTCGTTGTGTGCTCACATAATGCTCAATGCCGATCTTATGTCGGACAAAGTGAACACTGACCCAATATTTGAGGTTGACCCACTTCCATTTGAAGATCATCTGGCGGATCGGAGAATGTTCCGAGAGCAACATGCGTCGCTTCCATGCCGAACTAGGCTCCTTCTCGCCCTCTTCCATGTGAATGGTCGTACGAGCCGCATCGGCGACATCTCGCCAGATGGAACGCGTCTTTGCGTATTTAATTTTGAGTTTGTCGTTCATGAAAGGTTCTATTATACTTGATTTTTTCGGAGTTTGCAACAGCGAGAAAGTATGATAATGTATTCACTTTAAGGAGTATTATGGCAAACGAAAATACGCAAAAGAGCTGGTGGAAGGGCTGTGGTTGTTTCTTTATTCTTTTTTTGGTGGTGGGCATGGGAGTCTTTGTTGCCTTGATTGCGGTCGGTATAGCTGCTGTGGAGGATGCTGGGAGCGGCGGTTCCTTCTCCTTCTCGACGATTGCGTCGAATAGAGGGGGAGAGGATGAGGTTCCTCATATGAAGGAGACGTGGTCCTATGGCACCGGAGAGGTCAAGGTCGTGCGAATCCCTGTTGAAGGGATCATTATATTGGGTGAGGACGACTGGAAGGCGGGGAATGCTAATGCCGTGTTGCGCTCGATCCGGCGGGCAACCCATGATCCAGAGGTATGCGGCTTGATCCTTGAGGTGAATAGCGGGGGTGGTGGCATCACGGATAGCGACATTCTCTATAATGAACTGAAGAAGTTTAAGGCTTCACGGGAAGATCGTAAGGTTGTGACGCTGATGGGGGATATTGCCGCTTCGGGGGCTTACTATATCGCCATTACCTCGGATTACATCATGGCCCACCCGACCACGCTGACCGGTTCCATCGGTGTGATCATGCAGTCGTACAACTTTAAAGAGTTGGCCCAGAAGATTGGCATTAAGGATGTCACAGTCAAATCAGGGGAAAACAAAGACCTCTTAAATCCCTTTAATGACGTGAAACCGGAGCATAAGCAGTTGCTTCAAAATGTCATCTCAGCCATGCATAATCGTTTTGTCATGCTTGTGGCCGAGAATCGGAAAATGGAGAAGAAGGATGTCGCCCTTCTAGCGGACGGACGCGTCTTTCTAGCAGATGAGGCGGTCACCAATGGTCTGATTGACGGCATTGGCTATGCTGACGATGCGCGCGCCAAGATGGCAGAGCTTCTCGATGAGGAGAGCATCAAGGTCTATAAATATGAGGAGGAGCGTGGCTTCTTGGATCTCTTCTCCCGTCCCGGTATCGGGATGAACCTTAATCTGAAGCGCCTGTTGCAGGATACCGCGCATGATGGCCGCCTTTCGTATCGTTGGTCGTGGTAATAGGTGCAGTGGCAGTTGGCAGTACCAGTTGGCAGTTAATACCCTAGGCATAAAGAGCTGAGCAATTTCTGAATTTAAGAGTTAAAAGTTTGAACGCTCAACGCCAAACGCTTAACTCTTAAGTTTTAGGTAATAGGTCGTATGAAGACAGTCGGAAAACAGGGGAGTTCGGTTCACTTTGTCGGCATCTGCGGTGTGGGTATGGCGGGCCTCGCCTATATCCTCTCTTCGCGTGGATGGCGTGTCAGTGGGTGTGATGCCGCGTTTAATACCTTGGCTGTTTGGTTGACAGGTGAAGGCCTTCAGGTCCAAGAGGGGCACTCCCCCGGACATATTGATTCCACGGTGACCTGTGTGGTCAAGACACCTGCTGTGAATTCAGATGAACCAGAACTAACTGCTGCACGGGCAAAGGGGATTCCTGTTCTCCGGCGAGGGGAAGTGCTTGCCGAGCTGATGTCAGAGGGCCAAACCGTTGCTGTCTGCGGTACGCATGGTAAGACCACGACCAGTTGCTTTACCACGCGCCTCCTGCAGGCATGCGGTTACGGTCCGTCTTGGTGTATCGGAGGTACAACCTCTACCCTTAGTCGCGTGGCAGGTGTGGGGGAGGGCTCCCTGCTGGTCTCAGAATCGGATGAGAGCGATGGCACTTTAGCGCTCTACCATCCCGCAGTCTGTGTGCTGATGAATCTCGATGTGGATCATCTGGAACATTTTGCGGACGAAGCTGACTTGGTCAATTGTTTTCGGCAAGTCATTGCTCAGACGCGAACTGGTGTTGCTGTATGCGCAGACCACGTGCGCGCACATGCGATCGCCCAAGAATCTTCGCGAGTGCCTGTGATCTCCTTCGGCTTTTCCGAACAGGCTGACTTGCGTGCCGTGCATGCTGAAATGACCCAACATGGTTCCTCTTTTGATCTTTATATGCGCGGAACGCTTCTCGGACGCGTCACCTTGCCCGTCTCAGGGCAGCACAATATCATCAATGCTCTTGGCGCAGCCGCTGCCGCTTTGCATGTCGGTGTTGATCCGCAGGCAATCCTTAAGCATCTTTCCGTGGCGTGTTCGGAATTGCCGGGAAGACGTTTTGAACGTATCGCAGAGCGGGCAGGGGTCTCTTATGTTGCTGATTATGCGCATCATCCGCAGGAGTTACATGCCGCTATTCAAATGGCGCGTTTACAGCAGCCTAAACGGCTGATTGTGGTTTTTCAGCCCCATCGCTATACCCGGACGTTAGCCTTAGGTCCTGAGTTTCCTGCGGCCTTCGCCGATACGGATGAGGTCATTTTATTGCCCGTTTATGCCGCTTCAGAGTCGCCGCTGCCGGGGGGCTCGACCTGCGATTTGTATGCGCACTTCAGAAAGCAACTGCCCTCCAAGCCAATTCTTTTGGCGCGTTCCATCGGAGAGACCTGGCACTATCTGAAACGTCATGTCCAGCCAGGTGATTTTGTCTTGATCGCCGGCGCTGGCGATGTGATTCAATTGGCAGATGAGGTCCGCCATGCGTGCGCAAAAGCCCTCGAACCTGTCCAATTTAAACCTGATGGGATTCCTGGCGTCCAGGGTGTTGCAAACGGTTCTCTAGCATCGTGGTCCTATTATGGCGTGGGAGGGGTTATTCCCTGGCGTCTCGAAGTCGCAGATGAAACAGCATTGGCAGCTCTTCTGAGTACCTGTAAAGCAGAGGCTATTCCTGTTCATCTCTTTGGTGCAGGGGCCAACAGGTGGGTAAGCGATTTGGGTTTGGAAGGCTGTGCTATTCGTTTTTCAAAAGAGGCCTGTTGTGAGTATGGGCCTGAAAAGGATGGGACCCTTATTCTCGGATGCGGATGGCGCGGACCTGCTTTGCTCGACAAGCTGACAGAGGATGGATGGTCAGGCCTTGAGTTTTTGGAAAGTGTCCCGGGAACCCTTGGGGGCTGGCTGGCAATGAATGCTGGCGCGCACGGGGATGAGATCGTTAATCACCTGCTCTGGGTACGCTGTGTCGAGTCCGATGGTAGCCTTCGGGTTATCTCCCGTGCTGAGCTGGCCTTCGCCTATCGCGCGTGTGCTGGGCTTCAAGGCCGTGTTGCGATTGCCTGTGCTTTACGGTTGACGTGCGCCGATCCTGAAGCGATCAAGGCGAAGCGTCGTGAGATTCGTGTCAAACGTATTCCTCTGGCAGGCCTGCGTACCGCAGGATCGGTCTTTAAAAATCCGTCAAACAACTCGGCTGGTCGACTCTTGGATCAGGCAGGTTGTAAAGGTCTCCGCATTGGTGGGGCGACGGTTACGGATTTCCACGCGAATATCATTGCTGTGGATGACACCGCCACCGCCTCTGACATTCTTGCTCTTTTGCAAGTCATGCAAAACCGCGTTCTTGCCGCCACGGGTATCCTTCTCGAACCCGAGGTTCAAGGGTTTTGCTCGTAAAAATAAAAGACCCTCCCGTGATTAAACGGAAGGGGCTTTGTTTCA
>CAMBQV010000106.1 GCA_945870145.1 Akkermansia muciniphila
GTCGTCGTGGGCGTCTTTGGCGAAAGCGAATTGATCAATGAGCCCAATCTGGATATCATCATGGTTGACCACAACGAACTCGGGCAGGCTGTTGAAGGCATGGACAACTATCGCATTTTGGAAATTATCGACCACCACCGGCTCGGCAATTTCTCCACGCGTTATCCCATCACCTTCATCAATCGTGTTGTCGGGGCCACCTCGACCATCGTCGCCGGCATGTATGTCGAGCAGAAGGCCGTATTGACTCCGGGGATCGCAGCCTTGCTCCTCGCAGGCATCCTCACCGATACGCTCATGCTGCACTCCGCCACGACGACCGACACAGACCGTGAAATGGCTGAATACCTCTCTGGACTGGTCGATCTGGATATCGAACGTTTTGGACGTGAAATTTTCAATTCCTCCCAGCAACTGATGAATGTGCCTGCCCCGGAAATCCTCTCCATGGATGCAAAGCCCTACACCGCGTGTGGCAAGCAGTTCCGAGTAAGCCAGGTCGAAGTGAACAGCACAGACGAACTGATCGAACGTAAAGCCGAACTGCTCAGCGAACTGCGGACAGCCTGTACGCGCCATGGACTTTATTTTGCAGCACTGATGATTACCGACCTCACAGCTTTAAGTTCCATCTTGGTAATCGAGGGCGATGCTGAGTTCATTCGGAAGGTCGCGTTCCCACGCATGAGCGAAGGCGTTTTTGTCTGCCGGGATATCCTCTCGCGAAAAAAACAACTCATTCCTCTCCTGATTGAACAAATGGAATCTGTCCTCGGCATCCTTTCACGGACATCAGTTTAATATGCCTCACAAAAGCATCCCTCTCTGGGCCACAACGCTTGCGATCCTTTTCGCGGGATGCATTCTTTATGCCTGGCTGCGGAGTGAGCCTCTGAATCTTTCAGAACGCACACCCGAGCTTCAAGGCTCACAAGCTGAAGCCAAGGCCGAGTCACTTGCGCGTGTCGTTGATCTGACGGGTTGCTCCAAGTTTTTCAATGACGTGTCCGCAGGTAAACTAAAAGGTTCATGGCATAGTTT
Source organism: Akkermansia muciniphila (assembly GCA_945870145.1). Taxonomy (GTDB): domain Bacteria; phylum Verrucomicrobiota; class Kiritimatiellia; order RFP12; family UBA1067; genus CAIZQW01. The sequence goes on from CAMBQV010000106.1 coordinate 1,042, forward strand.
TAGGGGCGACCAGCAAGACAACATCAGCACGGACAGCCCTGCGCTCTTCACGACATGGCCAGCCACAGGCCCTGAAATTCTCTGGCAGATCGAGGTCGGTGACGGCCACGCCATGCCTGCGATTGACAACGGATACGCCTATCTGCTGGACTATGACGAGGCACGCAGTGGCGATGTCTTAAAATGTCTGAACGCCGACACAGGGGCACTGCGCTGGGAGCATCTCTATCGTGTTAAAACAAAGCGTAACCACGGTATCTCCCGCACCGTTGTCGCAACAGACGGTCGCTCTGTCATCTCCATCGGGCCCCAATGCCATGTTCTCTCCCTCGTGGCCTCGAATGGCACGTATCAATGGGGCATGGACATGGTCGCACGGTACGGTACAAAGGTTCCCTTGTGGTATACGGGTCAATGTCCGCTGATCGACAACAGTATGGTGATCCTTGCTCCAGCAGGAACGAATGTCGTGCTTTGCGGAGCCGATCTTGTCACAGGCAAGACTGTTTTTGAAACGCCTTCGCCAGGAGGACTTGAGATGTCACACTCCTCGATCATGGTCATGACCTTTGAAGGCGTTCGTCAGTATGTCTATGCTGGTTTAGGAGGCATTATCGGCGTGCAAGCCGACGGTGAGGCGCGTGGCAAGCTACTCTGGAAGACGAGCGCCTTCACCCCCAGCGTTGTAGCACCCTCGCCTGTTCCCTTAAGCGACAATCGCTTCTTCATGACAGCAGGCTATGGTTCGGGTAGCGCCATGTTCCGTGTCTCAAAGGATGCGACAGATACCTGGAAAGCCGAGTTACTGTTTAAACGCGAAAAGAAAATCTTTGCCTGCGAGCAGCAAACGCCGATTTTTTTGAACGGACACCTCTATTCCATCCTCCCGAACGATGGCGGCGGAGACCGCCAGCAACTTGCCTGCATGACTCTCGAAGGCGAGCGACTCTGGACCAGCGGCAAGGATGAACTTTTTGGGTTAGGCCCCTTTCTAGCAACCCGGGATGGATTAATTTTCCTCTTGAACGACATGGGCACCCTGACACTCGCCCGCATCAGCAAAGATGGTTATCAACGTTTAGCACGCCATGAACTCATGGGCGGTAAAGGACGTGACGCATGGGGACCGATGGTCTTGGTCAATCATCGTCTCTTCCTGCGCGACAGCACACGTCTTTACTGCTTAAAAGTCGGTGACGAAAGACAATAGACATGCTTTTACTCGGAATTGAAACCTCGTGTGATGAGACCGCCGCAGCGGTCGTAAAAGATGCACGCACCGTGCTCTCCAATGTCGTCTATAGCCAAATTCCGCTGCATCAGGCGTATGGCGGCGTCGTTCCAGAAATTGCCTCGCGTAGCCATCTTGAGAAGATCGACGGCATCATTGAACAGGCATTGCAAGACGCGCACGTCACCTACGACCAGTTAGATGGAATCGCTGTCACCTATGGCCCCGGCCTTGCCAGTTCCTTAATTGTCGGCCTCTCCGCAGCCAAGGGACTCGCCATGCGGCTCAAGAAGCCACTCATCGGTATCAACCATCTGGAGGCGCATATCCATTCGGTCTTCCTGAAACCAGACGCACCTGATCCCCTTGAAGCGTGTCCCATGCTTGCCCTCGTGGTCTCAGGCGGGCACACCTGTTGGATTGACATCCCTAAGCCCGGCGAGTATCACGTCATGGGCCAGACGCTCGACGACGCCGCTGGCGAGGCCTTTGACAAGGCAGCTAAACTCTTAGGGCTTGGCTACCCTGGCGGTCCGGTCGTTGACAAGGTAGCCAAACAGGCCAAGACCCTTTCAAGTATCCCATTCCCAAAAGGGCGGCCACGTGCAGGCAATCCCGCTTTAGGTTCCATGCAGGCGGAGATGTGCGTCAGCTTCAGCGGACTCAAAACCGCGCTGATGTATCACCTGAAAGACCATCCTGCCACCCCTGATGATATCCCTGAGATCGCCTCGTCCTATCAAGAGGCGATTGTCAGTGCCTTGGTCGACCGTTGCGCCTTTGCCCTGAACAAGAAAAACTACAGTTCTCTGGCTGTAGGGGGTGGCGTCTCGCTGAATCGTCGCCTGCGCGAACGGCTAACCGAGCTCGCAGCGCAACACAACACGCGCCTCCTGTTGGCCGAACCCAAACACTGCGGCGACAATGCAGCCATGATTGCCGGACTTGCCGGCATGGGCTTTGGCGTCACAGGCGACGCCGCCTTCCTCCTCGATGTTGTCCCCTCACTTGAAATCGGAAAAGTGAAATAACCATTTTCTATGAACCTAAAACATATTTTTTTGTTTCTGCTCCTGATCCCTGGCGTGACCTTTGCCGGGTCCAACACCCTTGTGGTTGCCTCATGGAACGTTGAGAATCTTTTTGACACGATTGACGATCCGGACAATCCCAATGATGACAGTTACACCCCTGATGGCTGGACACATTGGACAACCTTTCGTTACACCCGAAAGCTCTCGAACCTTGCGAAGATCATTGCAGCCATGAAACCGGACATCCTCTGCCTCGCAGAGGTCGAGAACCGGCAGGTCCTCAAGGATCTTGTGGCCACCTTGCAAAAGGAACAGCAATACGATCTTCCTTTCATTCTCCATCGGAATGGACAGGACACCCGTGGCATTGATGTGGCGATGCTCTCAAAATATCAACCGGTATGGACAAACTGGTTCTGTGCTTTTCCTGGGCAACGCGATGTACTGGTTTGCGACTTCATTGTTCAGGATCGTCCGTTGACGCTGATGGTCAACCACTGGAAGTCACAGCTTGGCAAAAAAGAGGAGAGTGGCCTCATCCGAACTACGGAAGCCCAAGCTGTCCGCAAATTTGTTGATGCACGTCTTGAGAAGGAGACCTCATCTGCAATTCTCATTCTGGGGGATTTCAACGACAATGTCACATCCACTATCCTCGCGCAGGATGCGGGTCTCTCGCTTGATGAAGGGCTTGTTAGGACAAATGCCACAAAGCGCCTCTTCTGGAATCTCTCAGGACTCTTACCAGAGCAGGAACGTGGAACGTACTATTATGCGGCAGCCAAACGGTGGAATTCGTTTGACTCGATCAGTGTCAGTCCCGGCATGTTGACGAACAGTCTGCCTTCCGCCCCTTGGCAGGCAATGCCAGAGACCTACTCGATCTTTAAATACCCTGACCATGTGCAGACCAATGGGGCCCCCAAGCCCTTCCGTTATGTCCGCAGCAAGGTTGACGGCAATCGAATGGTCATGGGCTTTTCAGATCACTTCCCTGTCCGTGTCGAGCTGAAGGCTAATTAAGCACCTACGCCTTCGTATCTAAAGCTTCATAATTTTAACAGGATTTACAGGATTTCCGACAGCTTCGCTTCGGCGAGGAGAAATTATAGGATTGTTGCTTTAGAATTTTAATCCTCCAAATCCTGTACATCCTGTCGAAAAGTTATTCCCTCGTTTATTCCCGGGGTTAACCCTAGCGAGGCGAAGCCAGCTGCCAACTGCTACTGCCGACTGCGACTGGACACTGTATTGATCGCTTGAGCAGCAAGAAAGCCAGAGGCGAAGGCCCAGGTGAGATTATATCCGCCACAGGGGGCATCGACATCCACAACCTCGCCGATACAATAGAGATTCGTGATGCGCCGGCAGGCCAGTGTGGTTGCCTTCAGCTCTTTTCGCGCAATCCCTCCACGGGTGAGCATGGCGCGCTCCCAGCCCTCTGTTCCTGTAACACGCAGGGGACATTCCGAACAGTGCATCGCAAGTGAGAGCAGCTCCTGCTTTCCCGCACGCGCCATGACAACGTCTGAGAGCCCCGCCGCTGTACAGAGTGCAACAGCCAAGGCACGTGGCAGTTCCCCCGAGAGGAGATTGTGGATCGAGCGACTTCCATGGCGCTCGCGCCACTGGGCAAACAGTTTTGACCAATCATCTAGGGTTCGCCCCACCTTGAACGAGACACGTATCGTCACGTCATGTTCGGAGAGCAAGCGCGCACTGATTTCGCCTGAGAGCGCAAGGGCTGGCGGACCACTGATGCCTTTGTGCGTAAAAAGGATGGGGCCTACCAGTGGTTTCTTGGACGCGCCCTTTGCATCAATCCGAAGACTCCCCTGTTCGCACAAGATCCCCGACAAGGATTTGACCCAGTCAGCCGGAATGAAGAGTCCGGCAAGTGCTGTCACAGGCTCAATGATCTCAAGCCCGGCAGCCCGTGCCAAGGCGTAGCCAGAACCATCGGAGCCGAGGGCTGGATAGCTTTGTCCACCCGTCGCCAGCAGGACATTTTTAGGAATCAACGTGCCAGCGGAGGAGTGAACCGCCGCAATACGCCGTGCTCCGGTTTCCGCGTCAGGCTCCAACACAAAGCAGTCCACGCGCACACCGCAGTGAAGTGTCGCCCTTGCATCACGCACAGCGCGTACAAGCGCATCACGCACATCTACAGCCTTTTGAGAGACGGGAAAGACGCAACCATCTGGTTCGCAACAGGTATCGACCCCCCGAGTATGAAAAAAGGACCTAATCGCTTGAGGCGGGAAGGCATGTAAAGCTGGCAAAACAAACCGCGACGCTTGACCAAATAACGGTGCAATCTCATCTGCGGACGACGCATGAGTCAGATTGCAACGTCCACCCCCTGTCACCAATACCTTGCGACCAGGCGTCGCACCGTGTTCCAACACACTGCAGGATCCTTTTAAAAAAGAAGCGGCGGTCAGACCTGCTGGTCCGCCGCCGATTATAAGAGAGTCAACCGCTGTATTCACGGCATTTCCATTAGAGTTGCTGTTCTTCAGAGATCAATGCCACCATGCGATTCAAAATTCCCGTCACCTCCGCCTGTGTGCGAGAGATCGACTGACACATATGAGACATTTCCGCATAACGATGGAGAGTATTCATGCGATTACGCTCCAGTTCGCCTCGGCGATTCTTGAGACTCTCAATGACTTGTGTCAGCTCGGTGATCTGCAGATCGCGCTTGATCATCATCGAGCGGGTCTGAAACAACTGAACCAATAACTCACCTGCGGAAAGATCAAGGTCCGAAACATCCATACCTGAGGGAATCGGAACTTGTACGAGGGAGCCACACTGTGTGCAATTGATTTGGAGTCCTGCGCCACGATAGTCAATCGCAAGACTACTGCCACAAAAAGGACAGTCAAAGAGAATATCGGTAGAGCGAATCTCTTCCTGCTGTGTTGGAGGCTCCATGCTAGGATCAATAGCCTGATCCACTGTGGGGCCATCCTCATCCGCACTGATGGTGGCGACACCATCTTGAACATCAATGCCCTCTTCTTCAAAGGACTCCTGAGCAACCACTTCACTCGCTTCATCAGCAGGACCATCCTGAACGTCATCCAGCACAACACTTATTGCTTGAGCCTTCATTGACCTATTGCTCATGGAAACCCTCCTTTGATTCTAAAAGACATTAAAATGCAGGAGAAAGCAGCCCTCAGGGGCAATACGCACTTAAGCGCTAGGCTTGGTGACCTTGCCACTCTTCAAGCAAGAGGCACAAACCTTTACCCGGCTCACTGCGCCATTCGTAGCGACTGAACGCACAGAACGCAGATTCGGCAGAAAACGACGCTTGGAAATACCTGTTGTATGCAAACCGATACCGCCTTTAGCCTTTGCTAAGCCATGACGAACAATTGTGCACCCGGTTGAAGGACCCTTACCGCAAACCTCACATACTCTTGACATGATACTATTCTCCTTAAGAAAGGGCAATAATTTAGCATCTTTCTTCTTCACAGGCAAGGAAAACCCAGAGTCTGACCTGTTTTTTTTGTCCATTTTCCATAAGTCACTATTTGAGTTATCCGCCAAAATACGGTATTGTACTGCTTTTCACTAAGCACAAGGGAATCTTTCTCATGAAAAATGTCTATGCAGTAATTTTGGCAGGAGGTAGCGGGGAACGTTTTTGGCCCCTCAGCACCAAGGCGCGACCCAAGCAATTTATCTCTCTCTTTGGAGGACGCCCCCTCCTCTCCCTTGCCGTAGAGCGTCTGGCAGGTTTTATCCCGAACGATCGAATTTTCATTATTACTGCCCAGCATCTTGTGGAAGATACAGCTATTGCGGCACGGAATATTCCAAGCTCGAATATCATCGGCGAGCCGTGTAAGCGCGACACCGCACCTGCCATTGCCGTGGCTTGTGGACTCGTCATGGGCCGTGACCCGGAGGGCGTTGTCTGCATTTTAACAGCAGACCAGCTCATGAGTGATGTGGAGACCTTCCGCATGACCCTTATGGATGCCGCCAAGGTTGCACGCCAAGAAAAATCCATTGTCACCATCGGCATCCAACCCACTCATCCAGCTACAGGCTTTGGCTATATCGAAGCAGATATTCCGCTGAACACCACCAAGACGGTCACCCTCTTCAACAAGGCTAAGCGCTTCGTCGAGAAGCCTGATGCATATACAGCGGCACGGTACATCGAAAGCGGACGATTCTTCTGGAACGCTGGCATGTTTATCTGGCGTACCGACACCATGCGTGATGCCCTCGCAACCTATGCGCCAGATCTCGCTGACCTCTGTGAACAGGTGGCTCAAGTCGCACTCTCTCCGAGTGATCTCGACGCGGTCCTGCGTCAGACCTACCCGCTCCTCCGCTCGATCTCGATTGACTATGCCGTCATGGAACATCTTGACAATATCATCATGGCCAGAGGCGCCTTTGGCTGGGATGATGTGGGGTCCTGGCCCTCCCTCACAGGACATTTCACCGCAGACCAAGACGGGAATGTGATCATCGGGGCGTGTGAACAGCGAGAAGCCCATAACAATATCGTTGTCTCAGAAAACCGCCTGACTGCGCTCATCGGGGTCGAAGGGCTCATCGTTGTCCATTCGGAGAATGCCACGCTCATCTGTCCGAAGGAACGAGCTGAAGAGGTGAAGAAGTTACTTCAGCGCGTCGCGCAACGACCTGATGGCGCCAAGTATGTCTAATCGCCTCAAACTGGTTATTGCCTACGACGGGACAGCCTATTCTGGCTGGCAGATTCAAGCTAACGCGCCAAGTGTGCAACAGGTGATTGAAGCGACGCTCAAAAAGATCATTGGTCATCAAGTCACCGTACACGGGAGCGGACGCACAGATCAAGGCGTGCATGCCCGTGGACAAGTCGCGCATGTAGACTTGGAAACGCGCATGACACCCGAGTCGCTCTGCCGCGTCCTCAATGGCAGACTCCCTCTCGACATCCGAATTCTCAAGGTCACGCGCGCCAAATCCGATTTTCATGCGCGCATCTCGGCCAAGGGCAAAGAGTACCGCTACATCGTCTGGAACGACCCCATCTGTCTGCCAGACCGCCGGCTCTATACCACGTATGTCTACCGTCCGTTGAATGTTGTGGCTATGCAAGAGGGCGCTCGACACTTTGTAGGCCGCCACGATTTTGCCTCTTTTACAGCCAATCCCCACCGGGCGATCGAAACCACGGTTCGCTCGGTCTTCTCCTTCACCGTCAGCAAGCGTGGCAAGGAGATCCTCTTTCGTGTCAGCGGCGAGGGCTTTCTCTACAAACAGGTGCGCAGTATGGTTGGCTTTTTGATTCGTATTGGCGAAGGTGCAGAGAAACCCAAGGCTGTCGCAGAGTTGCTAACGTCCTGTGAACCCCGCA